>DASVKO010000224.1:0-5385 GCA_036385355.1 Dermatophilaceae bacterium
ATGCGCAGCCCGGAGATCTGCAGTGGCGCAAGGGATCTCAGGCCGATCTTCATCAGCAGGAAGCTCGAGCCCCAGATGAACGCCAGTGCGATGAACTTGAGCTGCCACGGTGCGCGAGTGGCCTTCATGGTGTTGGGCGCGCCGGGAGCCACGCCCCGGGTCGTGGCGGTCATCTGGTCGCCGTCGTCATCTGGTCGCCGTCGTCATCTGGTCGCGGCAGACAGGCCGGCGATCGGTCGGGCAGTCAGGTCAGCAGCGGGTCGGGCAGTCATGTTGTGGTCAGCTCCCTGCGGTCTCGGTCAATGCCCGGGCCGCGTCCGCAGCGAGCTTCTGGACGCTCCGGGCGCCCGAAGGGGTGAGTCCGGCCAGGCCGCAGGCCGGCGTGAGCGTCACCCGGGACAGATCCGAGCGCGGCAGGCCAACCCGGCGCCACGCCTCCACCAGGGGCCCGACAACATCTGTGACCTCGCGCCGGGCTCCCCCGCCGGTGTCATCGGTGGGGATCACCCCGGCCCACAGGTCCACGCCGGACTCGACGGTGGCGGCTAGGGACTCCCAGCCCTTGGGGGTCAGCAGGGCGGTATCCACTGAGACTGCTCTCACACCGGTGTTCCTCATCAGCGCCAGCGGCACGTCCGGTGCGCAGCAGTGCACGACGGTATGCCGGTCGCCGGCCGCCGCGACCACGTCGCGCAGTCCCTCGGCCGCGGTGGTCGGGTCGATCGCCCGGATCCGGCCGAAACCGGAGGCCGTGGGCAGCCGCCCCTCCAGCACCGACGGCAGTCCCGGTTCGTCGATCTGGACCACGAGGGTTGCCCCGGGGACGAGCTGGGCGACCTCACCCAGGTGGACGCGCAGCCCCTCCGCCAGGGACGCGATCACGTCACGGGTGGCGCCGGAGTCGACCACCGAACGCTCACCGCGGTGCAGCCAGATGTTCGAGGCCAGAGTCCAGGGGCCGGCGATCTGGACCTTGAGGTCGCCGTCGTAGCCGTCAAAGGCCTCGGCCAGCTCATCGAGGTCCTCGCACAGCAGCCCCGACGTGCGATGGGCGTCCCGTCCTGCCCGGTCGACGAACCGCCACCCCATCGGTTGCAGGTCGACCGCCAACTCAGCCAGCAGGCCCGCGCTCCGCCCGATCATGTCGGCCCCGGGGCCGCGTGCGGGCAGCTCTGGCAGGTAGGGCAACCCGTCCTCGCTGAGCAGGTCCCGAACCGCGGACACCGCCTGGCGTACGTCGGTGTCCGGCCATGACCCGATACCGCTGGCTCTGCTCACCTCGAGAGCCTAACCGGCTGCGGACGATCCTCTGGTCCCTGCCTGCCCGTCAGGCTCCCGATCCTGGCTGCCATGACCGTCACGTCCCTCAGCTGGCCGGCCTGCTCGTGGCCAGCCTGCTCGTGGCCAGCCTGGTCGTGGCCAGCCTGATCGTGGCCCGCCTGGTCGTGGTCGCTGCCATGACCGTCACGTCCCTCAGCTGGCCGGCCTGCTCGCGGTCGCCCCGGCCATGGTGGTCGCCCCGGCGATCGTGGCGGATCCGACCACCCGGGTTCCGTCATACAGGACCACCGACTGGCCCGGCGACACACCGCGAATCCGACGCTGGAGTCGCACCTCGACCTGCTCCCCGTCAGCCCAGGCTGTCGCGGGGATCTCCTCGCCATGGGCCCGGACCTGTGCGCCCACCGACACCACGCCGTCAGGCGGCCGACCACACCACCGGGCATGGTCCCCGGTGATCGCATCGACACCCAGCAGCTCGCTGGTGCCGACCACGACGGTGTTGGTGCGGGGCTGGACCTCGACGACGTAGCGGGGATCGCCACCGGCCGCGGGCTGACCGAGGTGCAGGCCGCGGCGCTGCCCGACCGTGAACGCGTAGGCGCCCGCGTGCTCACCCACCTTGGTGCCGTCAGGCTCGACGATGTCGCCGGGCTGCTCGCCGAGGCGGTCGGTGAGCCACTTGCGGGTGTCGCCGTCGGGGATGAAGCAGATGTCGTGGCTGTCGGGCTTTGCCGCGACAAAGAACCCACGCGCTGCCGCTTCCGCCCGGATCTGCGGCTTGGCCGTGTCGCCCAGAGGGAAGAACGACCGCGCCAGCTGCTCGGAGTTGAGCACGCCCAGGACATAGGACTGGTCCTTGGCCATGTCGACGGCCCGGTGCAGCTCCCGACCTGATGCGCCCTCGACGATCTGGGCGTAGTGACCGGTCGCCACGGCATCGAATCCCAGCGCCAGGGCCTTGTCCAGCAGAGCGGCGAACTTGATCTTCTCGTTGCAGCGCAGGCATGGGTTGGGGGTGCGACCGGCGGCGTACTCGGCGATGAAGTCGTCCACCACGTCGTTCTTGAACCGCGCGGCCATGTCCCAGACATAGAACGGGATCCCGATCATGTCGGCCACCCGCCGGGCGTCTCCGGCATCCTCGATGGTGCAGCAGCCGCGAGCGCTCTCACGCAGGGTGGCGGCATTCTGGCTCAGCGCGAGATGGACCCCGACAACCTCGTGCCCGGCCTCGACCATCCGTGCGGCGGCAACGGCTGAGTCGACGCCACCACTCATCGCGGCGACGACGCGCATCAGCCTGTCGGCTTCAGGCTCGTCTGCCTCGGACTCGTGGCCATCTGGGCCCTCTGGGCCCTCTCGACCGCTGCGGGCAGGGCCGCGAGGAACGCGTCGACGTCAGCTGCGGTCGAGCTGTGCCCGAGGGTGAGCCGCAGCGCACCGCGGGCCACGTGCTCCGACATACCCATGGCCAGCAGGACGTGGCTGGGCTGCGGCACCCCGGCCTGGCAGGCGGAGCCGGTGGAGCACTGGACCCCGGCCGCGTCCAGCAGGTAGAGCAGGGAGTCGCCGTCACAACCAGGAACCAGCAGGTGGGCATTGCCCGGCAGTCGTCCTGTGCCGTCGCCCGGCTCCCAGACGCCAGTCACCTGCACTCCGAAGCCGGCCTGCTGGGCACCACGAATGAGCCTGTCGCGCAGGGCGATCATGCGCTCCGTGGCCGCGGCCCGGTTGGCCGCGCAGTGACGCAGGGCCACGGCGAACCCGCGGATCGCCGGAACGTCCAGGCTGCCGCTGCGCACCTGACGCTCCTGCCCCCCGCCGTGGGTCAGTGGCACGAGCGTCGCATCGCGTCGGACCAGCAGCGCCCCCACACCCAGCGGACCGCCGATCTTGTGCCCGCTGACGCTCATGAGGTCGAGCCCGCTGGCCGCGAAGCTGACCTCGAGCTGACCGACGGCCTGGACGGCGTCGCTGTGTGTCGGGATGGCGAACTCGCGGGCGACAGCGGCGATCTCGGCGATCGGCTGGACGGTGCCAACCTCGTTGTTGGCCCACATCACGCTCACCAGCGCGACCGTCTCAGGATCGGTGCCAATGGCGGCGCGCACCGTCTCAGGGGCAACCCGACCGCGCTGGTCGACCTCGAGCCAGGTGACTTTGGCGCCCTCGTGAGCTTCCAGGAACTCGACACAGTCGATCACGGCATGGTGCTCGACCGTGCTGACCAGGATGCGCACCCGCCGGGGATCCGCGTCCCGTCGCGCCCAGAAGGTGCCCTTGATGGCCAGGTTGTCCGCCTCCGTGCCACCCGAGGTGAAAACCACCTCGGAGGGCCGGGCTCCCAGGTCCTGGGCGATCGACTCGCGGGACTCCTCGACGACGCGCCGTCCGAGCCGACCCGAGGTGTGCAGGGAGGAGGCATTGCCGACCATCGCCATCTGCGCGGTCATCGCCTCGATCGCTTCGGGCAGCATCGGGGTGGTCGCGCCATGGTCGAGATAGACGAAGGACTCAATCATCCGGCCAAGTCTACGTGGAGATACGGCGAGGCCTGAATGCACGAACATCGGCGCCCGCCCCGCGACTGCGGAACGGGCGCCGATGTCAGTGCCGTGTCTGGTACTGGGTGCTGCCGGGTCAGCCCTTCGAAGCCTGGACCGCCTTGGTCGCCTGCGGCAGGACCGTGAACAGGTCACCGACGACACCGAAGTCGGCCAGCTCGAAGATGGGCGCCTCTTCGTCCTTGTTGATCGCGATGATCATCTTGGAGGTCTGCATGCCCGCACGGTGCTGGATGGCACCGGAGATACCCGCCGCGACATAGAGCTGCGGCGAGACCTGCTTGCCGGTCTGCCCGACCTGGTTGGCGTGCGGGTACCACCCTGCGTCAACGGCAGCTCGCGAGGCGCCAACGGCAGCGCCCAGGGAGTCGGCGAACTCCTCGACCTTGGAGAAGTCGCCCGCGGTACCACGACCACCGGAAACCACGATCGCGGCCTCGGTCAGCTCGGGACGGCCGGAGGAAACCCGGGGCTGACTACTCGTGATCCGCGCCGACTTGGCACTCTCGGAGATCGCGACCTCGACCACCTGCTCCAGTGCAGCACCCGAGACCGCTTCCGGCGCTGCCGAGTTCGGCTTGACCGTCACGATGGGTGTGCCCTTGGCGATGGTGGCCTGCACGGTAAAGCTGCCTGCGAAAACGGACTGGGTCGTGCGAACTGCGCCACCCTCACCAGCCTGCACGTCGACCGCGTCGGTGATCAGACCCGACGACGTCTTGATCGCGAGCCGGGCCGCTATCTCCTTGTGCCCGGGGGACGAGGTGAGCAGGACCGCTGCGGGCGCTACCGAAGCGACGAGCGAGGCCAGCGCCTCAGCAATGGGCGCCACCAGGTAGTCGTGGATCTCAGCTGACTCCAGCCGATAGATCTTCTCGGCGCCATACTGCGCAAGGGTCTCCTTGGCGCCGTCAAAGCCGGAACCGATGAAGACAGCAGACGGCTCGCCAAGGCGGCGGGCGATCGTCAGCAGCTCGGAGGTTGTCTTACGGACCGCACCCTCGATGTGGTCAACCAGAACGAGAACTTCAGCCATGTGCGTTTTCTCCTACGTCTCTCGTCGTCAGACGAACTTCTGGGCGGTAAGGAACTCTGCAAGCTTCGTGCCGCCGTCACCCTCATCGGTGACGACCTGGCCCTGGGCTCGCGGCGGGCGCTTGGCGAACGACTCGACGGTGGTCCAGGCCGCGGCCAGACCCACCAGCTCGGCGTCGACGCCGAGATCGGCCAGCGACCAGGTCTCCACCGGCTTCTTCTTGGCCGCCATGATGCCCTTGAAGGACGGGTAGCGCGGCTCGTTGATCTGGTCGGTGACCGAGACCAGGGCCGGGAGGGTGGCGGTGATCGTTTCCGAGGCCAGGTCGCCGTCCCGACGGATGGTGACGGAGTCGCCCTCAACCGTCAGCTCTGAGGCGAGCGTGACCTGGGGCAGGCCAAGACGCTCGGCGAGCATGGCCGGGACAACGCCCATCGTCCCGTCCGTCGACGCCATACCGGCCAGGACCAGATCCGGGTTGCCGATCTTCTTGATGGCCTC
>DASVKO010000225.1:0-14042 GCA_036385355.1 Dermatophilaceae bacterium
CGCGACGATCGTCGCACCGTTGCGCTTCGCCTTCTCCAGCGCGGTGAGCATCCGCGGATGGTTGCTGCCGGGGTTCTGCCCACACAAAACCAGCAGCTCAGCGTCGTGGATGTCCTCCAACGTCACCGTGGCCTTGCCGATCCCGATCGTCTCCGCCAACGCCACCGACGTCGACTCGTGGCACATGTTCGAACAGTCGGGCAGGTTGTTGGTCCCCAGGGCCCGCGCGAACAACTGGTAGCAGAACGCGGCCTCGTTGCTCGCACGGCCGCTCGTGTAGAAGATCGCCTCGTCCACTGAGGCAAGATCGCGAATCGTCTCGCCCACGAGCTCGTAGGCCGTGTCCCACCCAATCGGCTCGTAGTGCGTTCCGCCCTCCCGCAGGATCATCGGTTCGGTGAGCCGGCCAGCCCGGCCCAGCTGAAAGTCGCTCCACGTGGCAAGTTCGGCCACCGGGTGCGCGGCCCAGAATTCCCGATCGGCACGAGCCTTGGTGGCCTCCTCGGCCACCGCCTTGGCGCCGTTCTCGCAGAACTCGGCCCTCTTGCGCTCGCCCGGCGCAGGGTCTGGCCAGGCACACCCCATGCAGTCGAACCCGTCGCTCTGGTTCAGGCGCAGAAGGGTGCGCGCGGTGCGGGCAGGCCCCATCTGAGTGAGGCCTCGCTTGATCGCCACGGCCACGGCGGGTAGCCCGGCCGCGGCCCGGGCACGCCGCTTCATATGGACGTCAGTCGGCTGCAGCTCATCCGACGCCGGGGGCGCGTGATCCGCAGAGGGCGCGGCGCTCGCTGTCGGAATCGGATCGTGTACATCGCTCATCATGGGTCCTTCCCTGCTGCGCGGCGCCAGAGTTGCTGTCGATGTCAGGCAGCCTCTCTCATAGGCAGGTGCCCGGGGTCTCTGCGCCTACAGTAACGAGACAGAACGCAACAGCGCTGACGCCGCCCTGCGCGCTGTGGCGCGAAACGAACGCCACGCGCACACCTCTGTCAGACCGGGAGCCAGAGGTCGAAGGTGTGTGTCCCTGGTGGGCAAGTCCCCTCCGGACACTTCTCTTGACGTCAAGATACTTACGAGCAGCGGAGACACCCACCGACGGCGGAGACGGCAACTCAGGTAACCCGTTGGTCGAGGTGGGCGGCTCAGTCTGAGGTGACGAAGGCTCGGCGTCGGATCGCCGGTCGGCGAAGTCTCGAGCGGACCTGGTTTGTCCCTGGCAGATCGCTGAGCCAGCCGCTGGGGGGACGACCGGAATGAGGGTTCGACGTCTGACCTTCCGACGCACTCAGCTTTGGGAGGTGAGGGCGAGCGATGCCTATCCCGCAACGACAGCTTGGCCAACAGTACGCTTTAGCAGGCGTAGGGAGCCGTGCTCGCCCACCTGGGTAAATGCGCCTTTGCCCAGTGCCCTTTGCACAACGTGCCAGGGTGCCTGTCCGCCATCGCGCGGGTCGGGAAACACGTCGTGGACGGCCAGCAGGCCGCCCGGCAACAGGTGACGGGCGAACGCGGCGTAGTCGTGCTGGGCGACCTCTTCGGTGTGATTGCCGTCCAGGAACAGGAAGGTCAGCGGGGTTGTCCACCACGGGCCGACCTGCTGGGTGGACGCGACCAGGACGCTGACGGTGTCTTCGAGGCCGGCGTCGGCGAGGGTGCGCCGCAGCGACGGCAGCGTGTCGAGCCGGCCGGTGCGGGGATCTGTCAGGGACTCGTCGTGCCACTGCCACCCCGGCTGGTTCTCCTCCGAGCCGTGGTGGTGATCGAGGGTGACCAGGTGCGAGCCTCGCTCAGCGGCAACGGCCCCGAGGTGCACCGTGGACTTGCCGCAGTAGGAGCCGATCTCCAGCCACACCCCTGGCGCGACGGTGGCTGCCGCACCGCGCAGGGCCGCCGCCTCGTCATCCGGCATGAAGCCCTTCGTGCGCGCGGCCAGTGCTGCCAGGGCCGGGTCGAGCCTCACGCCAGATCCCCGGTGAGGGCGGAACACTGAGCGTCGCAGTCTGCCTCGCCGATCCGGATCAGCGCGGGCAGCCCGCCGCCGCGGAAGAGCCCATTGCCCGGGGAGGAACGGGCCAGCGCGTCCGCTGCCAGGACGACGGCCGCGGCGGTCCAGGTGCTGCGCTCCTCGGGCCAGACCGCCTCGTCGGGCCAGACGTAACCGGTCCAGTAGCCACCGTCGTCGTGGCGCAGGTGCTGCACCGAGCCGAACAGCTCACGCGCCCGCCGGCGGTCGCCGACCGCGTCCAGGCTGAGCACCAGCTCGCAGGTCTCGGCGACGGTCACCCACGGCCGGTCGGAGACGCAACGGGCACCCAGCCCCGGTACGACGAACTCGTCCCATCTGCGGTCCAGACGGGCCCGGCCCGCCAGGCCCGCCAGCGCGCCGCCGAGCACGGGGTAGTACCAGTCCATCGAGTACCGGCTCTTGTCCAGGAAGGCGCCGGGGTGGACCGCCACCGCATGGGCGAGGCGCGCGGCGGTGAGCTCCCAGTCCGGCTGCGGGTCGCCCACCAGCTCGGCCAGTGCCATGGCGCACCGCAGGGACATCACCGTGCAGGAGCTGCCGGTGAGCAGTGCGCTCTCGCTCACCTCACCGATCTCGCTGCGCGACCAGGCGATCCCGCCGAAGGGCAGCTGCAGCGCCACGACCAGCTCCATGGCTCGTCGCACCACCGGCCACATCATGTCGACCTGCGTCCGGTCCCCGGTGATCAGCCAGCGGTGCCACACCCCGACAGCAAGGTAGGCGCACTGGTTGGTGTCGATGCGCCCGTCCCGGACGTCACGGCCCACGGTCTCCATCGGCCAGCTTCCGTCGGGCGACTGGTGCTCCGCGCTCCACCCGAACGCCAGGCTCGCGGCATCGTCGAGGCCGCAGACGGTCAGCGCCATCGCCGCCTCGACGTGATCCCAGGGATCCCCGTGGTGGCCGCGGAACCAGGGGATCAGCCCGCTCGCCAGCTGCTGACCGGCGATGTGCTCCCCGGTGACACGGACCTGGTCGGCGGTCAGGATGCCCGGCAGGTGCGGCAGAGGCCGCGTCACCCGGTGACTCCCGGCTTGCGGAGATAGAGCACCAGGCTCTTGCCGAGGACGGGGTTGAGCAGGCGCTCCGCGGTCTGGGTGAGCCACGGACGGCGCATCATGTCCCAGACCAGCATTCGGTGGTATCCACGGGTGAGCGAGTTCTCCTGGTCGACCCCGGACGCGCACTTCAGCCACCAGTACGGCGAGTGCAGGGCGTGTGCGTGGTGGCTGCCCAGCGGCTCCAGGCCGGCGTTCTCGAGCGCCGAGAGCAGCTGGTGACCGCGGTAGATACGCACATGGCCGCCCTCGACCTCGTGGTAAGAGTCGGACAGTGCCCAGCAGATCCGCTCGGGCCACTGCCGGGGAACGCTCACCGCGACGAGGCCACCCGGCCTGACGACGCGGAAGATCTCGGCCATCGCCGCGCCGTCCTGCGGGACGTGCTCGAGGATCTCGGCGGCGATCACCCGGTCGAAGCTGTTGTCCGGGAAGGGCAGGGCGAGAGCGTCCGCCCGAAGCGTCACCGGGCTGTCCGGCCGTACGACCTCGCCCGCCTCCACCATCGCCGCGACCATCACCTCGACGCCCGCCAGATCCTCGGCGTTCTGGTCGAGGGCCACCACGTCCGCGCCCCGGCGGAGGGCTTCGAAGGTGTGCCTGCCGGTGCCGCAGCCGAGATCGAGAAGGGCATGTCCGGGCAGGACCCCGAACCGGTCGAAGTCGATGGTCAGCACGCAGCCACCGGCAGCCGGTCAGGGGCGTCAGGGGCCTGTCTCGTCGCGGCGTCGGCGATCGCCTGCCGGTAGACGTCCACGGTGGCCTGCGCGGTCGCCGTCCAGCTGAACCGTTCCTCGACCCGCGAGCGCCCGGCCGCGCCGATGCCGGCCCGGAGGGCAGAGTCACCCAGCAGCCGGGTGAGGGCGGCTGTCAGCGCCTGCACGTCTCCGGCGGGAACGAGGATCCCGGCGCGCCCGTCACGGCCGACCACCTCGGCCAGGGCGCCGACGTCGCTGGCAACCAGCGCCGTGCCCGATGCCATCGCCTCGACGGCCGGCAGCGAGAACCCCTCGTAGAACGAGGGCACGCACGCCACTTCGGCCGAGGCCATCAGCTCGGCGACGTCCTGGTCTGACAGGCCGGATGCGAAGTGCACGCGTTGCGAGAGGCCGAGCGCGGCAACGAGCTGCTCGGTCCTGCCGCCTGGTTCCGGCTTCGACACCACGGTGAGGTGGGCTTCCTGCCCGGCCGGCACTGCGGCAAGAGCCTTCAGCAGCACGGCCAGTCCCTTGAGTGGGACATCCGCGCTGCACAGGGCAACGATCCGCCCTGGCACCCGGCGCCCCCGTGGTCGGAACAGCTCGAGGTCAACCCCCATCGGGACGACGTGCATCTGGCCGGGCCGGAGCCCGAAGTCGCGGATCGCGTCCTGAGCGCTGCTCCCCGAAGGGACCACGAGGTGGTCGATCTGCCGGGCCACGCGCGCCTGCATCCGGACGAATCCGAACCAGCGCCGCAGGGTGAGCTTGCGGTACCAGGGCGCGGCCGCGACCTCGAGCTCCCGGTCGACCGAGATCGGATGGTGGATGGTGGACACCAGCGGCAACCCCGCCCGGGTGACGTCGAGCAACGCCGGCCCCAGCCCCTGGTTGTCGTGAACGACGTCGAACTCCCCTGCGCGGGCGGACAACAGCGGCGCCACCCGCCGGCTGAAGGTCCTGGGCTCGGGGAACCCCGCAGTGCACATCGTGGCGAACTCGAGCAGATCGGTGCGGTCACGAAACTCCGACGGGCGCGGCAGCCGGAACGGGTCGGGCTCGGCATACAGGTCCAGGCTTGGCACGCGGGTCAGCGCCACGCCCTCGTCGAGCTCCGGGTACGGGGGTCCGGAGAAGACCTCGACCGTGTGGCCGAGCGCGACCAGCTCCCGCGAGAGGTGTCGGACATACACGCCCTGCCCACCACAATGAGGCTTGCTGCGGTAGCTGGTGAGGGCAATGCGCAGCGCACCCCTCGGGCCGGGGAAACTCACAAGGTCACTCCGGTCTTCGACTGGAACCGTCGATGGTCGCGCTGATCCTGGCAGGCTTGCATCATAGGCAGATCCGTCCCCCCGGTGCCGCGCTCACGGTGTTCACCAGAGGGATCCCGAAGCAGGGGGAGGGTCCTGGTGCGGGACCGGCCTGGGCGTTGAGGCCGGCATCCCGAGCACCCACCGCAGCGAAGGTCGGCGAGACGCGCTGGATGGCTGAGGCTCCGTGAGCACGGCTCGGCTCACAGGGTGGCGATGCTCGCGAGCTGAGCGGCCCACGCCCGGGCGATCCGGCTGCGGCGGCGCGAGTCGTCGGTCAGCACGTCAGCCAGGCCGAGCCCTCGGGCGAGGTCCAGGGTGGCCTGGATCATCGTGTGCGTGAACGGATCCGAGTCGTCCGCATGGAGCAGTTGCACGGCGACCGCGTGGACCCCGCGCGCGAACTTGCGCTCCAATGGCACGATCTGACTGCGCAGAGTCTCGTCGGCGGCCGCGGCAGTCCAGACCTGCAGGGCCGCTTTGAACAGATCATCGCTGAAGTAGTCGAAGAGCAACCGGACGACTGCCTCTTCGCGGCTGCCACCCGCCGGCACGGCCGTCTCGGTCAGGTACGCCATCCGCAGCTCGAACATGTGCTCCAGCGCAGCGAGGATGAGCTCATCCCGGGTCGGGAAGTGGTGCTGGGCGGCGCCGCGGCTGATCCCTGCTTCGGCGGCGACCACGGACACCGTCGACCTGGTCCACCCGTCGCGCGCCAGGCACGTGATCGCGGCCTCGAGCAGCCTCTGTCGGGTGGCGCGGCTGCGATCCTGCTTGGGCGCCCTGGCCTCGGCCGTGGAGGTGGTCACCGGTCACACCGTATGTCGCTCACGCCGTCCCCTCGCCCTTCTCCGCCCGCTCGGGCCGGGGACACTCGCGCCCGAGTGTGACTCCTCGGCGGGGCGCGGCCTGGGTCATCGCGCCCACCGTGGCGGTCGCTTCTCAAGGAAAGCGCGCATACCTTCTCTGGCCTCATCGCTGGCAAAGAGACGTGCTGACTGCTCGATGACACGCCCGGCCTCGGCGTCGATGCGCTCCAGCAGGCCGTGGTTGACGAGGATCTTCGACTCGCGCAGCCCCTGAGGTGACACCGCGCGCAGGGCTGCCGCCAGCTCGCCCACCGCCACCCCGGTGTCGTCGGCCGCCTGGCTGACGAGCCCGAGCCGCGCCGCGGCCGCGGCGTCGATCGTCTCGCCGGTGAGGAAGAGCCCTGATGCAGCCCTATCACCCAGCCGGGGGAGGACGACGACGGAGATGACCGAGGCGGCCAGGCCGAGACGTGACTCGGTCAGGGCGAAGGTCGCGCGCGGTCCGGCCACAACGATGTCGCAGGCGCCGACCAGGCCCATGCCCCCCGCGCGGACGTGACCGTCGATCCGGCCGACCACCGGCTTGCCGAGGGCCACGATCGTGCGCAGTACCAACATCAGCTCCTTGCCCCGGGCCGTTGCCGGGTCGTCGGCCACACCAGCGGACGCCTCGCCGAGATCGGCCCCTGCACAGAATGTTCCGCCGGTGTGGCCGAGCACGACAGCCCGGACGTCGCCGTCCGACTCGGCCTGTCGCAGCGACTCGAGCAGCTCGGTCACGAGCCGGCCAGAGAGGGCGTTGCGGTTCGCCGGCGAGTCGAGCGTGATCGACGCGATGCCGTCCGCAACCTCGTACCGGACGAGACGGTCGCCGTCCGTCCTCATCCCGGCTCCTCCTCGCTGGAAAGGGCCCCGGCCTCGGCTCCGCTGGCCGCAGCGCCGCTGGCCGCAGCGCCGCCGTCCACGGCCTCACCCACCACGGCGTCAGCCACCAGCGCGCTGGTCACCACGGCGAGGACCATCCCCGGTTCGACCTGCTGTCCAACGGTGACCAGTACCTGATGGACGGTCCCGGACTCCGAAGCCCGCACGACGTGCTCCATCTTCATCGCCTCGAGCCACAGCAACGCGCGGCCCGCCTCGATTTGCTCCCCTACCTCGACACCGATACGGACCACCGACCCGGGCATGGGCGCCACCAGCGCGCCCGCGGCCTGCGTGGCTGAAGGGTCCAGGAAGCGCGGCACCGGTTTCAGCGCAACCGCCCCGGCCGGGGAGTCGACGGCCACGAGGTCGTCGCCGTAGCGGGTGACCTCGAGACGTTGCTGGACGCCGTCCACCTCGAGCGCCACCGCGCCGGGCGCCACGGAGACAACCCGCAGCCCGTCGGGCTCCTCGAGCTCAACGCCATCCCGGCCAAAGCGGTAGCCGACGGTCACCTCCACATCGCGAGCGGCATACGACCGGCGGCTGAAATCGGCGCGAACGTTGCGGAAGCCGGGGGGCAGGCTGGTGCCGACAGAACTGGACTCACGGTCGTGCATCGCATCGGCCAGAGCAGCGGCCACGGCGGCGATGCGTGGGTCCCCGGCCTCCGAGCGGGCGAGCGCAGCCGGGTCGTGGGTATCGAAGAAGCCGGTGTCGAACTCGCCACTGAGGAAGTCGGGGTCGCGCAACGCCCCGACGAGCAGGTCGCGGTTCGTCACGAGCCCGTGGAGGCGGGCTCGCTCGAGCGCTCGGGCGAGCAGCCGCGCAGCCTCTGCGCGGGTGGGCGCGACGGAGATGACCTTGGCGAGCATCGGGTCGTAGTGGGTCGAGACCTCGCCACCGCCGACCACGCCGGAGTCGAGCCGGATACCACGGCCGCCCACGGCCTCGAACTGCGCCTGTACGCCGGGGACATCGATCGCGTGCAACCGGCCCGACTGCGGCTGCCACGCCGCGGTCGCGTCCTCGGCGTAGAGCCGCGCCTCGATCGAGTGGCCGTTCATCTGCGGCTCAGGACCGTCCAGAGGTATGCCGCTCGCGACGTCCAGCTGGAGGCCGACCAGATCGAGTCCGGTGACGTTCTCGGTCACCGGGTGCTCGACCTGCAGTCGCGTGTTCATCTCGAGGAAGAAGAACGAGCCGTCCTGGTCCGCGAGGAACTCGACCGTGCCTGCGCCAACGTAGCCGATCACCGCAGCTGCAAGCCGGGACGCCGAGAGCAGCTCGTGGCGAAGATGGGCGCCAATCCGCTCAACGAGGGGAGAAGGTGCTTCCTCGATGACCTTCTGGTGGCGCCGCTGGAGCGAGCACTCGCGCTCCCCCAGGGCCCATACCGTGCCGTAGGTGTCTGCCAGGATCTGCACCTCGATGTGCCGCCCGGTTTCGACAAAGGGCTCGCAGAAGACGGTCGCGTCGCCAAAGGCGGAGCCGGCCTCACGCGCTGCGCTGTCGATCTCGGAGGCGAGCTGCCCGAGGTGTCGGACGACGCGCATGCCGCGGCCTCCACCGCCTGCGGAAGCCTTGACCAGCACGGGCAGATCGGCCTCAGTGATGGATTGTGGGTCGAGGCGGGCCAGCACGGGCACTCCTGCGTCCGCCATCACCTGCTTCGACGCGACCTTGGATCCCATCGACTCGATCGCCGACACCGGGGGGCCGATCCACACCATGCCGGCATCCAGCACCTGTCGGGCGAACTCCGCACTCTCCGAGAGGAATCCATATCCGGGGTGGATCGCGTCTGCGCCCGCGGCGCGCGCCGCGCCGATGATCACGTCCCCGCGCAGATAGGTGTCGACGGGAGCAACCCCGGGCAGCCGGACGGCCCGATCGGCCTCGCGCACGTGCGGGCTGTCGGCGTCGGCGTCAGAGAACACGGCCACCGTGTCGAGGCCGCGCGCCCGGCAGGTCGTGAAGACGCGTCGGGCGATCTCACCTCGGTTTGCGACGAGGACGCTGGTGATGAGCCGGTTTCCGGTCGCGTTCGCGTTGGTCGGCTGGGCCGGGGTTGTCGAGCTCATCAGCGACTCACATCCGGAAGACGCCGAAGGCGTCCGTTCCTTCGACGGGGGCGGTGTAGATGGCCGAGAGGCACATCCCGAGGATGGTGCGGGTATCGCGAGGGTCGATGATGCCGTCGTCATAGACGAGCCCGGACAGGACCAGCGGCATCGACTCAGCCTCGATCTGCCGCTCGATAGCGGCCCGAAGAGCCAGAGCCCCCTCCTCGTCGAAGGCCTTGCCCCGCGCGAGGGCCGACGACCTGCTCACCGAGTAGGTGACGTCGGCGAGCTGCTGGGCGCCCATGACTGACGAGCGGGCCGACGGCCAGGCGAAGACGAACCTCGGGTCGTAGGCCCGACCACACATGCCGTAGTGACCCGCGCCGTACGAGGCCCCGACGAGCACCGAGATGTGCGGAACGGTCGAGTTGGAGACCGCGTTGATCATCATCGAGCCGTGCTTGATGATGCCACCCTGCTCGTACTCCTTACCGACCATGTAGCCGGTCGTATTGTGCAGGAAGATCAACGGGGTGTCCGACCGGTTGGCCAGCTGGATGAACTGCGCCGCCTTCTGCGACTCCTGACTGAAGAGGATTCCGCCCGCGTTGGCCAGGATGCCGACGCGGTATCCATGCAGCTGCGCCCAGCCGGTGACCAACGAGCTGCCGTAGAGGGGCTTGAACTCGTCGAAGTCGCTGTCGTCGACGATGCGGGCGATCACCTCGCGCGGGTCGAAGGGGGACTTCAGGTCCTCGGGCACGATCCCGAGAAGGTCGCGAGCGGCATACCTGGGCCCGATGACCTCAGTCACCGGCGGCGCAGATGCCTTGCGCCAGCCGAGGCGGGCGACGATCCCGCGGCCGATGCGGATCGCGTCCTGCTCGTCGAGGGCGTAGTAGTCGGCGAGCCCGGACGTGCGGGCGTGCATGCTGGCACCGCCGAGCGACTCGTCATCGCTCTCCTCGCCGGTAGCGGCCTTGACGAGCGGCGGCCCGGCGAGAAAGACCTTGGACCGCTTCGCGATCATGACGACGTGGTCGCTCATGCCTGGCAGGTAGGCGCCGCCGGCGGTCGAGTTTCCGAAGACGAGCGAGATGGTCGGGATGCCGGCCCGGGACAGCTGGGTCATGTTGCGGAAGATGGCGCCGCCAGGGATGAACACGTCCTTCTGCGTCGGCAGGTCGGCCCCGCCCGACTCGACGAGCGCTATGACGGGCAGCCGGTTCTGCTTGGCAATGTCGTGCAACCGCAGGGTCTTCTTGAGTGACCATGGGTTGCTGGCGCCGCCGCGGACCGTCGGGTCGTTGGCGATGATCACGCACTCGACGCCGCCCACGACCCCGATGCCGGCCACGACGCTACCGCCGACCGTGAACTCCGAGCCCCAGCCCGCGAGGGCGCACAGCTCGAGAAAGGGGCTCTCCCGGTCGAGCAGCAGCTCGATGCGCTCGCGGGCCGTCAGCTTGCCTCGGGCGTGGTGGCGGGCGATCGCCTGCTCGCCCCCGCCTGCGATCGCCTTGGCGTGCTCGCCGTCGATCTCCCCCATCCTGGCGCGCATCGCGGCCTCGGCTGCAAGAAACTCCTCGCCCCTGGTGTCGAGCGTTGATCGCAGTGTGGTCATGAGGGGAGCCCAACCTCGAGCAGTGCCTCGGGGACATCGACGTGGCGTGATCGCAACCACTCGCCGAGCCCCTTGGCCTGGGGGTCGAATCGGGCGTTGTAGGCCACGCCCTGGCCGAGGATGCCCTCGATGACGAAGTTGATGGCTCGCAGGCCGGGCAGCGTCGCGCGGGTGACGGTGAGGCGGCTGACCTCGGGCAGCAGCTCACGCAGACGCGCGACTGTCATCGTCAGGGCAAGCCAGTCGTATGCCGCATCGCTGCGGGCCCACAGGCCGATGTTGGCATCGCCACCCTTGTCGCCACTCCGTGCGCCATAGAGGAGCCCGAGCGGGACTCGTCGGGTCGGCCCGGTCAGCTGAGCGGCATATGGCATCTCGTCGGCGGGGAGCGGGACGAGGGGCTGCGTCTGCGCGGGAGGGTCGATGGTGCGACGGCCGCCATCGGGCAGGACGACGTGGTGCTCGGGCACGGACTGCGGTACGAAGCCTGGGACGAAGACGCCGTAGGCCTGGCCGGCGCTCGGCGGAGTCGCTGCATGGAAGCCCGGGAAGCTGCCGAGAGCGATCTCGACCGCTGCGTTGGAGAACGCCCGGCCCACCGCGCGCTCGTCGGTGTCTCGGGCGACGACTGTCAGCAGGGCCGCGCTCGCCTGCTCGGAGTCAGCGTCAGGATGGTCGGTCCGGGCGAGGGTCCACGTCAGCTCGGCGGGGCGCGCCGGGAGCGCGTCCTCGAGCTGGCGGCGGGCCAGGGCCGCCTTGGCGTCGATGTCGAGACCGGTCAGGACGAGGGTCATCTCGTTGCGGTAGCCGCCAATCCGGTTGCACGAGACCTTGACGTCTGGTGGAGGCGCCTCGCCGCGAACGCCCGTGACGCGTACCCGGTCCGGGCCATCTTCCGCCAGACGGATGGTGTCGAGCCGGGTCGTGACGTCAGGGCCGGCGTACCGCGCATCGGTCACCTCGTAGAGCAGCTGAGACAAGACGGTGTCGATGGTCACGGCACCGCCGGTGCCCGGGTGCTTCGTGATGACGCTGCTGCCGTCGGCGTGGATCTCGGCGATCGGGAAGCCGGGGCGCACGAGGTCGGGGATCTCGGTGAAGAAGGCGAAGTTGCCGCCCGTAGCCTGGGTGCCGCACTCGATGATGTGGCCGGCGACGGTGGCGCCCGCCAGGGCGTCGAGGTCCTTGCGCTGCCAACCGAAGTGGGCGATGGCCGGGCCGATGATGACGGAGGCGTCGGTGACCCGGCCCGTGACGAGGACGTCCGCTCCCGCCCGCAGGCCCTCGGCGATGCCGAACGCGCCGAGGTAGGCGTGGGCAGCCAGGGGGTCACCCAGGCCAAGCCCGGCGGCCCGCACCGTCAGGTCGTCGCCGGCGACGTAGGCGACCCGGACCGAGAGTCCGAGTCGCTGCGCGAGCTTGCGCACGGCGGCCGCGAGCCCTGCCGGGTTGACCCCGCCTGCGTTAGCGACCAACGTGACGCCCTTGTCGATCGCCAGCCCGAGGGACTGCTCGACCTGGCGCAGGAAGGTCTTGGCGTAGCCAGTGGTCGGGTCCTTTGCCCGGTCGCGGGCGAGGATCAGCATCGTGAGCTCGGCGAGGTAGTCGCCGGTGAGGAGGTCGAGCTCGCCGCCCTCGAGCATCTCGCGCATCGCCGAGAAGCGGTCGCCGTAGAACCCGGAGCAGTTGCCGACCCGCAGGACGTCTTTTGGCAGGGCGGGGATGGTCTCGTCCATGGACGGAACAGTGACACAGACCGACAAATCAAGCAAGCCTGCTTGCTTTTTTCGCGAGAGCCAGAATACCGTGCTGCCATGCGGTTCAACGATGACCACGTCTCTTTCCGCGACTCCGTACGCCGGGTGGTCGACGCGGAGATCAATCCGTTCGTCGACGAGTGGGAGGCGGCCGGCACCTTCCCCGCCCATGACCTGTTCCCCAAGCTCGCCTCGATCGGCCTCCTCGGTCTCGAGTACGAGCCGGAGTACGGCGGCGAGGGCGGCGACCACTCCTTCACGATGATCGCGTGCGAGGAGCTCGGCCGAGTCGAGGCTGCCGGAGTCAGCATGGCCATCAACGTGCAGTCCAACATGGCCACCCCGTCCCTCGCCCGCTACGGTACGGCCGAGCAGAAGAGGCAGTTCCTCGCTCCGGCCATCGCCGGGACCGCCGTGGCGGCCATCGGGGTCACCGAGCCCGACTCCGGGTCCGACGTGTCCGCCCTGCGGACGAGGGCGGTGCGCGACGGCAACGACTGGGTCATCACCGGCCGCAAGCTCTACATCACGAACGGCACCCAGGCGGACTGGATCTGTCTGCTGGCTCGGACCTCCGACGAGGGCAGCTACCGCGGGATGTCGCAGATCATCGTGGCGACGGGCTCCCCCGGCTTCTCGGTGTCGCGCAAGCTGGACAAGCTCGGCAACCGATCCTCGGACACCGCCGAGCTCGTGCTCGACGGTGTGCGCGTCCCGGTCGCCAACACACTCGGCACGCCTGGCCACGGCTTCCAGCAGCAGATGGAGCAGTTCATCATCGAACGACTGTCAGCGGCATACTCCATCGTGGGCCAGTGCGACATGGCCCTCGCGCGGACGCGGGAGTACCTCCACCAGCGACAGGTCTTCGGACAGACGCTCGCCTCCAAGCAGTACGTTGCCTTCCGCGTCACCGAGCTCGCCGCCCAGGTTGACCTGCTGCGCAGTCACAACACGCTGACCTGCGAGACGCTCATGGCTGGCGAGGACGTCACCCGGATGGCGGCAGTCGCCAAGCTGACCGCCGGCCGGCTCGTCCGCGAGGTGGCCGACCTGTGCCTGCAGTTCCACGGCGGGGTCGGCTACATGGAGGAGACCTGGACGTCGCGCTTCTTCCGCGACTCCCGGCTGGCCTCGATCGGCGCCGGCGCCGACGAGGTCATGCTCCAGGTGCTGGCCCGCCTCGATGGCCTTCCCGCCAGCTGACCCACTCCCCCAACAGGTCGCCCACGCAGGCGCCAGGATCACGACCGGGTTACCTGCCACTCTTTCCCCTTCCGAGAAGGATTTGGGGCGACCCCGCCGTGGGCCGGCTATTGCGTAGTGGGGTCTGTGACGTCAGCCACGCTGAAGGCTTTTGCGACGACGAGCACCGCGGGAAGCATCACGAGCGGTATGACAAATGCCCAGCGCAGGTAATGGGCGGATGCTGCCACACCGATGAGTGCACCGCCAAGAATCGCCCCGAGGTAGTTCGCAATATTGAGGCGGGCAATAGCCACGTCGACTGCCGCCGGCCCCACCGCGCCGGCTATCGCGGCAAATGAGAGCGGGGCAAGGATCGCCAGGCCGAGGCCAACCACGAAGAAGCTGGCAATGGCAAGTGAGGGCGCCGGCGCGGCAACCACACCGACGAGCCCGGCAATGCCAAGCGCCGTACCGAGTCGGACGACGAAGACATCACCACGACGACGCACGAGAAGATCGCCGCCGAACCGGGACACGATTGCCCCGGTCTCGTACGCCGCAAATGCGAGCGGCGCGACC
>DASVKO010000226.1:0-2839 GCA_036385355.1 Dermatophilaceae bacterium
GCGGATCCGGGCATCCAGCTCGGCGTCGCGCAGCGTCCGGGCTGAGGCCGGCCGGGACCGGGCCGCGTAATACGTACTCACGGCGATCGGCAGCTGCGCCTCGGTGAGGATGGTGCAGATCGGCTCGACCCCGTGCTCGTCGCGGTGCTCGCCGATGAAGCAGACGATCCTGTTCACAGGCGGTCGAGCTCCGCCTGCGCGAAATACGCACTCGCTTGCCGCAGGATCGTGTTCGCCCGCCGCAGCTCCCGGTTCTCCTTCTCCAACACAGCGATCCGCTTCGCATCCTCGCTGGTCGTGCCCGGCGCCTCACCGGTGTCGATCCGGGCCTGCTTGACCCAGTTCCGCAGCGTGTCCGGGTTGATCCCGAGCTGCTCACCGATCAGACGACATCCCCTGGTCACCGACAACCCAGGCGTGTCCGCGAGCTTGTCCCGCACCAACCGCGACGCCCGCTCCCGCATCTCATCGGGGTACTTCTTCAAAGCTGGCATGGCCTGCATCCTTCCGTTGGATCAGACCCTCCATCAACCCCGGTTCGATTCACCACCCGTTGTGCGCATTCGTCGACCACGGCCCCGACGGCACCGGGGAAGCATTGGCGATCCTGCTGCCGCCCCGGCAACGCCGGCTCGAACACCGCGAGCGACCACATCGACGTGGTCAAGGCGGCGCTGGCGCAACTGCCCGGACACCGTCCCGGGCATCGTCTGGGACGCAAGATCCTGATCCGTATCGACGGTGCTGGCGGCACCAAGGCGCTGATCGAGTGGCTGACCGGGCGCCGCCTGTCGTATTCGGTCGGGTTCACCCTGCCCGTGAACACCCCGGACCTGCTCGCCACGATCCCCGACCATGCCTGGACGTCGGCCTACGACGCCCACGATCAGGTCCGTGACGGCGCCTGGGTCGCCGAGCTGACCGGACTGCTGGAGCTGGGCGCCTGGCCGGCGGGGATGAGGGTCATCGTCCGTAAGGAACGCCCCCATCCCGGCGCGCAGCTGCGTTTCGATGATGTGGACGGGATGCGGATCACCGCGTTCGTCACCAACACCAGCCGAGGACAGTTGCCCGATCTCGAGTTGCGTCACCGGCGCCGGGCCCGCTGCGAGGACCGGATCCGGATCGCGAAAGACATACATGATGGTCGTGCCCGGGGTCGTGACTCTGCCAAAGACTGACACCCCCACCAAAGGGGTTGTCGAGCCGGTGATCCGTCCGGCCCCGGGCACGCGGCTACCGGCCGGTCGATCATGACCTGATAGGAGCCTGGCCCGATGCAGGGGCTGGTGTATGTCCTGTCTGGTCCTCCGGCCGGTTGCCTACCCTTCCCATCTCGGCGACAGAAGAGGGCACCACCACCATGATGAGGGCTGCAGGAATGATCGGCGGGATCGATTCACACAAGGACACCATCCACGTCGCGGTGATTACCGGGCTTGGCGTCGACGTCGTCGACCGGGAGTTCACAACGACACAGGCCGGTTACCACGAAGCCATCGACTGGCTACGGACGCAGGACTGCCTGGACGTGGTCGGGGTCGAGGGCACAAGCAGCTACGGGCTGGGCGTCACCACTGCTCTGCGTGAGGCCGGAGCCAGGGTCATCGAGGTGAACAGGACCCGAGTCGCGGAGCGCCGGCGCAAGGGCAAGTCCGACCGGCTCGACGCCTACCGGGCCGCTCGTGGCGTGCTTTCGGGTGAAGCGTCCACGATCGCGAAGAGCGACACCATCGAGGCCTTGCGTGCAGTGCACAACGCGCGCAAGTCCGCGGTGAAGGCCAAGCGGGTCGCGTGGCAACAGATCTCTGCGACTCTCATCAACGCGCCGGCTCCGCTACGTGACCGCTACCGGGGCCTGGCCGAGGACAAGGCGGTCCAGCAGCTGATCGCCGCCCGACCAGCGCGCGGCACCGAGCCCGCTGTGGCAGGCATCATGGTCGCCCTGAAGGTCCTCGCCCGCCGCCACCGCGCGTTGTCCGCCGAGATCGACGAGCTCGGGGACCACCTAGCCGAGACGACCACGGCGATCAACCCCGGACTCGCCGCGCTCCAGGGCGTGGGTCCGGTCGTGGCCGCCCAGCTCCTGATCACAGCCGGTGACAACTCCGACCGTCTCCGATCCGAGGCATCCTTCGCCGCCCTGTGCGGCACCGCACCGGTGCAGGTCAGCTCGGGCCGGGTCACCCGGCACAGGCTCTCCCGTGGCGGGGATCGTCAGGCCAACGCTGCCCTTCACCACATCGTCACCAACCGCCTGCGTCACGACCCCCGGACACGGGACTACCGCGACGCGCGGCTGGCCAAGGGCGGCACCAAGGCGGCAGCGATGCGCGCACTCAAACGTGCCGTCGCCCGCGAGGTCTTCCGCGCCCTTCGTGGACGTTGCCCCGTTCCCGACTACAGCGACCTCCGTCCCGCTCGCCAGGCCCGCAACCTCACCCTCGCCGCTGTCGCGGCCGAGCTCAAGGTGTGGCCCTCGGCGCTCTCCCAACTCGAGCTCGGCCAACGCGTGGACAACGACCTCGTGGCCCGGTACCGGAACTGGCTCACCGCCGCTTGACTCACCATAGGAGCATCACCGGGCTGACCAACCTGCCCCTGCACGGCTTCGCGCAGAACCAGATCTGGTGCGCCATCGTGACACTGGCATCCGACCTGCTCGCCTGGATGGGCATGCTCGCCCTGACCAGCCACGACGCCCGCCGCTGGGAACCCAAACGGCTCCGCCTGCGCCTGTTCACCATCCCGGCCAGCATCGCCCACACAGCACGACGGACGTTCCTGCATCTGTCCGAGCGGGCACCCTGGGCTCACGTCGCCGTCGACGCCATCCACA
>DASVKO010000227.1:0-3668 GCA_036385355.1 Dermatophilaceae bacterium
GCCGGCCTGAACGTCGCCGGCAAGGCCATCGTCGGTCTGGCCGTGGCAGCAGGCGCGGCCGGCGCCGTCGGCGGAGCCCCCGCCGTCGCACACCAGTTCGTTCCCGACACGAAGTCGGTCGCTGTCGTGGAGCCGGCCGTCAAGTCGGTCCGCGAAGACATCGGCGGCCTGCAAGCCGCCGCGAAGGACGTCACCACCGACACGAAGGCCGACACGAAGAGCCTCGTCACCGACACAACGGGCGACACGAAGGGCCTCGTCACTAACACGAAGTCCGACGTCGACGGCGCCGTGAGCACCGCGCGCGCCGCGGCTGACGCGGCCAAGAACGATGTGACCGGCGCCGTGCCGGACGCGTCCACCCTCGTGGGACAGGTCGCCAAGGACGTCAACGGCGGCGCGGTCACGGTCGACGCGAGCGTCCAGGGCGACGCCAGCAAGTAGATCGGCCGCTCGTCGTTCCACGGGCCCAAGCGGCCCCGCAGTACCGACGCCGCCCGCTGTGGACACTCTCCACGACGGGCGGCGGCGCTGTGCCGGCATCGAGACGGGTGCCCCGGCGAATCCCACCTGATCGATGGGGCCGGGCACCGGCTCAGTGCAGGAGGCGAAGGTCGATCACCGCGGCGAGCGCGGCGTAGCCCGAGTCGTTCAGGTGCAGATGATCCCCGGCGTCGTAGGTCGGGGACACCCTGCTCGGCTGCGTGGGATCAGCGACCGCTCGGTCGAAGTCCACGACGCCGTCGAACGCCCCGCTGGTCCGGATCCACACGTTGACCGCCTGACGGGTGGCCTCCTGGGCGGGGCCGAAGCACCCTCCCGGGCAGCCGTACGGCGTGATCGTGGCTCCGATCACGGTCAGGCCCGCGGACTTGGCCTGGACGACGAGCTGGTTCAGGCCTTGGATCAGTGCCGGGGCGGCGGCGTTGTACCCGATGTCGTTGATGCCATCTGCGATGATCAGGGTGCGGGCACCGGTTTGTGCGATCGCGTCACGATCGAGCCGGGCCAACGCCGACTCACTTGTTCCGTTTCCACAGCAGTCTCCGCGGAACGCGAGCACCCGGTTGCCGCCGATCCCCTCGTTCAGGACGCCTACCGAGCGAGATCCCGGAAGGGCCTGCAGGCGGGCCGCCAGGTCGTCCGTCCACCGCTTGTTGCCGTTGTACGACGAATAGGCACCGTCGGTGAGGGAGTCGCCGAAAGCAACCACGCTGCCGGAGGCACCGCGAGCCGAGCGTACGTCCACGCCGTCGAGCCAGTACCAGGACGACAGCTGCCCGGTGAACGCGGTTCCGGTCGGCTTTCCCACCTGGTTTCCGGTAGCGGTGAAGGACTCCTGCCCAGCGCTGACGTGGCCGGTCACAGCACCCGGTCCGGTCGAGCTCACGTACAGGTCGACGGCCAGGGTCTGCCCGTACTTGACCGCGAGGGAGATCGGGTCGCTGATCGCCCGGGCACCGGCGGCGATGGTGACCGACGACGCCCCACCGAAGCGGACGGTGCGCACGCTGCCCGGCACGAGGTCCGCGGTGGCGGCAGACGTGGCCACCGCGACGCTGACCGCATCGAAGGTCTGATCGCTACCCCCGAACGTGTTGGCGAGGCGGATCCGCAGAACGGAGCCGCTCAGCGTCGGATGAACCAGCAGACGTAGCGTCTGGTCCGCAAAGCCGGTGCCGGTCAGCGCCTGCTGACCGGAGGTCCAGGCACCCGCCCAGCTGGCCGGCGGCCCAGGGGCCGGCGCCGACTGTTGCTCGGCGCTGGCCGGGCCGGCGAGCGTCAGACCACCGGCCAACAGGATCATGCTGCTGACCATCGCCGCGGCGGCGAAGGCAGGGTTTACGCGTCGGACTCGACTGAGCACGTTCATCAACTGTCTGTCCCCGGTTCTGGGTCTCTGGCCGCTGCTATGCGGCCTCATGAATGCAGTTCGGATGAGCTGGTCACGTGTTCTGACGTTGCCCGAAGGTGATGGCTCGGGCCCTCCCACAGGCACCGGAGACCAGAATCGCCTAGCTGCTGACCGTGGCGGCCAGCTGCACGGCATGCTTGGTGAACAGGTTGGCCGTTGAGCTGGGATAGACGATGCGGAATCCGTCGTAGTCCGGATAGTTGATCCCGGCATCGGTCAGGGCAGTCAAGATCCAGAACTGCGTACCGGCGCCCTGGGACGACTCAACCGTCGTCAGCCAGGCGTCGTAACCGGCATCCCGCGCGGATTCGCTCGGCACGCCCTTGGTGGCGTCGATCTGTAAACCGAACTCCTCGAGCACCACGGGCTTTCCCAACTTCTTGCCGGCGGCGATGTGGTCCGCGATCCACTGCTTGCCCCAGGCAACGGGGTCGATGCCGTTGGACGGCACCTCTCCCCAGCCAAACGGGTACAGGTGCACCGTGCCGTAGTCGACGGCGGGCAACCGGGTGAGATCCAGCCAGCGATTGCCCTCGTAGTTGCTGTACGGGTAGTCGCTGGACCCGGCCCGCTCCATACCCATCCCCTCGTCGCCGATCGCCACGAGCTGCCGGGGCGCACTCGTCTTGAGGTGCCGGCTGACCGCGTCGGCCCAGGCAAGGACCGGTGCTCCTGACTTGTCGGAGCGGTTGCGAGGTTCGTTGGCCAGCTCCCAGGTCATGATCGTCGGATCGTCCCGGTAACGCAGCCCGGTGTAGCGGTTCTTACGGTTGATCACATGGTCGGCATAGGCCAGGTAGCACTTGCGGATCTTGTCGTCCGTGTAGAACCGGTCGTGGTTGACCCCGTCGCCGTACGAGTCGTCCGGTAAGCCCAGGAACCAGGAGACGTACTGCTTCATCCCGCCGTAGTCGGGCCAGTTGTTGACCAGCGGCAGCACGAGCTTCAACCCGAGCTGGCCAGCCTTGTAGACCGTGTAGTCGAGCGAGTCGTAGTTGTCTTCCGGGTAGGTGTAGGGCGCAGGCTGCAAGGCGTTGGACTGGTTCGGGTCATCATTGAAGGCCCAGGCGCGCACCACCTGCATCTTCATCACGGCCGCGTTGTTGAGCATGCTGTCGATCATGTAGTGCGAGCTTGCGTGCAGGTAGTAGCAATTGGTGCCACCGAAACGCCACGGTCTTCCGTCCCGAGCGAACTCACCACCCTTTACCTGGACGAACGAGGCCGGCATCGGCCCAGGTCCCCGACCCGGAACCTTCGTGGGACGTTGAATGTTCTCCGAGGCCTGGGCTGTGCCAGGAGCAGCAAGAACCATTCCCGCCAGAGCTATCGCGCCCAGTCCCCCGCCGAGCATGATGTTTCGCCTCGACAGCCTGCCGTCGGCAAGGAAATCCGGTTCCGCTTGATTCGGGTTGTTCATGATATCTCCTGACTGCAGGTGGGACGCCCGCAGCGGGCGCTCCGGGGTGGAATATCAGGTCTACCGGGACGAAAGTCTTCTGGTTCGGTCTGGACGGCCATACCGACATTGTCGACGGTGCGCATTCTTTCTGCCCGCGCCTATCGGGACCGGCGGCTCGGACCGGGGGTTCTGTCGCGACCGGGAGCCCACCCGGACCCGCACTCGAACGCATTCATTCTTTGAAGATCATCATTGACCCTTCAAATGCCACGGACCCATCGGACCGGTCGTCGACCCGATCCAACGGTACTTTCGTTACAGACTGAAGTAAGTAGTTCGGAGTCTCCTACC
>DASVKO010000228.1:0-2252 GCA_036385355.1 Dermatophilaceae bacterium
GCGGCGAATCGCCTCACGGGCAGGGTGCCGGAGGGCGTCCCGACCTCATACCCGTTTCGTCTTCGGCAGAGCCGGAGTGCGGTGCCGCCGATCTCGACGGAAGTGTCATGAATCAGACCTCCGTGCCGACTGACTCCTTTAGGGTGGCTTGGGTAGTCGACGGTGCTATCGTGAAGACGGGCACCGTTAGCGATTTGCCCCCCCGGGTGGCCAAATCCGGGCTCAGTGTCCATCAGTACCTGTCGCCCGGTGAACATATCGTAAAGTTCGTCGTTGATGACACGAATCTGATTGCTGAGTCAGACGAGAGCAACAACACCTGGACCGATAGGGTCACGGTGCCGACGTGCCGGTCGTCTCCCGCGCAACCAGTGACTCCTGCGCTCCCGAATCCCCCTTCGAACCTCACCGTCCTTTCGACCGATTCGTACCACATACGTATCAGTTGGCAAGACGACTCGAATAATGAGGCCAGCTTCGAGGTGAACAACGGCAATGAGAGCCGCACGGTCGGTCAGAATGTGACGAGCTATGTGTGGTCCTCGACTCCTGGCTCGTATATGTGCGTGCGCGTGCGAGCCGTCAACAGCGCCGGTGCGTCACCGTGGGAGCCGAGCGTCTCACCGTTCTACCGGTGTACGACGACGCCCAACGTCCAGGGGTCGGCCATGTAGAACGACACCGAGCCGCCGGGCCGCCGGGGTCTATCGCGATATCAGTCCTGGTGTCCCTTCCGGGACGCCCGCGCATGCGTGAAAATGGGTGCGGGGTTGCCCGCCGACGCCGATGCTTCCTTGGGTCCAGAGCCCGCATGTCAGTCTGGCACCGGGGCCCGGGCCGGGCCCGCCCACGCAGCATCGACACGTAGGTCGCCGTCACCCCGAACACCGCCGCCACCTCGGTCACCGACCGGCCGGCGTCGGTCAGCGCGACGAGAGCGAGGTTGCGCATGCCGCCGGCTCGGGCATCCGTCCAACTCGGCCTGCTTCGCCACCCCTTGAGGCTACCCGTCCGGATCGCCGAACTGAACGGATTTCAGACGGCGTGGCGGGTCAAAGAATCCCAGCTCAGCGGCACCGCGCAGCTGCTACTTCCGGAGGTCTGAGCCTGGGCGAGCCTTAGTGGGTATGTCCAAGCACTTAGGGTCAGCCGCCCTGCTCCATCATCCAGCGTCGCTCAATGAAGTCGTTGAGAACGGCCGTGCACAAAGCGCGTTGGGAGTCGGGAAGCATGCAGGTGGCCGTGGACGAGATCCCAGAGCCATGCCACTCATACAGTTGCGCCCCATGGGCAGAGTAGTTACCTCCCGAAGCGGCCGCGTTGCCGTGGATGCCTGGCGGGTCCTCGAAGAGCACGAGGCTGGCGTCACTATGGGGGTGGACCACCTTCTCGCCGGAAACCGGGCTGCTCCGGCACCCCATGCTGTTTGCGTAGAAGGGGTAGTAACGGTCGGCGACCGCAGGGTCGAAGGCGCACACGTGCTCGTATACCGCTGCCTGCTGCGCGCCAGCCGTGTAGGCCTCCACCAGCTGCTGGTCCGGATTTGCCGGCATGTTGCCTCCGGGTTTTTCGGGTTTTTGGGTGCCGGAGGGCCACACGTCGAGCCCGCCACTGCCGTCCGCCCCTAGCGCGGCACTGCAGGACCACCCACGGGGGGCCAGGACCGGGTCGATGACCCGGTTCTGGTCGCTGTAGAAGGCAAGCTGAGCAGCCACGTCCGGTGGCAGCCTCGTGGCGATCTCGTCCGGCAGACGCGCGGGGCCAGGGGGGGAGATCATCCCGTAGCTGGACGGGCAGGCGACCACGGGACTCAGCGGCTTGACCGTCGGCGATGAGGTGGGGGTCGGCGAACCGCCTGCCTCTGGGGTCGGCGTCGTCGATGTCGTAGGGCTGGGTTGCCCGCCCGGAGTCGCGGCCGGCTTGGGTGACGGTGCGGCCCCCGGCTGGTCGGCGCTGCCGGCGCTGCCGCTCGGGCGATTGAAGGAGGCACCGGTGGCCGGGTCGACCAGGGTGAACGAGTCGATGGTCACGGTTGTCTGCTGGATGATGGTGATGCCGCCGGGTGCGAACGACGGCCACCGCGCTCCGGTGTAGGTCGGCCGCGAAGAGGCCGTGGGCTTGGTCAGCGGGTTGCCGCAGAAACACTTGGTGACCGGGCTGCCGTACCGGTCTACCAGGACCGCGGTGCCTGCCTGTAGTACCGCCGGAAAGGAGGTCACGTGACCGTCGGTGAACCCGTGGTTGGTGACGGC
>DASVKO010000229.1:0-8332 GCA_036385355.1 Dermatophilaceae bacterium
CATCAACGGACTCATCCAGCGCCGTGAGCACACCAACACCTACGACCTGACCCCCGACGGGCAACGCGTCGCGGTGTTCTACACCAAAGTCCACGACCGGCTCCTACGACCGCTACTGGCCGCAGACAAGCCACCCGCACCACCCGAGCTACGCCACGCCCTGACCACCATCGACCGGCACATCCACGCCTACACCAACCACGCCCGCCTCGGAAAGGCAGCCTGAAAACTCAAGACACATCCATGAGTTAGTGACACCAAGCTGACCAGAGTCAGGAGGCAGCACTACCTGGGCTTCACCAGATCCCTGCCGCTGGGGACGGTGCTGTTCATCGCGGCACTCGCCGGTGTTGTCGTGGTCGCAATCCCAGATTGAAGAACGCCCTTCGCATAAGGCGTCAACATGTTGCTCTTCGCGGTCACCGAACCTGCGCGCCCAGCGAGATGATGCCCCGCACGCCTTCTCGGGGACGCTATGTGGATCCCCCAGCCAGATCCGGTCCCTGACCCAGAGATGATGCTCAACCTGCGTGTGAAGCCGCGTGCTGGTGCAGGACATGGGCGTAGACCCGGAGGGTGATCGCCGGGTCCGCGTGTCCGAAACGGTCGGCGACCACCTGCACGGGCACTCCGGCCAGCAGGAGGTGCGTGGCATGAACGTGCCGAAGGTCGTGGAGTCGTGCCATCGGAAGGGCCGGGACATCTGGCGGAAAGTGGCGTTGTACGCCCGGATGGTCTTCGCCATGAGTGCCGTCATGCTGTCGGGGTTGATCGGCACCTCGTCGCCCGAGGTGAACACATGGCCGGTCTCGGTCCAGACATCGCCGAGACAGCTGGGGTGGGACCCCGGGTTCCGCGAAGCGATCGGCTTCCGTAGCCAAGGCGGCACGAGTAGCATCATCAAATGATGATGGTTGAGATGCCTGGAGGTAAGCATGAGGACGACATTGGCCCTGGACGATGACCTTGTCCGCGAGGCCCAGCGCTTGACGGGAACACGTGAGAAGAGCGCACTGGTACGACAGGCGCTGCGGGCGCTGATCGAGCGTGAGAGTGCTCAGCGCCTCGCTCGACTGGCGGGAAGTGAACCTGGTTTGAGCGCGATCCCGAGGCGGCGGACGACGTCCGCGTGATCCTCGTCGACACCTCGGTCTGGATCGACCACCTCCGGATCGGAGATCCTCAGCTCACCGTGCTCCTCCAAGAAGCCCAAGTGCTGGCTCACCCATGGGTGATCGGCGAGCTCGCGCTCGGCCAGCTCTCTCGTCGCAGCGAAATCCTCGGTCTTCTGAGCAACCTCCCAGAGGCAAAAGTCGCCACTGAGGCCGAGGTGATGACCTTGGTCGAAACCCAGCGCCTGTTTGGACTGGGAATCGGTTATGTCGATGTCCACCTCCTCGCAGCGACCCTGTTGACAACAGATGCGAGCCTGTGGACTCGCGATAAGCGACTCGCCGCCGCCGCTGCCGATCTCGGAATCTCATACCGGACGGCGGGCTAGTCGTCACGACATAGTGGCGTCGCCCCGAGGCACGCCCAGCGGCAGATGCGGTAAAGCCTGCAGGCGGGCAACCAATGCCAGGACGCTCAGGCCGACTCCCAGACCGGCGAGGCGCTTCGTCCCTGCAGCCCTCGGCGTTGGCACACTCTGGACATCATTGTCGTGGCGCCAACCTACTGGCAGGATCACCCGCTGGTTTGTCACCTAGGAGTTACGCCGAAAGGCGAGGCCACCCTAGCGAAGATAGTCGCCGCCTCCCATGATGTTCGGGTTCCTGGCTACTGTCTCGGGATGGGTAGCGCCTTCGACATTTTTCATCGGCTGGCCATGCTGGCTATTGCGCATGTGGCTACCGCTGCGCTTGTGGTGGTAAATAGCAGCAGCGAGGAGTAGCAGTAGAACCGCGCCAAGAACAGACCAGAACATAGTGGGCGCCTCTTTCGGGTTGGACGAGCCGGTGCCTCTGTACAGGTAGCTGACGATCTGAGTTGTTCGTGAGGGCTTGTTTTACCACATCGGCGCCAGACCTCTCTTGGGGGTCGTCGCCATCGCCGTGGGGATGCGAGCCTGGGCGCTACTCGTGATGGATAGGTCATCGGTTCGATTCCGAGAGGCGGCTCCGCCGCATCAGCGCAGGTCAACGGGGGCTTACGTCTTCGGCCACTGGGTTCGATCCGAGTCAGGATCGGGCCCTGCGTGCGTTGTTCGGGCCTGCACGGCACTTCCGACCTCACCGGCGAGGTGCTCAGCTTCATCCGGAACCTGGCGCACCATACTGATATGACGATGCTGATGGTCACCCACGAGATGCGCTTCGTCGAGGAGATCTCCGACAAGGTCACGATGTTCGACCAGGGGAGAGGTGTTGAGCGCGGTGCCCTGCACGAGATCTTCACCAACCCTGGCGAAGAGCGCACGCGCACGTTCCTCAGCGCCGTACTGAACCGATGACAGCCACGCCCCGACCGGACGTGGACTTCGTCAGACTTCGGGCCGAGCTCCGCAGGGAGCTGCGCGGGACGGTCTCCGACGAGCCGGGCTCGCGTGCCCTCTACAGCGTGGACGCCTCCAACTATCGCGTCGTCCCCGACCTGGTGGTGACTCCTGCTGACGTTGAGGACCTGGCGACGGCGGTCAGCCTCACCGCGTGGGCCGGCGCACCGGTCGTCGTGCGCGGCGGTGGAACGTCCATGGCGGGGAACGCCATCGGTGGCGTCGTCATCGACACGTCCCGGCACGTCAGCCAGATTCTCGATCTCGACCCGGAGAACCGGGTCGCGGTGGTCGAACCGGGAGTCGTCCTGACCGACCTCACCGCCCGGGCCGCCCGCCATGGGCTCACGTTCGGCCCCGACCCGTCCTCGGCCAGCCGGGCCACCCTCGGCGGCATGATCGCCAACAATGCCTGCGGTGCGCACTCCGTCGCCTGGGGCACCACCGCCGACAATGTGCTCGGGCTGCAGGTGATGCTGGCCGACGGCACCCGGCTCGACCTCAGTGGCCCGGTCAGCGACGAGGGTGCCCGGGCACTCGCCGCCCGACCCGGACGTGAAGGTGAGATCCACCGCGGGCTGCAGTCGGTGGCCACCCGTGAGGCGGTTGCCATCGGGCGCCGCTTCTCGGGGATGAGACGTCGCATCTCGGGCTACGCGCTGGACCGGTTGCTGCCCGGCCAGGGCTTCGACGTGGCGAGGTTCCTGGCCGGCACCGAGGGCACCCTGGCCACCACCCTGGGCGCCACGCTGAACCTCGTGGCCTTGCCACCGGCCACGGTGCTGCTGGTGCTGGGCTTCCCCGACTCGGTTGCTGCCGCGGACTGTGTCCCGCACGTTCTGCCGCACCATCCCCTGACGCTGGAGTCCATCAACGCCACCCTCGTGGATCGACTGCCTGACGAGGTGCGCCGCCGCGCCATCGCCGCGGGGCTGCCCGAAGGAGCCGCCTGGCTGCTGGTCGAGATGGCCGGTGAGGATGCGGAGCTGGCTGCCCGTGCCGCCCGGTCCGTCGTCGCCGACCTCGCAGCCTGGGATGCGAGGTTCAGCTCGTCCCTTGTCACCGACTCCGCGGCGCAGGGTGTTCTCTGGCGGTGCCGCCGCGACGGGACCGGTCTGGCCACCCGCCGCGCCGACGGTGCCGAGGCGTGGGGCGGCTGGGAGGACGCGGCCGTACCGCCCGAGCGGCTCGGCGCCTACCTTCGCGGACTGGATGCCCTTCTCGAGGAGCATGGACTGACGGGTGCGTCATACGGCCACTTCGGTGAGGGCTGCATGCACATGCGGATGGACTTCGACCTGCTGACCCGGCCCGGTCGCACGGCGTTCCGCTCCTTCGTGGAGCAGGCAGCCGACCTGGTCATCGGCCTCGGCGGGTCGGTGTCGGGCGAGCACGGCGACGGTCGGGCCCGCTCGGCGCTGCTCACCAAGATGTATGGCGAGGACATGGTTGCCGTGTTCGGCGAGGTCAAGCAGCTCTGGGACCCTCGCGGTGTCATGAACCCGGAGATCATCGTCAACCCCCCGCCGATCGACGAGCACCTCCGCCACCAGGGGCAGGCGAAGGACCGCGAGCTCCTCACGGTGTTCAGCTACCCCGATGACGCCGACAGCTTCGCCCAGGCCCAGCGCCGTTGCGTCGGGGTGGGCAAGTGCCGCCAGTCCTCGGGCGGAGTCATGTGCCCCAGCTACCAGGTCACCCGCGAGGAGCAGCACTCCACCCGGGGCCGGGCCCATCTGCTGTGGGAGATGCTCGAGGGCGACGTCATCACTGATGGCTGGAGGTCGGGCGAGGTCAGGGATGCGCTCGACCTGTGCCTGTCCTGCAAGGGCTGCCTCAGCGACTGCCCGGTGAACGTGGACATGGCCACGTATAAGTCCGAGTTCCTTCATCACCACTACTCACGACGGCTGCGACCGCTGTCGCACTACTCGATGGGCTGGCTGCCGCTGTGGTCACGGCTGGCTGCCCTGGCTCCGGGAGCGGTCAACGCTGTGGTCGGGTCGTGGGCGCAGCCGCTGGTCAAACGGGCCGGCGGTATCGCGCCCGAGCGACAGGTGCCCCCGTTCGCCGCCCGCCCTCTGCGCCGCGCGCTCCGTGGCAGGGCGACCAGGCAGACCGCGGGCATCCGGGACCGAGGTCCCGTGCCGGGCACCCCGCGCGGGAGAGTGGTGCTGTGGCCCGACTCGTTCACGAGCTATCTCGCCCCGCAGGTGGGCACGGCGGCGGTGGCCGTTCTGGAGGACGCCGGGTTTGAGGTGGTCCTGCCCAGGGGCCTGGTCTGCTGCGGGCTGACCTGGATCTCAACCGGTCAGCTGGGCATGGCCCGCCGGGTGCTGGGACGCTCCCTGCGTGCCCTTGACGAGTACCTCGTCGCCGGTGTGCCGGTGGTGGGACTCGAGCCGAGCTGCCTTGCCGTGTTCAGGCACGAGGCCGTCACGCTGCAGCCCGGCAACGCCGCTGCGCGTCGCGCTAAGGACCTGTCTTTCACTCTCTCCGAAGTGCTGGCCCGGTATGCCCCGGACTGGACCCCGCCGCAGGTCGGTGCTGATGCCCTGGTGCAGACCCACTGTCACCAGCATGCCGTCCTGGGCTTCGAGGCCGACCGTGCGCTGATGCACGCGGCCGGCATCACCGCGGACGTCCCGGACTCCGGCTGCTGCGGGCTGGCCGGCAACTTCGGCTTCGAGCGCGGTCACTACGAGGTGTCCAGGGCAGTCGGGGAGCGGGTGCTGCTGCCGGCCGTCCGGGCCGCGTCCGCCGACACGCTGATCGTGGCGGACGGGTTCAGCTGCCGGACCCAGATCTCACAGGCGACCGACCGGGTGCCCTGGCATCTGGCGGAGGTGCTCGCCGCCGCGCTCGGGGAGAGCGACCAGACGGCGAGGTGACCAGGGCGCCGGTCACCTTTGCCGAGGGGTGTCTGCGAAGGTGAGAGCGTGGCTGAAGACGATGATCGTGGTCACTCACCGGGCAGGCCTTGGGCCGGTTGCGGTCGGGCTCAGACCTCGAGCCCCATGTCAACGATCGCCCTGGCCACCGTACGCAGGCTGGCGTTGCTGCGGCGGGCGTGCGCACGTATCAGCAGGTAGGCCTGATCGAGGGTAACCGCGCGCTGCTGGGAGGTGATCCCCTTGGCCTGTTCGATGACGACCCGTGACTCCAGCGCTTCCTGCAGCTGCTCGCTGAGCTGCTCCTGCTGGCGCAGCTTGGAGGCGTTGACCACATAGCTGGTCGCCATGTCCGCCAGCATCCCGGCCACCCCGATGTCCTCGTCCGACCACTCGCGCGGCTCGGGAGAGTAGAGGTTGAGAGCGCCGATGATCTGGTCGGCCAGCCGCATCGGGATCGCGGCGACCCCGGCCATGGGCAGGCGGTTGGCGGAAGCCGAGAACTCGGGCCACCGGGCGGACTCCTCCCGCACGTCGGTCACCCGAACCACCTCACCGGTGGAGTAAGCGTCCCGGCAGGGGCACGCGAAGGGGTGCAGCTGTGCGTGATCGCGCTGCAGCTCCTCCGAGGCCTGGCTCATTCCGGTCAGCAGGCGCAGCTGCCCGTCGTCGGCCATCGTGACCCAGGTGCCGCACAGTCCCAGCACTGCCGTGACGCTCTCCGTGAGCTCGCCCAGCGTTTCGTGCAGGTCATAGCGCGACGGCAGAACCACCGCGAATCTGGACAACGCTGTCAACAACAAGGACTGGTCATACATCTCGGGGCGTCCCTCGTCTTGCGCCACCGGTTTGGCGGCTCACCGCACGGCGGCACTGTACCGGTATGGATCGCGTGTCGTTGGCCGGGTGCCACATGTTGGCACCGAGTCTACGACGCGGACGCAGCTGTCCGGGTCGAGCTCCTGGCCGCCGATACCCGGACACGGCGGGTATGCCGTGCCCGGGCCCTCTGTTCCCTCCCTTCCTGGTGTCGTTGGTCTGTTCCCTATCTGGCGCGAGCCTGATAGGTATTGGTTGTTGTCGGTTGCACCGAGGGGAGCGGATGAAATGGTGACCAACGCTGAAGTCGAGGACCTGGGTGAACAGCCGAGGTCGCCGTTTCCCAAGACTCCCACAGGGATCAAGGGTTTTGACGAGATCACCGGCGGTGGGCTGCCGGCCGGGCGGCCCAGCCTGGTGTGTGGCCCACCAGGGGCAGGCAAGAGCCTGTTTGCGCTGCAGTTCCTGGTCAACGGCGTCACCCGTTATGCCGAGCCGGGAGTGTTCCTGACGTTCGAGGAGAACCGGGCCGAGGTGGTGGCCGCCGTCGACTCGCTCAACTTCGACCTCGATACGCTGGAGGGGGCCGGCCGACTGCTGGTCGACGCTCTGCCCCTGGAGTCCGAGCTCGTCGATACCGGTGAGTTCGACCTCGAGATGCTGATGGTCCGGCTGGCTTCGGCCGTGAAGAAGATCGGCGCGAAACGGGTCGCCATCGACAACGTGGAGGCGTTGTTTGCCACTTTTGACAGGCCGGTCCTGGTCCGGTCCGAGCTGCGGCGGCTGTTCCGCTGGCTCAAGGACAACGAGCTGACCGCCGTGGTCACCGGGGAGCGTGGCGAGGGCACCCTCACGCGGCACGGAATTGAGGGTTATCTGTCCGACTGCGTGGTGGTGCTCGATGACCGGGTGGTCCAAGACGTCGCCACCCGCCGACTGCGGGTGCTGAAGTACCGCGGCTCAACACACGGCCGAAACGAGTACCCGTTCCTGATCGGCGCCGACGGGCTCGAGGTGCTGCCGATCACCTCGCTCGGCCTGAGTCAGGACGTCAGCGTTCAGCGGGTCTCCACGGGGGTGCGGGGGCTGGATGAGATGCTCGGCGGGGCCGGTGTGTTCCGGGGCAGCGGCGTCCTGGTGAGCGGGTCGTCCGGCACCGGGAAGACGACGATCGCGGCGTGCTTCGCTGATGCCGCCTGCCGGCGCGGGGAGGTCGCGCTGTTCTTCAGCTTCGAGGAGTCCCAGCCTGAGATCTTCCGCAACATGGCCTCAGTCGGGCTGGACCTGGCTGACTGGGTGGAGCAGGGGCTGCTGCACCTGCACTGTGAGCGGCCGACCACCCGCGGGCTGGAGGACCACCTGGCCATGATGCAGCGACTCATCCAGGAGCTCAGCCCATCGCTGGTGGTGATCGATCCGGTGAACAGCCTGGCCCGCGGTGCGACCGCCTTCGACGTCTCGGCCATGCTCATGCGCCAGGTCTACTACCTCAAGTCGGCAGGTATCACGGCTGTGATGACGGTGCTGAGCGATGAAAGCGGGGTTGAGCAGTCCATCATCAACATCTCCTCGATGGTCGACACCTCGCTGGAAGTCGTCATGCTGAATGCTGTCGGGGAGCGCAACCGCGGGCTTTACGTGCTCAAGAGCCGTGGTACGGCGCACTCGAACCAGATCCGCGAGTTCCTGATCAGCGACCTGGGGGTGGATGTTGTCCCGGTGGTCATCGGGGAGGGTGGGGTGTTGACGGGTTCGGCGCGCATCGCCGCCGAGAGTGCCGAGCGGGCCGCCGCCCAGGGGCTTTCGAGGGAGTCCGAGGAGCTCGCCCGCGCGCTGGAGGACCGCAGGGAGACTGTCGATGCGCACGTGGACACGTTGCATGCCGACTTTGCGGCTGAGGAGAGACTGGCCCAGCGACTGATCGAGGCGAGCGAGGGGCGGCAGGCGGCCGTGAGGCGGGACCGGCTGGCGCAGGGGAGGCGGCGTACCGTCAGAAATCCGGAGAACGAACCGTGAGTACTCCCGCTGAACCGCAGAGCCGGGAGTGGGCGCCCAATCCGGAACGACTGAAGCTGACGCTGTTCGTCAGCGGCGCCTCACACGCCTCCACCCAGACGGTGCGTCGGCT
>DASVKO010000230.1:0-1645 GCA_036385355.1 Dermatophilaceae bacterium
GTAGACGCAGCGATCTTCGGAAAGGTGGGCGACGTGGGAAAGCTGGACAACAAGGTTGCGATCGTGACCGGCGCCGGCCAGGGCATCGGCCGGGCGATCGCCGAGAAGCTGGCCGCCGAAGGCGCGACCGTGGTCGTCACCGACCTCAACGAGTCCACCGCCAAGGAGACGGCTGTGGCGATCGGCGGCGAGGCTGTCGGCATGCACACCGACGTCACCTCGCACGAGTCCGTCGGCGTGATGGTCGCGCAGGTGAAGCGCCAGTTTGGTCGGATCGACGTGCTCGTCAACAACGCCGGCTGGGACAAGGCCAGCCCGTTCCTCGACTCCGACCCGACCGACTGGGACCGGGTCATCCAGATCAACCTCTACGGCGTCCTGAACACCTCGAAGGCAGTCCTCCCCATCATGGCGCAGCAAGGGTCCGGATCGGTGGTCAACCTCGGGTCCGACGCTGGACGCGTTGGGTCGTCCGGTGAAGCGGTCTACTCCGCCGCGAAGGGCGCCGTCATCGCGTTCACGAAGGCGACCGCGCGCGAAATGGCCCGATACCAGGTCAACATCAACTGCGTCTGCCCCGGCCCCACCGACACCGCCCTGTTCTCCTCGGTGGTCGGTGACACCCCGAGGCTCCGGGATGCCCTGACCAAGGCCATCCCGTTCCGGCGCCTCGCCCAGCCCAGCGACCTCGCCAACGCGGTTGCCTTCTACGCCTCCGACGAGGCCGGTTTCATCACCGGCCAGACCGTAAGCGTCAGCGGCGGCCTCACCATGAGCTGACCGGGAACCACGATGACCTTCCTGACACTCCTCACCCCAGAGCAGATCGACACGTACCCAAGCGAGGGCTACTGCGAAACCGCACCATCACGGACTGCGTCGACGAGGTGGCCGCCCTGGCTCCGGACAAGGTCGCGTTCATCGACCCGCGCCACCAGGTCAGTCATGCCGAGCTGCAGCGACAGGTCGACCGGTGCGCCCTCGGCCTGCTCGAACTCGGAGTACGGCCGGGTGATGTCGTCTCCTTCCAGCTCCCGAACTGGATCGAGTGGATCGTCGTCCCCAATGCGGCGACCCGCATCGGGGCGATCAGCAACCCGCTCATCCCGATCTACCGGGAGCGGGAACTCGGTTTCAGTGGGCCTGGCTCGGTCAACGGGGCTCGTGGTGCCCAGCGAGTTCCGGGTTTCGATTACCCCGGAATGATCGAGACGCTTCGTCCGGACTGGCCGGACCAGCAGCACGTGCTGGTCGTCGACGGCAAGCCCGGACAGGGCACATCGTCCTGGGAAGTCTTCAAGGCCACGCTGTGGGAGGCGCGCCGCAACCCTGACCACTGGGGCAGCTCGAACCGCTCCAGTTTCGCGAGGTGCTCCCCCGGGGCGGGCGGCGGTCGCCAGCAGGGTGCCCGAAGAACACCCTGAAGTTCGCCGTCGGCGTGCCGCTCACCTCCTTCGGCACCTTCGGGCGGCGAGCGAGAGTCTGCCTGATGCCCAGCGAGCGAGAGTCCTGTTCAGCAGCCGCGGCGGACTGGGCCGGCCGGACGCCTCCGGTGACGGTCGCGCGGGTGTGTGCGATGCTTCCGAGCGCGACGGCAGGGAGGAAGCCGGTGGAAATCCGGCGCGGTCCCGCCACTGTCATCGGG
>DASVKO010000231.1:0-8483 GCA_036385355.1 Dermatophilaceae bacterium
GGACTCAGGATCGCAGCTGGGCTGAGCATGCGGGATCTGGCGGCGCGGACGCACTTGTCGAAGACGACCCTGAGTCGGTGGGAGTCGGGCAGTGTCGTCCAGACACCATCCAAGTCGGTGTTGGCGTTGCTGGCCCAATCGCTGGGTGCATCTGTTGAGGAGGTTGAGCGGGCGATCGTCCGCGGCAGGAGTCATCAGTAGCACCGACCAATACATAAGAAGGCGCCGTGCCCACCGAAGAAGGCGCCGTGTTCACGGAGGGTTCACAACCCGTTTCGGCCGCGCTATGCCGCGCTATGAAGAGTTGTCGGCATCGGGGGCCGGGCGCGGTACCTCCGTCAGGGGACTCTTGCCGCGGCGGGGAAGACCAGGAACGCCAGAGTTGCGCCTACGAGCACGCCGATGGCGACCTGGCCGAGCGTGTGGCGTCCCGCACGGACACGAGCCCACGAGATGACCACGAGGACGGGAAGTGCTGGCAACAACGTCCAGCGACCAAACACGAGGGCGAGAACCACAGCGACCCCGCCGGCTACGGCTGCGTGGAAGGACGCCTTGTACCAGTGAGAGAGCACGGTCATGGCGGCTAGGCCCGACAGCATCGCCACGACCAGGGCGACCAGCGGCCGCGGCGCGCCGAGCCACACCAACACGGCGAGACCAACGAAGACCGAAAGGAGTGCCGCCAGGAGGGGCCAGCGGCGCTCCTCCCTCACGACCACGTGCCGGTCCAGGACGAGGCCTCGACCGATCATCAGCACCAAGACCATGTACGGAAGGCCGACACAGAACGCGGCAGCGAGCAGGCTCCACCGGAGGGCTGATGTGACCGACGGGGACGAGTGGAGGGTCACCGCCGCTAGCACGAAGAGGACCAGGAATGCGGGGTCGGCCGCTGAGGCCACCCAGTCGGCGACCCGTGATCGGCGCGCGGCGCGAAGCCGGGCGAGGTCGGGATGCGGCTCGAAGTCCATGTGTGCAAGGGTAGGCGGACCAGTCGGGTCAGGTCTGGTGCGGCCCGGCGGTGCCCTGCCGGCTCGGGTTCGGTGTGCGATGCTTTCGCGGGAGCACGTCGACCGATCGGGAGGCCCAGATGGCGGGTGAGGGTGTCCCCGACCTCGCGGCGAAGCTGAATCGCCTGTTCGAGACCATCCCCCGCCCAGGTGGCGGCCTGTATACCAACGAGGCTGCCGCCAAGGCCCTGTCGACAGCGGGGGTCACGGTCTCGGCGCAGCACATGTGGTACCTGAGAACGGGCAAGCGCGACAACCCCTCCTTCCGCTTGCTGGAGGGGGTCGCGAGGCTATTTGGAGTTCCGCTGAGCTACTTCTCTGACCCCGAAGTGGAGGCTCAGATCGCCGCTGAACTGTCTGCCCTTGCGGCGTTGCGCGACTCCGGGGTCAAATCGCTCTTGATGCGCACGCACGGCGTGAGTCCGAGGAATATGGAGCACCTCGGGGCGATTCTCGATCAGATCCGGAAGTTGGAGGGCTTGGATGAAGGCACGGACCCTCCGACGTAGCGCAGCGTCCGCGCAGCGGTTCATCCCGGCGTCGGGAGACCTCACCGAGTTCGTCGAAGCATTGGCGCGCTCGCGGGGGCGACCCACCGTCTTGCTGGGCGTCGCGTTCGACGCTGAGGCGCCGTCTGGAGTGTGGATCGTGACCGACAAGAGGGACTACATCGCCTACCCGAACGATGCGTCGGCTGCCCGGAAGGCGGCGATCGTCTGTCATGAGGTGGCCCACATGCTCCTGGGTCACGATCCACCACCTGGAACGGAGGGGCTGGCGTCTCTGGCCGCGTCTGCGGCCCCGACGTTGGACCCTGCGGTGGCGATCCGGCTCCTGGCTCGACACGGTTATGCATCCGAGCAGGAAGCCGACGCCGAGGGCCTTGGCACCCGATTGGCCGCTGAGCTGGCTCGCCGGGAACGTCTTGCCCGGGCGCCACGGGATCGCGTCTACGACCGGATGCGATGATCCAGAACGCGGCGCTGCTGCTGCTCTGGTCCGCGGCCGCCTACCGGGTTTGGGTGACGGTGCGCTCACCGGTCGCGCCGTGGCGCACCAGTTTTACTGCGGCGATGGTGAGCGTGCCTGTGGCCGTCACGGTCCACTTTTACCGTTCGCAGCTCGACGATGTTCTCGGCCTGACGAACGTCGGCGGGCTCTTGACCCATGTGGTGTTTGCTGGCGGCGCGGCGTCGGTGAACATCTACCTCGAGACCCTGCAGCGAGACCAGCCCCGCCGCTTGGTGGTGTGGGGCCATCTCCTGACCGGATTTGCCGCAGCTGTGTCGATGATCGTCACCTGGGCCGTCGCTCCGATCCATCAGGGCGAGTACTCCGACCTGGCTCCGCTCGCGATCTATCCCGCGGTTGTGCTCTACGACTTGGTGTTCTACGGGTACATGATCGCCGCCCTGATCAACATCATCCGCTTCTGCGCGGTCCAGACCTGGACCGCGCGCCATGCCGCTCCTGCCCGCGCGCTGAGTCTGATGCTCATCGGCGCAGCCTGCATCTGCGGGCTGCCAGTGATGATTCTCTTCCTGATCAACGTCGGGGAGCCGCTGCTCGACCCTCGATGGGACGGGCGACTCGCTGCCCTAGGCAACGCCATCCTCCCTTGGCCGCTGATCCTGCTGGCGCTCGGCGTCCTCGCCCTGCTAACCGTGCCCTGGTGTGCGGAAGTGCTGACACTGAGGAGGCATTGGGCGACATTGAGCCCTCTGTGGCATACCCTCACGCAACGACACCCCGAGGTGCACCTGCCGGTGAGCCTGCCCCGGCTGCGGATCCGCGAGAGGCTGCGCATCCGCGAACAACGGACCGTCACCGAGGTCCATGACGCCCTGCGACGCGAGCTCGTCAACCTCCCTGCGCGCGCCGGACCCGAAGCACTGGGCAGGGCGCTTCGACGTCCTGCTCCCCTGCGAGCGCGTGGGCTCGCCGGCAGCGAGGTGCTCGCGGCGACTGACGGACAAGGGGAGGACGTGGAGCAACTCCTCGCCCTGGCTCGCGCCTACACCAGCCCCCGTCCCATTGACCAACAAACCTCTCTGGTTTAACTTGGACATCTCAGCACTCAACTCTGGTTGATGAATCGAGGTGTCCCGTTGGGGTGTGCAACCTGTGGCGAACTGGTGGCCACCCGAGCACGCCCCGCCCGGGGCAGCAGCCGACACGCCACCAGCGAAGCGCGGTGTGCCTGACACCGGCACGCGTCACGGCGGCCCAACCTGTGGTCCGGCCGACGCCTCGCGTCATTGGTCAGGCGTCCACGACTACAGCTGGCAGACGCTTTGCGGGACAAATGCGCTAGTGGTTATGGACCGAGTTGAATTTGGTGACCACCAAGATGTCCAACCGGAGCACTGACCGGTGCTTACCCCTGATGAAGGAGGGCTGTTCGATGCAGCGACAGAGATACAAGACCTCGCAGAGTTCAGTGCGCCGCGCGCCTGCCCTCATATCAGAGCGGGCGTCTGTTCAGGGGTGCGCGTCGTGACGGCGGGCCGAGGCATCCTGCCAACCCCCGGGCGGCGGGCCACCCCCCGGACCCTCACCGCGCAATCGCCGCCTCCAGCGCCTGCACCGAAGGTCGCCGCGGCGCCTCGCCAGCTGCAGGCCCGCTGGCTGATCGGCGTGGTCGCCCTGATCCTGGTGGGCGGGCTGGTGCTTTTGTACGCGGTGCCGGCCTACACCGGGCACACCACGGTGGTGGTGATGGCCCGCGATGTGAAGCTCGGCTCCACGCTGAGCGCCGCGGACGTGACCACGGCGGACGTGTCGGTGGGGAAGCAGGTGGCGGTGGTCCACCCGCAGGAAGGGATCCTCGGCAAGACGGCGTTGTCGGATCTGCCGCAGGGGTCCCTGCTCAGTCCGCGGCTGGTGGGGCAGGCTCCGACGCTGGCCGCCGGGCAGGACCTGGTCCCGGTCGCGGTGAAGCTGGGACAGCGACCTGCCCAGGGCCTGACCTTCGGCCAGGCGGTCCTGGCCGTCCCGGCGCCAGTGGACCCGACATCACCAGGTGGCACCGTTCTGCTGGCAGTCCAGCCGATCAGGGCCACCGTCGCCTCGTTTGGGGAGCCGGACCCGGCGACCGGAGACGTCGTCGTCGACCTGAAGGTGCCCCAGGCAGACGCCGTCGCCCTGGCCCGGGCCGCCGCGACCGGGTCAGTGACCCTGGTCGTGCTGTCGAGCGGAGGAAGCCAGTGACGGCCGTCGCCGTGGTCGCCGGGAAAGCCTCACCGGGGGCGACGACCCTGGCCGCGGCGATGACACTGGCCTGGCCGGGGCCGATTCTGCTCATCGACGCCGACCCGGGCGGCGGAGACGTGGTGCCCGGACTGCTGCCGGGCCGGGCGAGCACCGAGTCGGGGCTGTTGTCCTGGTCGGTGGCGACTCGACACCTTCCCGCCCTGGACGCGACGGAGGCGATGGTCGAGCACGTCCTGGCGCTTCCTGAGGCCGGGGATGCCTGGGTGATGCCCGGGTTGCAGTCCGGATCGCAGGCCGGGGCGCTGACCGGTGGTGGCTGGACCCGGCTGGCCACGGCGGTGGAACGGTGCGCGTCTGCGCTGGGCCGCGACGTCGTGCTCGACACGGGACGGTTGGGGGAGAGCACCTGTTGGCCGGTGATCGCAGTCTGTGATGTGGTGCTGCTGGTGGTCCGCCCGACGGCCCGCTCGGTGCAGGCCGCGCGCGCGGCGGCGCAGACGTTACGGACCCGGCTCGGAGACCTGGACTCGGTGTGGCTGGTCGTCAACGGCACCGGCCCGTACACGCCGGCGCAGACCGCGGCCGCGGTCGGGATCGGACACCTGCACAGCACGCCGGTCGACGCTCGGGCCGCCGCGGCGCTGGTCGACGGGTCGGTGGTCACCATAAGGGGTCTGACCCGGACCAGGCTGGTCCGCGCGGCCGGCCAGGTGGCGGGCCGGATCACCGAAACCACCACCTGGTCGAGGGTGGGAGTGTCATGAGCGAGCCAGTGGACTCCCACGGTCGCAGCGACCTGCCCGCAACCATCGCGCCGCCACGGGGAACGGCCGGCCCAACAACGGCGCCGCCGGTACCCTCCCCGACGCCGTCGTTCGGCGCCGACGCCGGTTTCGGTGAGGCGGTCACCGAGCTGCAGCAGCGGGTCGCGACCCGGTTGTCCGCGGACGGGACCCGGTATGCCGGCCTGGACGGGGTCGGGAAGCGGCTGCGCACTCAGGCGCTGGTCAACGAAGAGCTGGAGTCCTGGGTCACCCACCGGGCGCAGGTGGGTCTGAGCGTGCTCAGCGCCGAGGAGGAGGATGAGCTGGTCGCGGCGGTGCAGGCCGCCCTCGGTGGCCTGGGCCCGCTGGAGCCGCTGCTGGCCCGCACCGACATCGAGGACATTTACTTCTCCGGGTCGGCGCCGACCATGCTGCGGCTGGCGGACGGCAGCAAGGTGCCCGGGCCGCGGTTGGGGACCTCGGACGCGAAGGTGCGCCAGCTGATCCAGTCGCTGGCCGCGTCGCCGCTGGATGACAGCGGCGGCCGGGAGTTCTCGGTGTCCCGCCCGCTGCTGCAGCTGCGGATGAGGTCGGTCGGCCTGCTCGGCGCCCGCCTGTCCGCGGCGACGGACGTCACCCCGCATCCGTCGGGGACGGTCCGGGTGCACCGGCACATGGAGACATCCCTGGAGCAGCTGCTGGACCTGGCGATGATCGACGAGGCGCTGCTGGCGTTCCTGACGGCGGTCGTGCTGGGCGGCGGCAAGATCATGGTCTCCGGCGCGACCGGGGTCGGCAAGACGGTGCTGTTGCGGGCGTTGTGCCGGTCCATCCCGCTGGATCAGATGGTTGTGACCGTAGAGGACGACCGGGAGCTGGGCCTGCACGTGGTGCCCGAACGAGGCCGCGACGGGCAGGCGGTGCTCGAGCCGGACGGCAGCGTCCGGCTGCTGCGCCCGCAGGCGCTGGTCCGTAGCTACGAGGCACGAGCGGCGAACGCTGAGGGCCGCGGTCAGGTCACCATGGGCGACCTGCTCAACCAGTCGCTGCGCGACTCCCCGGACGTGATCGTCGTGGGCGAGACCCGCGGGGCGGACGTGGTGCACCTGCTTGACGCGGCCAGCAACGGGGTCGCCGGGGTGATGTGCACCATCCACGCAGTCTCCGCGCGGGGGGTGTTCGACCGGGTCGTGCAGATGGTCCGCAAGGCCGACCCGCCGCTGCCGGCGGACTTCGCGCTGATGGCGTCGACGTCGCTGGACGTCATTGTGCATGTGGCCCGCAACCGGGCCTATGAGCGGTTCGTCACCGAGGTGGTCCAGGTCCACTCCGGGCAGCTGGGGGAGACCGGCTACCCGGTCACCGAGCAGCTGTTCGCGCCGCGCGGCGACGGGCGGGCCGTCCCGACCGGGCACAAGCCGACCCCCGAGTTCGCGCAGCGGCTGCTCGACGTCGGGTTCGACCTGAACTGGCTGGGCCCGGGTGCTTCCACCTGGGACGGCGCCGAGGACCGGTGGCGGAGATGACCCTGCTCATCGCCGTCGGCGGCATGCTCGTCCTGACCGGCTTGGCCCTTGGTGTCGCGGTCCTGGCCGGCGTCCAGCCGCAACCACGCAAGGCCCCTGCCCTGACGTCGGCGCTCGAGCAGCGGCAGCTGTGGCGCCGCGAGCAGCTGGTCGCGATCCCGGTCGGGGTGATCGCGATGCTGGCGACCGGGTGGGTCGGCGCCGGGCTCGGCGCGGCCGCCGTGGTCCTGATCGCCCCGGCGATGCTGCATCCGTCGGCCGCGTCGAAACGCCACATCGCCCGCCTGGAGGCGTTGGCGTCCTGGACCCGACGGCTGGCGGACCTGCTGGCCTCCGGCGCCGCCCAGACCATGCAAGACGGCCTGGCCCGGGCCGCGCTGACCAGCCCGCCCCCGATCGGCAAGGAGACCGGCGCGCTGGCCTCCCGGATGGGACCGCAAGGGCTGGAGCCGGCGCTACGGCAGTTCGCGAAGGAGATCGCTGACCCGGTCGGGGACCACGTCGCGATGGCCCTGATCGTGCGGGCCCGGCACGGCGGCATCGGCCTGGCGGAGGTCCTGTCCGCGCTGTCCCTCGACGTCGACGAGCAGGTCCGGATGCGCCGCGCCATCCTGTCCGAGCAGACCAAGCAGGTCGCCAACATCCGGATGATCCTCGGCGTCACCGTCCTGGTCTGGGTGCTGTTGGCCATCTTCGCCCGCTCCTACATGGCCCCCTACAACACCGTCGCCGGGCAGGTCGCCCTCGGTGTCATCGTCGCAGGGTTCGCGCTCACCCTCGGCTGGCTTCGCCGACTGTCCCGGCCTGTCGTCGGCGCCCGGTTCCTGCAGGACCTGGTTGACCTGCCGGGCACCGCGCCTCAGCTGCCGCCGACCGGCCAGGTGGTGGCCCGATGAACGCCCTGCAGCTGATCGCCCTCGGCGCGATGATCCTGCTGGCCGGGGCGGCGCTGCTTGTGGCTGCGTTGCGGCCGGCCCCGCCGCAGCTGGGCACCATCATGGCCCAGCTGAACGCCCAGCCCACCCGCCGTACCGCCGCACCATCGGGCTCGGCTTCCACCTGGGCGCCGGCCGGCCTGACCGCGTTCGCCGAACGGCACCTCGGCGCGGCCGAGGCGGACCTGGTCATCCTCGGCCGCGCTCGGAGCGAGCTGGCGGTGACCAAGATCGGCTGGGCCGCCGGCGGTGCGCTGCTGCCACCCGTGTTCGGGGTGATCCTGGCCGCCGGCGGGATCCACCCACCGTGGGCCATCCCTGCGGTGGCGTCGCTCATGCTCGCTGTCCTGGCCTGGGCCAATCCGTCCCGGCAGGTTGCCGAGGACGCGGCCACGGCTCGGACGCAGTTCCGCGCCGCGCTGGCCGCATTCCTGGCTCTGGTCGGTCTGGAACGCAAGGCCCGCGGATCCCCGGCCGAGGCCCTGGAGGAGGCGTCCCGGGTGTCCGGGTCGCGACCCTTTGCCCTGATCCACAGCGAGGTCCTGCGTGCGGAGCTGGCCGCGCAGCTGCCCTGGGACGCGCTGCGTGACCTCGGGCACCGGATCGGCGTCGACGAGCTGGTCAACCTTGCCGACATCGTCAGTACCGCCGCCGACGGGGCCGCCGTCTTCGACACACTGATGGCCGAGGCCCGCAGCATGCGGCACGCCGACCTCACCGCCCAGCAGACCCAGGCATCCCTGGCCAACGAACGCCTGACCCTGCCCACCGTCGCCTTGTTCGTCTGCTTCGGCGCCCTGCTGGTCTACCCGGCGGCCGCCCGACTCGTCGGCGGCAGCTGACTGCCTCCACGTCCACCCCGCAACCAGGTGAAACACCACCGCACCATCAACTCACAAAGGAGCACACAGTGAAGAAGATCCGCCCCATCGCCCGGCCCGTCGTCGCGCTGACGTTGGCCTACCTCACTGTCGTCGCCGTCCTGACCGGTGCGGGCACCGCGGCCCTGCAGGCGCGCCACGGCCGCCTCGA
>DASVKO010000232.1:0-2224 GCA_036385355.1 Dermatophilaceae bacterium
GAGCAAGCCGGAGTGGCTTAATGGCAAAGCAACCGCCTTGTAAGCGGTAGATTGCGGGTTCGATTCCCGCCTCCGGCTCGAAGATCCACCCGGCCGCAGTCTCGTTCTTGTCCACGAGATCAAGGGAGGTTGCCATGGCCCGGATCGAGGACTATGCCATCGTCGGCGACCTGCACACCGCCGCACTGATCGGCACCGACGGCTCCGTCGACTGGCTGTGTCTGCCGCACTTCGACTCCCCGGCCTGTTTCGCAGCGCTGCTCGACTCGCCAGCGGCCGGACGCTGGCTGTTGGCCCCGGCATCAGGAGGGGCCTGCACCACTCGTCGCTACCGGCCCGGGACGCTGATTCTCGAGTCCGAGTGGGAGACCGGTGACGGGCGCGTGCGGGTCACCGACTTCATGCCGCCGCGCGATGAGGTTGTCGACATGGTCCGGATCGTCGAAGGGCTACGCGGGTCCGTCCGCATGCACGGCGAGCTGGTTCTGCGCTTCGACTACGGCCGGGTCGTGCCGTGGGTTCGCCGGGACGGGCGGGGGATCCGTGCGGTGGCCGGCCCCGACGCTGCCTACCTGACCACCCGGGCGCCCTTGCTCGGTGAGGACCTGCGCACCGTCAGCGACTTCACCGTGCGCGCGGGCGAACGGCTGCCCTTCGTGCTGACCTGGACGCCCAGCCACCTGCCACGTCCCCGACCGGTGAACCCCGAGAAGGCGCTCTCAGGCACCGAGGAGTTCTGGACCGAGTGGTCGGGGCGATGCCAGGACGCGGGCCCCTACCAGGAGGCGGTCCAACGCTCCCTGATCACCCTCAAAGCCCTGACCTACGCACCCACCGGCGGTATCGTCGCCGCCGCCACGACCTCGTTGCCCGAACAGATCGGCGGCCCGCGGAACTGGGACTACCGATTCTGCTGGCTCCGCGACGCGACCCTGACGCTGCAGTCGCTCCTGGCCGCCGGGTACACCGACGAGGCCGCGGCCTGGCGGGAGTGGCTGCTGCGCGCTGTGGCCGGGGACCCGGCGGAGCTGCAGATCATGTACGGGATCACCGGCAAGCGCCGGTTGCCCGAGTCCGAGCTGACCTGGCTGGCCGGCTATGAGGGCTCCTCGCCGGTGCGGGCCGGCAACGCCGCCGCCGAACAGCTCCAGCTCGACGTCTGGGGTGAGGTCCTAGATGCGCTCTCCCTGACCCGCAACGCCCTTCTGGCAAACCCCGACCAGGCGGATGACCTCGATGACTCGTGGGATCTGCAGGTCGCGCTCATGGAGCACCTCGAGGGAGCCTGGAAGCAGCCGGACAACGGGATGTGGGAGATGCGCGGGCCACGGCGGCACTTCACCCACTCGAAGGTGATGGCCTGGGTGGCGGCCGACCGGATGGTGAGTGCGGTCCGGGTCTCCGGGCTCCCCGGCCCTGCTGACCGCTGGGCCGCTCTGGCCGGGAGGATCCACGCCGAGGTGATGACCCATGGGTTCAACGCAGAGCTCAACACCTTCGTCCAGTCCTACGACAGCACGAACCTCGACGCGAGCCTGTTGCTCATCCCGAGAGTCGGTTTCCTGCAGCCGGACGACAGCCGGGTGATCGGCACCATCGAGGCCATCCAGCGGGAGCTCACCGAGGATGGCCTCGTCCTGCGCTATCGGTCGCAGGGCAGCCACGACGGACTGCCGGGCGGCGAAGGGGTCTTTCTCGCGTGCTCCTTCTGGCTCGTGAGCGCCTTGCAGGGCGCGGGACGACGGGACGAGGCCGCTGATCTGTTCGAGCGGCTCCTGGCCCTGCGCAACGATGTCGGGCTGCTGAGCGAGGAATGGGACCCCCGGGCGAACCGGCAGCTGGGAAACACCCCGCAGGCCCTCAGCCACCTCGCCCTCGTCACCAGCGCCCTGCAGCTGCACGAAGGCAGGGCGCCTATGAGCAACGCCCCGATCCGCGGGCCATACCCCAGGACGGGCAGGACGGGCAAGCCGGGCCCCCACGTGTGTCGGTGACCTGATCCGCGACTCGGCGGCGCGATAATGAGGAGACCCCGCCAAGTATGAGTTGGCGGGGTCTCACTGTCGTGGGCCGTGACGCTCCCGGACTGAACGCACAGTGCGGCAGGATCCCCTCGCCCCGTCACTGGCGAGTCCAACGGGTTCCCCCGCCGGTTACCGGACCTCGTTTACTGCCCGTCGCCGCCACTCGTTACCGGGTGGGTACTTTCATTTCTACGCCGGGT
>DASVKO010000233.1:0-20496 GCA_036385355.1 Dermatophilaceae bacterium
GGTTCAGCCGGGCACTGCCATCAAGCAGCAGCTCGTCGTGGATCAGCTGGTAGGCGACATCGGCCGGAACCGGATCCTGCGCCAGGCGACTCTTCGGCGACGTCAGGCGTTGCCCGAGTGCAGGGTTGGCCTCGGTGATCAATGGATTGGAACTCCCCGTGGTGGACTCGTGCTGGCTGGAACCGCGATGCAAGGCCATACCCGTCACTATGCCGATACTGTCCAGGCCACGCAGCGGACTTATAGCTGATGCCTCCACGCCCAGGGGGGAACCTCACTTTGGTGAGTGGGTTGAAGCGGACCGGTCAGGCTCGCCCGTGTTCGCGGGCGTCTCACGGCCTTCACCACCCGGGTACTGTCGTTGTCAGGTCAGTTGGGAGGCTCCCATGTCGTCGTTCTTGGTCTACGTGTTGGCACTCTTGGTCGTGCTCGTCATGCTGGCGGGGTTGTCGATTCGCATCGTGCAGCAGTATCAGCGCGGCGTGGTGTTCCGGTTCGGCAGGGTGATCGGTGTCCGTGAGCCGGGGTTCACGTTGATCATTCCGGTGGTGGACGTGATGCGACACGTGTCGTTGCGGATCGTGACGCGTCCGATCCAGTCTCAGGGAATCATCACCCGCGACAACGTGAGCGTCGACGTTTCCGCGGTGGCCTACTACCGGGTGGTGGACGCCGTCAAGGCGGTGGTGGCGATCGAAGACGTGCAGACCGCGATCGACCAGATCGCGCAGACGACCCTGCGGAAGGTGGTAGGTCAACACACGCTGGACCAGACCCTCGCCGAGACCGACAAGATCAACGTGGACATTCGGGCCATCCTCGACACGGTCACGGCCGAGTGGGGTGTCGAGGTCACCCTGGTCGAGTTGAAGGACATCCAGCTACCCGAGTCCATGAAGCGGGCGATGGCCAAGCAGGCCGAGGCTGAGCGTGAGAAGCGGGCGAAGATCATCAACGCGGAGGGTGAGGCCTTGGCTGCGGTGGCGTTGGGTGAGGCGTCCGACACGATGATGCAGCACCCGCTCGCCCTGCAACGGCCCAACCTGCAGACCCTGGTCGAGATCGGGGTCGACAAGAACACCACGGTGGCCTTCCCGGCGCCGTTGATGACCACCATCGGCGAGCTGGGCGCCTTCCTACGGCGGGAGACCGACGCAGCCGCCGCCCAACGCGCAATGGCTGCGTCGCCACAAGCTAGCCGCACCCTTATCGATTGGTCCCGAGCCTGCCGCTCCTATACGGTCGTGACCGTACCGGTGGGCACTGGCACCACCCCTGGGACGGCCCCCGCGTCGCGCACCGTGTCGCGTGCGAGCCCCCGCGGTCGACCGATGCCTCCACCTCCGCGAGAAAGGGATCACACCTCATGATCATCGACGTCCACGGCCACTACACCACGGCACCGGACCAGCTCGGGGTGTGGCGCGACCTGCAGGTCGCGTTCGCCGAGGGCAGGGGTAAGGCCCCCGACCCGGACGCGCTGGTGATCAGCGACGACGACATCCGCGAGTCGCTGGAGATGAACCAGCTGAGGCTGATGGACGAGCGGGGCAGCGACGTGACGTTCTTCAGCCCGCGGGCGTCGTTCATGGCCCATCACATTGGTGACCTGGAGGTCTCCAGGACGTGGGCCCGGATCTGCAACGACCTCTGCCACCGCGTGGCCCAGCTGTACCCCGACCGCTTCCTGATGGGCGCGATGCTGCCGCAGTCGCCGGGGGCCGACCCCGCCACCAGCGTCCCCGAGCTGGTCCGGGTCGTGGAGGAACTGGGCGCCGTCACCGTGAACCTGAACCCGGACCCTTCGGGTGGCCACTGGGACTCCCCGCCGCTCACCGACCGCTCCTGGTACCCGATTTACGAGAAGCTCGTCGAGTACGAGGTTCCGGCGATGGTGCACGTGAGCACGTCGTGCAACCCGGCGTTCCACACCACCGGCGCCCACTACCTCAACGCCGACACGACCGCGTTCATGCAGCTGCTCCAGGGCGACCTGTTCCGGGACTTCCCCACCCTCAAGCTGGTCATCCCCCACGGCGGCGGGGCGGTCCCCTACCACTGGGGTCGTTTCCGGGGGCTGGCGATGGCGCTGAAGAAGCCGGAGCTGGCCGACCACCTGCTGGGCAACGTGTTCTTCGACACCTGCGTCTACCACCAGCCGGGCATCGACCTGTTGACCACGGTGGTGCCCGGCGACAACGTCCTGTTCGCCTCGGAGATGATCGGCGCCGTCCGCGACATCGACCCGGGCACCGGCCACTACTTCGACGACACGAAACGTTACGTCGACGCGACCCCGAACCTCGACGATGCGACCCGCGAGCAGGTCTACGCCGGCAACGCCCGCCGCGTGTACCCGCGCGCCGACCGCCAGCTCACCGCCCGCGGGCTCTGACGACAGGAGACTCCCGATGTCCCTCTACAACACCCTGGGTGTCGTGCAGCGCACCATCACCCGCGCCGACCCGGACGCCGTGGCCGCGTTGGCCGGGTTTGGCGTCCCCACCATCCACGAGGCGATGGGCCGGGTGGGCCTGCTGCGTCCGTACATCCGTCCCGTCTACCGGGGGGCGAAGCTGTGCGGCACCGCTGTCACCGTCCTGCTGCAGCCCGGGGACAACTGGATGATGCACGTGGCCGCCGAGCAGATCCAGGACGGAGACGTCCTGGTCGCCGCCTGCACCACCGAGAGCGAGGACGGCTTCTTCGGCGACCTGCTCGCCACGTCGGTGCAGTCCCGCGGGTGTCGCGGGCTGGTCATCGACGGCGGCGTGCGTGACGTGGACACCCTGGAGGAGATGGGCTTCCCCGTCTTCGCCCGGGCGATCAACTCCAAGGGGTGCGTGAAGGCCACCCTGGGGTCGGTGAACATCCCGGTCGTGGTGGCGAACGCGCTGGTCAACCCCGGTGACGTGGTCGTTGCCGACACCGACGGCGTGGTCGTGGTGCCGGCGGGCAGGGCCGCCGAGGTCGCCGAGGCTGCCCGCAAGCGTGAGGACAACGAGACGGGCAAGCGCGACCTGTTCGCGTCGGGCACCCTCGGCCTCGACCTCTACCAGATGCGTGGGTCGCTCGCCGACGCCGGCCTGAGGTACGTCGACTGATGGCCGTGCGCGTGGGGCTCGTGGGGTACGGCGAGGTGGGACGCATCCTCGCCGAGGACCTGCGTCTCCGCGGCGTCGCGGTGGTGGCGTACGACCTGAAGCTCGCCGACGACCGCCGCGCCCCGCTCGTCGACCATGCGGGGGCCCACGGCGTCCGGCTGGTGGCCGACCACGTGGCCGTGGCGCAGGCGTCCGACCTGGTGATCAGCGCGGTGACCGCCGACCAGGCGGTTGCCGTCGCGGACGCCGTGGCCGGCGGCCTGGCGGCGGGCACCTGGGTGCTCGACGTGAACTCGGCGTCGCCCGGGGCCAAGCAGCGTGCCGCGGCGGTGGTGGACGCGGCCGGCGGCCGGTACGTGGAGGGAGCGGTCATGACGACGGTCCCGCCGTACCGCAGCGCCGTGCCGATCCTGCTGGGCGGCCCGCATGCGCGCCCCCTCGAGCCGGTGCTGCACGACCTCGGCCTGACCGGTGCCGTCTTCCACGACGAGCGGCTCGGGGTCGCGTCCGCCACCAAGCTCTGCCGCTCGGTCGTCATCAAGGGTATGGAGGCGCTGTTCGTCGAGAGCCTCGTCGCCGCCCGCCACCACGGCGTCGAGGACGCGGTCCTGACGTCGCTCGCCGAGACCTTCCCCGGCCTCGACTGGGACGCCCGTGCGAGCCACTTCTTCTCACGCGCGGTGGAGCACGCCCGGCGGCGCGCCGAGGAGATGGGCGAGGCCGCCGAGACGGTCGCTGCGGCCGGCCTCGAGCCGCTGCTGGCGCGGGCCACCGCGCGGCGCATGGCCGACCTCGCCGACCTCGCCGACGCCGGCGTGATCGGGCCGACCCCCGACTGGCGCGCCACCGCCGATGCGTTACTGACCCACCGACCCCACGAGGAGCATTGACGTGGCCCACGGCGACACCACCGGCGGCTTCACCAAGACACCTGGCTGGCTCGACTGGTACGACGGCCCCAGCGCGCCGCGTTTCCGGGTGCCCGCGGGCGCGGTCGACGCGCACTGCCACGTGTTCGGGCCCGGGGCGGAGTTCCCCTACGCCCCCGAGCGCAAGTACACCCCGTGTGACGCCTCGGCCGAGGAGTTGTTCGCCCTGCGCGACCACCTCGGTTTCGACCGCAACATCATCGTGCAGGCCACCTGCCACGGCGCGGACAATCGCGCGCTGGTGGACGCCCTGCACCGCTCCGGGGGCCGCGCCCGCGGGGTGGCGACGGTCCGCCGGGACGTGACTGGGGAAGAGCTGGCCGAGCTGCACGAGGCGGGGGTGCGCGGCGTCCGGTTCAACTTCGTGAAGCGCCTCGTGGACGCCGTCCCCGCGGACGCGTTGGGGGCGATCGTGGAGAAGATCGCCCCGCTCGGCTGGCACGTCGTCATCTATTTCGAGGCTGCCGACCTGCCCGACCTGTACGACTTCTTCGCCGCGATCCCCACCACGATCGTCGTCGACCACTTGGGACGCCCCGACGTCACCCGGGACGTCGACGGTCCCGAGTTCGCCCTGTTCCTCCAGTTGATGCGCGAGAACGCGAACGTGTGGTCAAAGGTCACCTGCCCCGAACGCCTCAGCGCGTCCGGGCCGCCGGCGCTCGACGGCGAACCCGAGGCCTACGTCGATGTGGTGCCGTTCGCCCGGCGCGTGGTGGAGGAGTTCCCAGACCGCGTCCTGTGGGGCACGGACTGGCCCCACCCGAACCTGACCGGCCACATGCCCGACGACGGGCTGCTGGTCGACTTCATCGAGCACATCGCGCCCACCGACGAGCTGCAACGCAAGCTCCTCGTGGACAACCCGATGCGGCTCTACTGGCCCGAGGAGGCCCTGGGTCCGGACGCCGCCAAGCTCGGGAAGCCGTCCGACGACGAGCGACGCGGCGTCGGCGACGACGTCGGCCAGGCCTGACGACACAACGAAGGAGACACGACCATGGCACTCGACAAGCCGTACAAGGACATCCCGGGCACGATCATGTTCGACGCCGAGCAGGCCCGGAAGGGGTACCACCTCAACCAGTTCTGCATGTCGCTGATGAAGCCCGAGAACCGCGAACGCTACCTCGCGGACCGCAGGGCCTACCTCGACGAATGGCCCCTCAACGACGCCCAGAAGCAGGGCGTCCTCGACCTCGACCTCAACGCGTGCATGCGGGAGGGCGGCAACATCTACTTCCTCGCCAAGATCGGGGCCACCCACGGCCTCAGCTTCCAGCAGATGGCCGGCTCGATGACCGGCCTGTCGGAGGCGGCCTACCGCGACATGATGGTCGGCGGCGGACGCCGCCCCGAGGGCGTCCGCCTCAAGGACCAGGACGGCTGGACGCCGCCCGAGGTCGGGCAACCGGCGCAGGCCCTCCGACCCGACGCGCCGGCACGGTACACGTCGGCCGTCTTCACCTCGCACGTGCCCGCCATCGGTTCGGCGATGGACTTCGGCAAGACCGAGGAGCCGTACTGGAAGAAAGTGTTCTCCGGCTACGAGTGGTCGCGGCAGTGGATGAGCCAGAACACGCCCGACGTCATCATCCTCGTCTACAACGACCACGCGACCGCCTTCGACTCCTCCATCATCCCCACGTTCGTGCTGGGGACGGGCGCCTACTACCCGGTCGCCGACGAGGGCTACGGCCCCCGCCCGGTCCCCGACGTGGAGGGCTTCCCCGAGCTGGCGGCCCACATCGCGCAGTCGGTGATCATGGACGACTTCGACCTCACGCTCGTCAACGAGATGGTCGTCGACCACGGCCTGACCGTGCCCCTGTCGCTGCTGTTCGGCGACGTCGAGGCGTGGCCGTGCAGGGTGATCCCGCTGGCCGTGAACGTGGTGCAGTACCCCGTCCCGTCCGGACGCCGCTGCTACGAGCTCGGCAAGGCCATCCGCCGCGCCCTCGACAAGTGGGACGGTGAACCGCTGGACGTGCAGATCTGGGGGACGGGTGGCATGAGCCACCAGTTGCAGGGTCCCCGCGCGGGCCTGATCAACGCGGAGTGGGACAATGCCTACCTCGACCTGCTCATAGCGGATCCGGTGGGCCTGACCGCGTGGCCGCACCTGGATTATGTCGACGAGGCCGGCTCCGAAGGAATCGAGCTGGTCGACTGGCTCATCGCCCGCGGGGCGATGGACGACCAGTTCGGCGGGGGCTCCCCCGAGGTCCGGCACCGCTTCTACCACGTGCCCGCGTCGAACACCGCCGTCGGCCACCTCGTCCTGTCCAACCCGTCCGACTGAAAAGAGCACACCCATGAGCAACGAGAAGGTCAGGGTCGCCGTCGTCGGCGCCGCCGGTGCTTTCGGCATGAAGCACCTGGACGGGCTGGCGAACATCGCCGACGCCAAGGTGACCGTCGTCAGCAGCCGTTCGGCCGAATCGGCGCAGAAGGTCGCCGAGCAGTACGGCGTCCGGAACGCCGTCGAGGGGCTGGACGCCGTGCTCGAACGCGACGACGTGGACGCCGTGATCCTGGCCACCCCGACCCAGCAGCACGCCGAGCAGACACAGGCCGTGCTTGCGGCGGGCAAGCACGTCCAGGTGGAGATCCCGCTGGCCGACTCCCTCGCCGACGCCGAGGCGACGCTGGCCGCCGCGGCGGCGTCCGATCGGATCGCGATGGTGGGGCACACCCGACGCTTCAACCCGTCGCACCAGTGGATCCACCGCCGCATCGCGGCGGGCGAGTTCAACGTCCAGCAGATGGATGTGCAGACGTACTTCTTCCGCCGGAAGAACATCAACGCCAAGGGTGAACCGCGTTCCTGGACCGACCACCTGCTGTGGCACCACGCCGCGCACACGGTCGACCTGTTCGCCTACCAGGCCGGCAAGATCGTGCAGGCCAACGCCGTCCAGGGTCCGATCCACCCCGAGCTGGGGATCGCCCTGGACATGTCGATCCAGCTGAAGAGCGAGTCGGGCGCCCTGTGCACGTTGTCGCTGTCGTTCAACAACGACGGACCGCTGGGCACGTTCTTCCGCTACATCGGCGACACCGGCACCTACATCGCCCGTTACGACGACCTCGTGAACGGCAAGGAGGAGCCCATCGACGTGAGCAGGGTGGACGTCAGCATGAACGGCATCGAGTTGCAGGACCGCGAGTTCGTCGCGGCGATCCGCGAGGGCCGGGAGCCGAACTCGTCCATCCGCCAGGTCATCGACTGCTACCGCGTCCTCGGTTCGCTCGACGAGCAGCTCGCGCGATGACGCTCCCCCACCCGGGTCGTGGGGGGCGCCTGACGGGCATCTCGTCCATGGCCACGCGTGACCTCCTGGGAGACCTCGCCGTCCTGGCCGCCTCGGCAGGCCTGCCCGCCGTGGAGGTCGAGTCCGTGGGCGGGGTGGAGGCCGCGAGACGCGTCGCCGCCGGAGAGACCCTCGACCTCGTCTTCCTCGCCGCGGACGCGATCGAGCTGCTCGGCCGTGCGGGTCACGTGGCCCAGGCGTCCGTGCGACCACTCGTGGTCTCGCAGGTCGCCGTGGGGGTCCCGGCGGGCGCGGGTGATCCCCCCTCGGCCCTGCCGGCTGCGGGCGAGGCGTTCGCGGATGCCGCCGGCGTCCGCGAGGCCCTGCGGCGCGCCTCCGCCATCGGGTACTCCACCGGGCCGAGCGGGGCAGCCCTCCTCGACCAGATCGGTGCCTGGGGGTTGTCCGACGAGCTGGCCGACCGCCTCGTCCAGGCGCCACCCGGTGTGGCGGTAGCTCAGCTGCTGGCCACCGGCCGGGCGGACCTCGGCTTCCAGCAGGTGGCCGAGATGGTCGGGAGGCCGGGGATCCGGATCCTCGGCGTCCTCCCGTCCGAGTGCGCCATCGACACCGTCTTCTCCGGGGCCGTCGCCACCACGTCGTCGGACCCTTTGCGGGCGGCCGACGTCCTGGAGTTCTTCGCCTCGGACGCCGCCACATCCGTCAAGACCCACCGTGCCTTCGGCACACCCTGAAAGAGGACAACCCCATGGAGCGTCACGTGATCAAGACCCGGGTCGGCATCGTCGGCGGTGGGCCGGCGGGGCTCATGCTCTCCCACCTGCTGGCCCGCGAGGGGGTGGACAACGTCGTCATCGACAACCGCGAGCACGACGTCATCGCCACCACCCACCGAGCCGGCATCCTCGAGGCCGGCAGCGTCCGCATGCTCACCGAGACCGGGGTGGACGGCCGGATCAACGAACTCGGCCGTGAACACCGCGGCATCTACCTGCGCTTCAACGGCGAGAACCACCACATCGACTTCAAGAAGCTGGTCGGCCAGACGGTGTGGCTGTACTCACAGAACGACGTGTTCGTCGACCTGGCCGCCGCCCGACGACGCGACGGTGGGGACGTCCGCTTCGGCGTCTCCGACAGCGAGGTGATCGACGTCGCCACCGACAACCCGAAGATCAACTTCACGGACGCCGACGGTACGCCCCAGCAGATCCAGTGCGAGATGGTCGTCGGCGCCGACGGCTCCCGCAGCCGCTGCCGAGACCTGATCCCCGGCCGGGTCAAGCACACCATGCGGTACCCCTTCGCCTGGTTCGGCATCCTCGCCCACGCGCCCTTCAGCTCCGACGAGCTCATCTACTCGCTCTCCGACAAGGGATTCGCCCTCATCAGCCAGCGGACGCCGACCGTCCAGCGCATGTACTTCCAGTGCTCACCCGACGAGGACGTGAACGAGTGGGACGATGAACGCATCTGGGACCACCTCGACGACCTCCTCGCCGGGCCCGACGGCTTCACGCTCAAGCGAGGGCCCATCTTCGACAAGGTGGTGCTGCAGTTCCGTTCCTTCGTGCAGGAGCCGATGCAGCACGCCAACCTGTTCCTGGCCGGGGACGCTGCCCACACCGTCCCGCCCACGGGAGCCAAGGGCCTCAACCTGGCGTTCGGTGACGTGGCGCTACTCGCGCCCGCCCTGGTGGCGTGGGCGAAGACGGGCTCGCGTAGCGACCTCGACAGCTACGGCGACCGCGCGGCCAAGCGGATCTGGAAGTCGCAGAACTTCAGCTACTGGATGACCCAGATGCTGCACACGCCGAGCGACGACAATCCGTTCATGCGCAAACGGCAGATCGGTGAACTGCTCGCGGTGACGTCGTCGGAGGACTCCATGAAGTACCTCGCCGAGAGCTACACCGGCTGGCCCTACGACCTGCCGGACCTCATGCAGGACTGACGCCCCCGGGCAACACGGCGCCCACCACGAGCGGGGTGCGCCTGGATTCGGCGAGCGGGGTCCGCCTGGTTTTGGCGGGCGGGGCTCGCCTGGGGTTTTCACCTCGGGGCCTTGAATGGCAAGGAACCGTCACCCGGGCGCGGTGGCGCGCCCGGGCACGTCACCTCTCACTCAGGCAGTGGGTGCGGCGACTGTGGTTGTGGGGGTGGTTCCGCGTCGCTCGTCCACGGGTCGGGGGGCGGGTCGGGTTCGTCGGGTGGTTCGACCCGCCACCACACGTTCACGGGTGGATCAGGACGTGCGATGCGCACCGTGCCGTCGGCGGTGACGAGGTACTCATAGCCGGCGGGGCTCCTCCAGTGGTAGACCCCCGGCGAAGGCTGCTCGAGCCGCCAACCGCCGTGGGTTTTCAACCGGTGGCCAAACCTCGCCAGCGGCCCCAGGTTGCCCAGGTTGGTTTGTCCATGACCCGGCGGCGCCGTGTGGTCGACAGAAGGGGATGGTGTGGTCGGCGTCACAACGGCGGGAGGGTGTCGACCCGTAGGGGAACACGTCGACCGGGTTGCGTTCGGTCAACGCGAGCCGCATCAGGGGCGGCACCTCGTAGGAGTCCGACGCGGGGATCCGGGCGGGGTCGAGGATCGGTCCCCCCCGACTCGGCAGCCTTCGAGCAGGCGTCGGAGTTGGTGGGCGAGGACGACGCCCCACCGGTCGACCATGGCGACACCCTGTCCGGGCCGAGCCACGTCCGCAGCGGTGAGGTGCACGACGAGTTCCGCAGTCCGCACCAGACGAGCCCCGCCCACCACCGGCGCGCGAAACGCATTCGGGTCGTCGGCGCATGTCAGGGTCACGCCAACCGCGCCCAGGCCCTGCGTCTGGTCCTGAGTCTGGGTTGGGGCCAGGGCTCGGTCCTCTCCCTGACCGTGGGCGTGGGGGACGGGCAGTTCTGCCTGTCCCAACACGCCCCGCGCGAGGGTGCCGAGCGCGGCAGCACGGCGGTGGTCGCGTGCGAGGTCGGTGGGCAGGGTGTCGGCGACCGCATCCAAGGCCTGGTCGAGCAGGACACCGTCGGCGGCATCCAGGCGTCCCCACAGGTCACAATGCCCATCCACGATCGGGTCGACGGTGACGTGCCGGCCGGCTGACGCGCCCGCCGCCCGCTCGGCCGCGAGGGCGGGATCGGCGCGCACGATCCACTCGGGTAGCTGGTTGCGTTTCCTGTTCCACGGTTGCAACTGCAGGGCCACGTCACACAGCCGGTCCACCCGCAGACAGGCCTCCCGGTCCAAGCCGGCGACCGCACACTGGTCGGCCACCACCGCGGCCTGCCAGAACCAGACTTGCCCGGCACAGAACTGTTCCCACAGGCAGGGGTGGCGGTGGCGGACGTTCAACACCTGTGCAATCCGTCCGAACGCCGAGCTGGGGTTGATGCCCAACAGGGCGGCGACTTCACCGGCGACGAACTCCCCGACCAACGGTGTCCCGTCGGCTCCGCCCCGCACCCACCGTTCGGCACCCTCCACGATGGTCGTCTCATCGACCTGGTGCAGGTCGCAGGCCGCCGAGATACCCAACACGATCGCCAGTTCTCCGGTGCGGGCGAGCTGGTCGCCGTAGGCGATGGACGCGTAGGCGTTTGCCGCACTCTTCAGCACCAGTTCGTTCATGTGTCCTGCATATCCGCTTGAGTACAGTTGGAGCGTGCAGGGTCGGCCGGTGGGCGGGGTTGATTGCCCGCGGACGTATCAGGAGTTCCGGGACTGGTTTCCCGATGATGCGGCGTGCGTGGAGTACCTGGCCAGGCTGCGATGGCCGGAAGGGTTCGTGTGCCCGAAGTGTGGGGGCCAGCGGCCGGTCGTGGCGGACAGCGAAGCGTCAGTGGGTGTGCGCGGAGTGCGCGCAGCGGACGTCGGTGACGGCGGGCACCATCTTCCACCGATCACACTCGCCTCTTTCGACCTGGTTCGCCGCGGTGTGGTTCGTCACCTCGACCAAGACCGGGGTGTCGGCGGCCGGGTTGCAGCAGACGCTCGGGTTCGGCTCCTAGGAGACCGCGTGGGCGTGGCTGCACAAGCTGCGCCGGGCGATGGTCCGCCCCGAACGCGACCTGCTGACCGGTGAGGTCGAGTTGGACGAGACCTTCATCGGCGGGGTGTATCCCCGTGCCACCGCGGCCATCTACACCAACAAGACCCCGGTCATGGTCGCTGTCGAACGCCTCAGCAGGGGCCGTCTGGGGCAGGGTCCGAATCGAGGTCGGCGGCCCCCGGCCGTCGGCGCTGAAGCTGGTCGACTTCGCCACCCGCACCATCGAACCCGGCTCGACCATCCATACCGACGGCGCGATCGCCCTCCAACGGCTCACCAAACACGGCTGCACCCACCGCTACACCACCGGCTACACCACCGAGGACCCCGACACCGTCCTGCCCGGGGTCCACCTGGTCGCCTCACTGCTCAAACGCTGGATCGCCGGCACCCTGCAGCACAACGTCTCCGCCGAACACCTGGCCTACTACCTCGACGAATACGCCTTCCGGTTCAACCGCCGCAACTCCCGCGCCCGCGGCATGCTGTTCTACCGGCTCCTCCAACAAGCCGTCGCCACCGACCCGCACCCGCTCAAAGAACTGTACTCAAGCGGATAAGCAGGACCCGCGTACGGATGATCTCTCGTTCCATACCCTCCTCAGAAGGGGTAACGCTCGATGTCGGCCTGCACCGTCACCCACTGCTGGTGGCAGAAGGTGTCCAGGGACGCTCGTGCTCCGCCGAAGTGGCCACCGGTCCCGGATGCCTTGGTCCCGCCGAAGGGGGCGACCGCCTCGTCGTCGATGGTCTGGTCGTTGATGTGGATCAGTCCGGCGTCGATGCGGTCGGCCAGCGCGAATGCGGCGAACGCGTTCGCTGTCAGGATGCCGACTGACAATCCGTACTCGTTGGAATTGATGATGTCGATGGCCTCCTCCACGTCGTCGTAGACCGTGACCGGCGCGACGGGTCCGAAGATCTCCTGCGTGAACACGGGGCTGTCGGTCGTGACGTTCGACAGCACCGTTGGCCGATAGAAGAGTTCCTCGTAGGTGCCGCCGGCTTCAAGCGTCGCCCCGGACGCCAACGCGTCCTTGACCAGGCCGTCGACCCTGTCACGCTGTCGCGCATCGATGAGCGGCCCGAGCGCGTTGGACGCGTCCATGGGGTCCCCGACAGGCAGCTGGGACGCCTTCTCGGCCAGCAGCCGGACGTACTCGTCGGCCATCGAGCGGTGGACGAGGTGACGTCCGGTGGTCATGCAGATCTGGCCCTGGTGCAGGAAACTGCCCCAGGCACCGGCGGACGCCGCGGCCTCGACGTCGGCGTCCGGCAGGACGAGCAGGGCATTGTTGCCGCCGAGTTCCAGGTGGATCTGCTTCAACTGCCCGCCGGCCTCCTGGCCGATGTGGCGGCCGGCGGCGGTGGAGCCGGTGAACGAGATGCAGGGGACGCCCGGGTGCGCCACGAGTGCCTTTCCCAGTTCGGCGTCGCCCGGCAGCACGTGGAGGAGGCCCTCGGGCAGCCCCGCGTCGGCCAGCAGCCGTGCGATAGCCATGCCGCCGGCCACGGGCGTCCGCGGGTCGGGCTTGAGGATGACCGCGTTGCCGAGCGCCAGGGCCGGCGCGACCGACCTCATCGACAGGATGCCCGGAAAGTTGAACGGGCTGATCACGCCGACCACGCCATAGGGGACGTAGCGAGCCATCGACAGTCGCGGCTTCATCGAGCGAAGGATCTCCCCGTAGGGAGCGGACGCCGTGGCGGCCGCCTCCTCCAGTTCCGTGGTGACCAGCATGACCTCGAAGCCGGCCTTGCCCTGGCTCGACCCGGCCTCCCTGATCAGCCACGGCGCCAGCCGCTCGGGTTCGGTCGCCAGCAGGTGGGCCGCCCGGCGCAGGACGGACGCGCGGGCCGGGTATGGCAGGGCCGCCCAGTCCTTCTGCGCTGCGGACGCGGCCGTCACGGCAGCATCCAGGTCGGCGCTGGTCGCTGTCGCGACGGTGCCCAGGACAGCGTTGGTGGCCTTCTCGGTCACCTCGATCGATGCGCCGGACCCGGCCGTCCAGCCGTTGCTGTAGAGCTTGCCCTCCCAAGGGGCCGGGGAGTCGGTCATGTCGTGTCCTTTCTCGGGAGTTGTAGATAGTCCTCAGAAGGCTTCGGGGTGCTTCTCGTCCACGGGGTAGGGCCGGCCCGGTTCCGCCGCGCTTCCGGCCAGCGCCGGCGGGTCGGCAGGCACCGTGGCGATGGCAGCGAGGCCCAGCACGGCGACGGCGGCGAAGAAGTAGAAGCCCCAGGGGTGGCCGAGGCCGTTGGCGACAAGGGCGCCGGTGACCATCGGGCCGGCGATCGAGCCGAGCCGTCCGATACCCGAGGTCAACCCCAGTGCCGTCCCCCGGATTTCGGACGGGTACAGGTGCGCGACCAGCGCGTAGATCAGGACCATCGCCGAGAACACGAACACGCCGGTCACGAAGACCAGCGCGTCGAGCAGCAGGGTGTTGGCGAGCTTGATGCTCAGCAGGCCCAGGAACACCGCACCGATCGCGTACCAGGCGAGGATCGAGGGCTTGATGCCCTTGGTGTCGCCGACCCAACCGGCGAGCAGCAGCCCGACCACCGCGCCGACGTTCATGACGAAGAGCATCACCAGCGAGGAATCAAGGCTGTAGCCGGCCGCCTTCATGATCTGCGGCAACCACGTCAGAAGGCCGTACACCAGGAGGAGGCCCATGAAGGACCCGACCCAGGTGCCGATGCTGGCGCGGCGGTACCTCGGGCTGAGAAGCGCCGACAGCGGGATCTTCACGGCGTCGGCCGCCACGGGACGGGCCTCGGGCAGCGCGAACCACTGGATCACGGCGAGCAGCAGCCCGAGGGCGCCGCCGACGTAGAACAGGGTCTCCCAGCGGGGCAGGACAGCGAGAGCAAGCAGGGAGGCCACGACGGCGCCGACGTGATAGCCGGTCATCGTCATCGTGGTCGCCTTCGCCTTGTGGGCGGCGGGCGTCACCTCACTCATGAGAGTGAGGGCGGCGGGCAGGCAGGCGCCGAGCCCGAGGCCGGCGACGAACCTCAGGAGGGCGAAGATCGCCACGCTGCCGGCCAGAGGCTGCAGGATCGTGAAGACCGAGAAGAGCAGGACGGACGCGACCATGGCGACCCGGCGCCCGAACCGATCGGACAGGGGACCGATCGCGCTGGCCCCGATCCCGACCCCCACGAGCGACAGAGTGGCGACCAACGTCGCGGCGCCGGCATCGAAGCCGATGTGCCTGGTCTGCAGCAGCGAGGGGATGACGGCGCCGAGCGTCACGAGGTCGAAGCCCTCGAGCGTCACCGTCAGCCAGCAAAGGATCGCGGCGATGACCTGAGCGTTGGACGCCCCGGCCCGCACGCGCCCGGCCCGCACGCGCGCGGACTCGGCGTACTGGTTGTTGGTCATCTGTCCTCCTGTAGGGGCCGGCCATCGGGCCTGGTGAGACTGGTGTCCACTTCGATCAGAAGGGGACGATCGGGTGCGGGGGCGAGGAGTTCGGCCAACTGCTCGGCGGAGCCGGCGTGGACGCCGCAGACGCCGTAGCCGCCGGCGAGGGCGACGAAGTCGATGCCGGGAACGTCCATGCCCGGGGCGTCCTCGGCGCCGAGCAACCCGGCGAACCACCGCAACGCGCCGTAGGTGCCGTTGCGCAGGATCACGAAGGTCACGCCGAGGCCGAGTTGTGCAGCGCTCCACAGGGCGCCGAGGGAGTAGTTGGCCGATCCGTCCCCGATGACGGCGACCACCCGGCGAGCGGCGCCCGGCTGGGTCGCGCGGTCACGTTCGGCGAGGGCCACTCCGACCGCCGCCGGCATCCCAAACCCCAGGCCGCCGCTCGCGGGGAAGTAGTACGAACGCGGGTGCCGCAGGTCGACCTGGGCCCACCAGTCGGCGTTAGTGGAGGTGGACTCGACCACGTAGGCCGTGTCCGCCGGCAGCGCCTCCCGCAGGGTGGCGAACACTTCTCCGGGGGTCAGGACGGCGCCGGTGCCGCGACGCGGTTCGGTGGACGGCGTCCAGCGGGCCGGGTCGTCAGCCAGTTCATCCGGGACGCCGAGGGCGGCGGCCAGGCCGGCGAGGGTCGCCGCGGGGTCCGCGATGATGGCGTCACCGAACGGTGCGCGAGCCGCCGCCGAGGAGTCGTCGGTGATCTGGATCACCTCGACACCGTCGGGGAGGTAACGGCCCGGCTCGTGCTGGTGGTAACGGAACACGGGAGCACCGACCACGAGGACGAGGTCCCGACCGGCCAGAGCGTCGGCGATGGACGCGATCCCCGCGGGCAGGACGCCGCGGAACAGGCGATGCCTGTTGGGGAAGGGCAGGCGCCACAACGAGGGGGCGGCCCAGACGTCCGCCCCGAGGAATTCCGCCAAGCCCATCAGGATGTCCGGGTGGACCGAGCCGTCGAGGTCAGACCCGAGCACCAGGCCGATCCGGTCGGCGTCCCTGACCCGCGCCACCAGACCGTCGAGAGCAGTCGCGTCGGGGGCGCGGCAGGAGGTGACGCGCCTGCCGAGCAAGGCGTCAGCGTCCTCGGGTGCGGGGGCGGCCCAGTCGTCGTACGGGACCGACACGTAGGCGGGGCCACGGCGTCCGTGCTGGGCCTCGAAGATGGCCTGGGCCAGCGTCCGAGGGACGTCCGCGGCGCAGGCGGGCTCCGCCGAGAAGCCGGCCAGCGGCCGGGCGAGAGCGGCCGCGTCCACGTTGGCGAGCATGGCCTCGAGGCCGATGACGGTCCTGACCTGCTGGCCGGCGGTCAGCACCAGCGGCGTCCGTGAGTAGGCGGCGTTGGTGAGGGCGCCCATGGCGTTCCCGGTGCCCGAGGCGGCGTGCACGTTCACGAATGCCGGACGCCCCGACGCCTGGGCATAGCCATCGGCCATGGCGACCACCACGGCCTCGTGCAGCCCCAGGATGTAACGGAAGTCGGCGGGAAGTCCGGTCAGGAAGGGCAGCTCGTTCGACCCGGGGTTTCCGAAGATCGTGGTGAGTCCCTGCGCTCGGAGCAGCGCGTGGGCGACGTCCCGCACAGTCCACGTCATGGCACCGCCTCCTTCTCATCACCATTGCCATGAGGCAACTTCTTGTCAAGGCCTTCAATCCAATAGATAATGCTCGCGCGAAACAATAGATAGCCTCTATTCATGGCGAATGACCTGAAGGTCAAGTCCCTGGAGGTGGTGTATCGGCTGATCCTTCGGTGGGGGTGGTCTTAAGGGTGGTTGGCCAGGTTCGAGGGTGACGGATTGGTCGGTGGTGATCGGGTCTTCGGGCCATTCGCGGAGCTCCTCGGGCCAGGACGCGGGGACCCCGCGTTCGTCCCACCAGCCGGTTTCGTAGCTGGCGGCGAGGGCGCGTAGGTAGTCGGCCTGGGAGTGGCCGGGTCCGTAGATGTCGCGGAGTCGGGTCATGCTGCGGTCTCCAGTTCGGGCAGGGACGTGGTGGCGGCCTGCCGGTCGGCTGATGGTTTGGTACGTGCGCGGGTGAGGACGTCGAGGGCGAGGTAGCGGCGGCCTTCGGCCCATTCGTCGTGTTGGTCGGCGAGGACGGCGCCCACGAGGCGGGTGACGCTGTCACGGTCGGGGAAGATACCGACGACGTCGGTACGGCGACGGATCTCCCGGTTGAGGCGTTCGTTGGGATTGTTGGACCAGATCTGGCGCCAGACCTCCTTGGGGAAGCTGGTGAACGCGAGCACGTCGGCGCGAGCTTGGTCGAGGTGGTCGACGACGGCGGGCAGCTTGCCGGTCAGGGTGTCGAGCATGTTGTCGTACTGGGCGTGGACGGCCTTGGCCTCGGGTTGGTCGTACGCCGAATGCAGCATGGCCTTGACGGCCGGCCAGGCGCTCTTGGGGCACACGCCCATCAAGTTGGCGGCGTAATGGACCTCTGGGGTATTCATCTGACCGGACTAGTCTGAGGCCGTGGACGGATCCGGACATCCTCGGGCTGGGGTGCATTATGCGCGGTCGGCCGGGGAGTTCCGCTCTTGGTTCGGTACGGATGCGGACTGTACCCCAGATGGACCTTATGCCGAGTTCGGCATAAGGTCCACAAGGTCAGCAACGTGCTCAACGCGCTGCCGAAGTCGGCCCACCCGAACGCGAAGAAGGCCCTCGCCGAGATCTACACCGCCGAAGACAAGGACCATGCGATCACCGCGGCGAAAGCGTTCGCCGCCGAGTACGGCGCCAAGTGGCCCAAAGCGGCCGCCAAGATCACCGACGACCTCGACGTCCTCCTCGCGTTCTACGACTACCCGGCCGAGCACTGGGTCCACCTACGGACCACGAACCCCATCGAGTCGACCTTCGCGACCGTCCGGCTCCGTCAACGCGTCACCAAAGGCCCCGGCTCCCGAGCCGCCGGCATCGCGATGGCGTTCAAGCTCATCGAAGCCGCCCAAGCCCGGTGGCGCACCGTCAACGCACCCCACCTGGTCGCCCTCGTCCGTGCCGGCGTCCCCTTCACCAACGGCAAACGGGTCGAACGACCCGACCAATCAGACACCCAACCGAACGCCGCCTAACACGCCGATCCACAGGATTTGACTATTCCTCCTTCTTCACGCATCCGACCTGGGGGAAGTCTGTGTTCGTGACCTGCCTCGACCTGGTCAATCGGGAACTGCAGGGGCTTGCGGTCATTGACAACGCAGTGGGGATCCGGTGGTCGTACCACATTCACGGCAACTACTACGTTCTTGGGACGCCCAGTCAGGGCTTCGATGCTTCCGGGAACTTGTTCGTCATATACGATCCGGGGCGCTACATGAGCGTGGCTGTATTCCGTCCCGTCGAAGGATCTCTCAAGCGTCTAGCCGGCTTCTATAGCTACGACGTCAGCGACGGGGAGGATGGATGATTCTACTACTCAGAACTGGTCGGCCTGGGTGGTTCCGAATTGTACTCAATCCGGTTGTTCCGTAACGACTGCGTGCCGAGCTGTGCTGGCGGCACGACCACCTCTCAGCTTTACGTCTGGAATGGAACCGATTATGCCAAGAAGTAGAGCAGTGGCTGGGGTAATGCGAAGGATTTGAGCGGTAGGCAAGCCGAACTTGAAGATGGGCACCGAAAGCTTCGTCGCCCACGGTTCGGTGTAGGGCGACGGGGAGGCGTAACCCTGCCCCCTCCTACGGCGTCGCCAGCGCGGACCGACCGGAGGCCAGCCGAACGTCCGACTCTGCCGCGATCAGCCCGGTCGATCTTGCCGAGTAGCGGGTGTTCACTCAGCCGAGTCGATGGCGGCGTCCCGGAGCGCCAAGGGCACGTCGACGCCGTACTTGTCCGCTACCTCGACCACTTCGCGCACGGTCGGCGAGTGTCCATCACGTTCGGCTGCCGTGAGCGCGGCTAACTCGCGCAGTTGGCTCTCAAGTAGCAGGCGGTTGCCGGCGTTGTGCCCGCTGAGTTCGTCGATGTCCCACATCAACTGTCGATACTCATCGAGTTCGTAGCCGGTGATCGTGCGGAGGTGGTCCCGAATAAGCGCGTCACCGTGATTAAGCGTGACGAAGAGGCCCTGGCGGAGGACGTTCATCTCCTCGACACTGACGACGAACGATCCCTGATCAGTCTGCTCCACACCTGAAATGATCGCAGCAAGACGCGCCACGCGTGCATCGTCAGCGTGCGCATCTGCCGCGAGTTCGGCGGAAGTAGTTCGCGATGCCGTCCATATTGGCGACTGCGCGAGGGTCAGATGGCGATGATGTCCAGGTGCTCTTCGAGGCCAGCGAAGTCGTCGATGTTGCGGGTGTAGAGGCGTGCGCCGTGGGCGTGGGCGGTCGCGGCGATGAGGAGATCCATCGCTCGACGCCGTGGTTGGCGTCCTGCGTCGACCACGGCGGCCGCGAGCCGGCCGTAGCTGATGGCGACCGCCTCGTCGACGGGAAGGGCGTCGAAGTGCTTCTGGAGGAGGCTGAGGCGGCGTAGCCGTTCAGCACGTACCGCTGCGGTCTTCGCGATCAGCACTCCGAACTGAAGTTCGGCCAAGCTGATCGCGCTGATCGCGAGGACGCCCGGGATCGGTGCAATGTCTCCGGCAATGAGGACACTGGTGTCGAGAAGCGCACGTTCGGGCGGCTCTGAGGTGCTCACCGTGCGACCCAGGGGTCACGCAGGTCGTCGTCGAGGAGCTGTCGGTCCTTCTCCCAGTCGGAATCGGCCGGGCCGTGGAACAGCTCGGCGATCTCGTTCCAGCGCCTCCACTGGGTGGGGCCCGCAGGCACGAGCCGGGCACTGGGCCTGCCGGAGACGGTGATCGTGATTTCTTCACCGTCCTGGGCGCGTCGTACCAGGTCAGACGCGTCCTGACGCAGCTCTCTGAGTCCCACGTTCTCCATAAGCCACATGGTAGCACTTGTGCTACAGCGGTCCACCGCACGGAGGGTGCCCGTTGCGGCAACCGACGCAGCGCGCGCTCCTGCCGCGCTCAGTGTCATCGACGGGTTCTCGAGGAAGTGAGTCAGCTCTCTTCGTGGCTCTCTTTGGTGAGGTTCGTGAGCGCCTGGACGTGGCCGAGGTAGGCCCGACGGCCTCCTGGGCTGAGCCGGATCCAGGTGCGGGGTCTCCCGACGGGCTGCGGCCGCTTCTCAAGAGCGGTAATCGGCATCGCTGAGCAACTTGGGCTGCCGGGCCTTCCGCCGAGGTCAGCGGGGTCGGCGCGGCCGATGAGCACGAAGCCGACCTCGAGTAGAACTCGCTGAGAAGCGATGTTCGCGTCGGATGTGGCCGCACGAATCGTCCTCAGCCCGAAGGCCGTCGCCGCTTCCCGGCAGAGCTGGTCGACGGTCGTCGTCGCGACGCCATGACCAGCGACGTTCTCAGCGACCCCGATAGCCGAGAACGGCCGATCCGCTGGCGATATCTCTGAGGTTGAACCTCCCAAGAATGGCGCCGTCCTCCGCGACAAGCCCCCGTTTCGAGCGGGGAGGATCTTGCACGTATCCTGCACGGGCAATGATAAAGCCGCCCCGACTGGTCTGTTTCCCCTAGTCAGAGCGGCTTTCGAAGGGTGGGCGTAACTGGGTTCGAACCAGCGACCTCTTCGGTGTGAACGAAGCGCGCTACCACTGCGCCATACGCCCCTGCGGTGGACAACGATAGCCGACGGAATGCAGTCGCCGCATCCGGCCTTGAGCGGCAGACTC
>DASVKO010000234.1:0-17555 GCA_036385355.1 Dermatophilaceae bacterium
GGGGTAACGATGCGATGACTGCGGTAACTGGCACGACTGCAACTGTGAAGACTGCAACTGTGACGAATGCGGTGGTGCGGTTCCCCCGACACTTCAGAGGCTCGCGACCGACAGGGCCGCAGTACGCACAACGAGGTATAACGATACCGGGGTCCCCACGCACCGCATAATCCGCTTCCGCACCCCGTTCTGAGCACGAACCCGGCCGCTCGCAGGATCGGCGGACCCCTTGTGCAAAGGAAGTGTGCATGATTAGTGTGCATACATGAGCACCCCACCGGCTCCCACCGTCCACCTCGACCGTGCCGCCCTGGCCATGCTCGCACACCCCCTGCGGTCCCGTCTGCTGGACGAGCTGCGAGTCAGTGGCCCTGCCACGGCAACGACCCTGGCGGCGGTGCTGCACACGAACAGCGGCGCCACCAGCTACCACCTGCGCAAGCTCGCTGACGTCGGACTGGTGGTCGACCATGACCCCGGAGGCAAGGGAACCGGACGGCGCAGGGTGTGGGGCGCCAGCACCGAGTCGCGCCCCAGGGACGAGGGTGCCGGGGGCGATCCGGGCGACGCGAACGACCCGGACGCGCAGGCGGCCATTGCCTGGCTCGCCCGCGACTACCTGAACCTCTTCACCGACCGGGCCGAGCGGTGGCTGGACGCCCAGGAGCGGTGGCCCGCCGACTGGCGGGAGCAGGTCGGTCTGTCGGACCACCTCGTGCAGGTCACCGCCGGACAGCTGTCGGCGTTGCGCAGCGACCTGGCCGAGGTACTGGAACGCTACCGCCGGATCGGGGCGGGCAATCCCGATGCCAAGAGGGTCTCGGTCTACCTCTGCCCCCTGCCGGTCGACAGTCCCCGCGGGGACTGACCACCCGCGGGGACTGACCGATCTGGGGCCCTCTGGGGTCAGCGCTGGACGAAGACCGCCACCGTCCTGGCCGGAACGGTCAACACCGACGTCGAGCCGTTCCACTGAGACGTCTTGACCACAGCGTCCGCACCCGCGGACTGAACCGGCGAGAGCGCCAGATCAGCACCCGCCATACCGGGCAGGTTCTGCTCCACCGCGGCGGCCGAGCCGTTGAACACCACGACCAAGCCCTTGAGAGCAGGGTCGACATCAGGGCCAACGGTGTCATCCACCCGCATGACGATCACGCCCTGATGCGCCTGCGCGGTGCCCGACACCGGGAAGGTGACCTTGGCGTTGATCGCGCCGGCCGAGCCGAGGCGGAACAACGGCGAGGAGAAGCGCAGCCTGAGCAGGTCGCTGGCCTGGGCCGACGCCGACTGCACCTGCGCCGCCGTGGGCTTGAGTGCCGGGTTGGCCAGCAGCGGCTTCATGAACGGCCACTTGGCGCTGTTGTCGGCACTGGGCGGCAGACCGTGGCCGAAGCCGTTGTCCACCCCGGTCCAGTCAAGGGTGTTGAACCAGTCGCCGCTGTCATAGCTGTTGCGGTTGAGGCTCTTGCTGCGCAGCAGGTCGGCGCCCGCGTGCCAGAACGACGGCGTCTGGCTCAGCGCGGTCGTCGCCAGGGACAGGGAGTTCATCCGGACGCGGTCGGCCATCGAGGTCGTCGGCGGCAGCTTGAACGCCAGAGAGTCGAACAGCGTCTCGTTGTCGTGCGCGTCGACGTAGCTGACGACCTCGTCCGGCTGGTCGGCGTAGCCCGCCGGCGAGCCGTCGTAGTCGACCTTGTCGCCACTGACCACGGCCCCGGAGGCGTTGTCCCTGAAGGAGAAGGACCGCAGGTTGCCGGCCAGGCCGAGCTGGACCAGGTCGGTGTCGTGGGCAAGCGACGCGGTGGCGCCGGCGTTGATCGGCGCACCGTTGGGGTCGGTCGCCTCGCCGCTGCCGAAGCCCTGCTTGCGCGGGTCCTCGTCGAAGGGACCGCCGCCACGCACCCCGTCCCGCATCCGGTCGGAGAAGGTGGCGATGCCGGTGCCGCCGAGGTTGCCCTGGGTGGCCTGGGTGAACAGGGCGTTGTTCGCGACCTCGCCGAAGTTCCAGCCCTCGCCATAGAGGGTGACGGCCTTGCCATCCACGCCATCAGCCCTGAGCGTCAGCTTGTCGAGCGCCGTGCGGGTCGCCAGCATGTTGGCCTTGCTGTGGTGGCCCATGAGGTCGTACCGGAAGCCGTCCACGTGATAGTTGCGCACCCAGGACACGGCCGAGTCGACCATGATCTTCTGCGCCATCGCGTGCTCGGTGGCGACGTTCTGGCAGCAGGTCGAGGTCTCGACCGCACCGCTGGCGTTGAGCCGCTGGTAGTAGCCGGGCACCACCTTGTCGAGCACCGAGGTGCTGGCCTGACCGCTGGTGGCGGTGTGGTTGAACACCTGGTCCAGAACCACCCGCAGGCCGTCGGTGTGCAGTCCGCCGACCATCGAGCGGAACTCCGCAACCCGCGAGCCGCCATCAGCCGCAGTCGCGCTCGAGGCGTAGGAGCCCTCGGGCGCCATCCAGTGGAAGGGGTCGTAACCCCAGTTGAACGCGTCCTTGCCCGCCACCGCAGTCACGCACTTCTGCTGCTCCTCACTGTCCGGCGCGAACTTCGCCAGGTCGGCCGAGCAAGTCAACCGCGCCAGCGGGTCCTCCTCGATCGAGGCGATGTCGAACGTCGGCAGCAGGTGGATGGTGTTGAGCCCGGCAGCTGCCAGCGACTTCAGGTGCTTGGTGCCGTCACCGTTGTCCGCGAACGCGAGGTAGGAGCCCCGGTGCGCGACGGGAACCGTGGTGTCACCGACCGAGAAGTCGCGCACGTGCAGCTCGTAGATGGTCTGGTCGACCCGCTGCTTGAGCACCGGAGCCGCACTGCCCTTCCAGATGGCGGGTTTCAGCGCCGGATCGGCGAGGTCCACGGCCACCGAACGGGTGGAGTTCAGGGTCAGGGCGACCGAGTACGGGTCGGTGACCAGGTTCGTCTCGACCTTGCCGGTGGTCGGAGCAAAGACGACGACCTCGAACAGGTATCGCGCGCCTCGCCACTGCGCGCCGGTGTCGGCACCCCAGGACCCGTCCGGGCGTCGGGCCATCGGGACCCTGGTTGCCTGGCTCGCGGGAGCGTCGGCGCTGGCCGAGGCGGGCCACAGCAGCACCGACACCTTCTGGGCGGTGGGCGCCCACAGGGTGAAGGACGGCGAGGTGAACGACGGCGACCGGGACCAGAGCGACTGGCTCTTCCAGGTCACCCCGTAGGTGCGCGTGGCCGCGGCACCGTAGAGGTCGTCCAGGACACCGGGCGTCTGCACGCCGGTCGCATCCTGCAGGCGACCCAGATCGTCATACAGGGCAACGGCGACCTGACCCTGCAGGATCGCACCTGCCTGCCCGGCGGTCTTGTCGTTCAGCCGCAGCGCGAGGTATCCCTTGAGCTCGGGATGGGCGGCCAGCACGGCCGCGGGCAGCCCTTTGGGGTCATAGGTGAGGTCGGCGACCGAGCCGCCGGTCACGGACTCGGCGTCCACGGCCAGGCCACCGGTGGGCGACCAGTGCAGCCGCCAGTTCAGCAGGGCCAGGTTCGCCCCTGCGGGCACGGCCGTTGCCGGCCAGGCCATGAGGTCCGAGCCAACCCAGAAAGCCTTGGACTTCATCAGGTCGGGAGTGGCGCCGGGCTTGGAGTTCTTGACGCTGATCTGATGCGTCGCCAGGACGTAGGAGATGGTCACCACCGAGCCGGCGGACGGGACGGAGAGTGCGACATTGTTCGCGCCGTCGCCATAGCTGGGAGCGTCCCAGCTCAGCCCCTGGGCAACCTTGAACTCGTAGCTGCCTACGGGGATCTGGTCGGTGGACCAGGTGTAGGTGCCGTCGCCCTCCGGGTCCTGCAGCCAGGGCCGCATGCAGCCCGGTATCCAGTCACCGGCACAGCCCAGCTCGCTCTGGAAGGAGCCCGGCGCCGTGATGATCGGCCCCTGGGCGGTGCTCGTCACCCAGTGGGTCGCGTGGTCGTAGTAGAAGGTCACGTCGGTGCCGGGTGCCTTGTAGGCGATGTCGCTACCGCCCTTGACGGCGCCTGCGCCGTAGTTCTCGTCCCAGGTCTTGTTGATCGCGGCCTTGTAGGCGTAGTCGCCCGCCGGGATGGTGGAGAACTTGCCCTTCCAGATCTGGTCCGTGGAGTCGAGCGCGAGCTGCGCCTGCGCGCAGTCCGGCAGCCAGTCGCCGGTGCAGCCCATCTCCGAGTTGTGGCTTCCGGCCACGCTGACGCTGTCGGGCTGGGTGACCGGCCCGACGCCACCTGCACCGCCGCCGGCCTTCACCGGCTCGCCCACGACGCCGTACGACGAGGCGGCCGACAGGTTGCCGCTGCTGTCCCTGGTGATCGCGCGGTACTCCAGGAGCGTTCCCTTGGCCAGGGCGCTGACATCGTCGAAGACGCGGTATGGCGCGTTGTCGTCAGTTCCCAGCGCGCGCCAGCTCTTCGTCCCGACCGGGCGCACCGCGAAGGTGACCTGGGCAAAGGTGCTCTCGGTGAGCGCGGCCGAGATCTCGGCGCGCCCCCCGACGACCGCGCCGGGCTGCGGTGAGGTGAGCCAGGTGGCCGGGGCGGCCTTGCGCTGGGCGATCTTGCCCTGCGCCTTCCACACCGACACCGACAGAGCCGGCAGGCTCGCGGTCACCCGGGTGTCCCTGCCCGACGTGAGCGCCGTCCTGCCGCCATAGATCTGGGCGAACTTCGCGTTCTTGCCGAAGGTCGCGAACGTCGCGCTCTTGGCAGTCGTCGAGTTGTTGGCCACCACGACGTACTCCGTGCCCGACGCCGCATCAACCCGGCTGAACGCGTAGATACCGGCACCATCGGAGGCGTAGCGGTGGATCTGCGCGCCGCTGGACAGGCCCGGGTTGGCGGCCCTCAGCTTGGCCAGCGCCGAGATCTGCTGGTACAGAGGCGCTTTGGTGTCGAAGCGGTCCTTGCTCCCCGACGTCCCCCCGAGGATCGGCTCGCCGGCGTACTGCGCCACCTTCGTGGCGAACATGTCCTGGCGGGCGTCCTTGTCGCCAGCTGAGCCGATGAAGCCCTGCTCGTCCCCGTAGTAGACCACCGGCTGCCCGCGGGTGAGAAACATCAGGTCGTTGGCCAGCCTGGTGCGTGCCATCAGGTCGGTTCCGGTGCTGCCGGACTTCGTCAGCATCATGGCCGCCCGGCCCATGTCGTGGTTGCCGAGGAAGGTCGGCAGCTGGTACGCGTTGGAGTCGGTATCGGTGTAGTAGTCGTCGGCTGCGTACAGGTCGCGCAGGCCGGTCGTTGGCTTGCCCTGGGCGAAGGCGAGCGCCTGGGCCTGGAAGCCGAAGTCGAGCGTGGCCGGGAGCTTGGCGGTGGTGGTGAACTGGCTCATGACCGACGGGTTGCTGTCGTAGACCTCACCGAACATGAAGAAGTCGCGCTTGCCCTTGGCCTTGGCCTCGGCCTGGATCGCCGGTGCGAACTTCTGCCAGAAGGCCGTGTTCACGTGCTTGACGGTGTCGATCCGGAACCCGTCGATGCCGAAGTCGACCCAGTTCTTGTAGATGTCGGTCATCCCGTCGACGACCTTGGGCTGCTCGGTGAAGAGGTCGTCCAGGCCGACGAAGTCGCCGTACTCCGAGGACTCACCGGCGAAGGTCGAGTCGCCGCGGTTGTGGTAGACGGTCGGGTCGTTCAGCCAGACCGGCACCTTGGCCGTCTTGTCGGCCTCACTGCGGAAGGTGGGCACGTACGGGAACGAGGTGGCCGCGTTCAGCGCCGGGAAGGTGCTCCCGCCCGCGAACTTCTTGTCGTCGAAGACGGTGCCGCTCGCGTCCTTGTAGGGGCTGGTCTCCTTCGACACGTAGGCGTGCTTCCCGCCCTTGTAGTCGATGACGTCAGCGGTGTGGTTGGTGATGATGTCGAAGAAGACCTTCATCCCCTTGGCGTGCGCCGCGCTGATCAGCGACTTCATCTCGGCGTTGGTGCCCAGGTGGGGGTCGATCTGGGTGAAGTCGGTGATCCAGTAGCCGTGGTAGCCGGCGCTCGCGTCCGCCCCGGTCCCCTGGACGGGCTGGTTCTTGAAGGTCGGCGTCAGCCAGATCGCCGTGGTGCCCAGCGACTTGATGTAGTCGAGCTTCTTCGTCACGCCGGCCAGGTCGCCACCATGGAAGAAGCCCTTGTCCGCCGGGTCGAGGCCGGTCTCGAGCCGCGAGCCGGTCAGCCCGCCGGCGTCGTTGGCGGTCGACCCGTTCGCGAAGCGGTCGGCCATCAGGAAGTACATCTGCTCACTGGTCAGCGGCGAGCGCAGGCTCGATCCCGCGAGCGCCCGGTCCGCCTTCGTCGCGTCGCCGGGCAGGTCGGTCGGGGCCACCCCAATCTTGTGCGTGACGTCGTCGTAGGAGAACTTCAGGGTGGCCGGTCCCTTCAGGACCAGCGGGAGGTTCGCGCCGCCCTTCGCGCCGTCCGCGCCGTAGCTCTCGTCCCAGGCCTTGCTGATCGCCACCTTGAACTCATAGGTGCCGGCCGGCACGGTGAGCTTCTTGCTGTATGCCGTGCTGTCGCCCTCGCGGGTCAGCTGGGTGGCGGCGCAGTCGGGCGCCCAGTCCGCCGCGCAGCCGGCCTCGCTCTGCAGCGAGCCGACGATGGTGGCCGTCCGGGTAGGCGCGGCCGCCGCAGCGGTGGCGGCCGCGGTGATCGGCGCGAGCCCGCCAACCACGGCGATGGCCATGGCGGTGGCAGCGGCAGAGAAGGACAGACGACGGGCCATAACGGCTCCTGACGGCTCCGGAGCGACATCAGATTCGCTCATCAGCTGGGGTCCGCGACGGAGTCGCAGACCGGGCGGATGTTGTCAGGTCCACTCGCGGAGAAGAGCCGCTGTCGAGTCCGATTTGGTCCGTTCGGGCGAAGGCTAGCGCCCCTGCATGGTTTTCCGCAACTTTTTGCAGGTTCTTGCAAGAATCAACAGAAGGTTGCCGGGGTTGCCCGCCGGGCGCTTACGGCATGCTTGTCCTTGCGGCCCTGCACGCCACCGCCGCGTTGGTCATCTGGCTGGTCATCTGGTTGCCCACAAACTGGAGGTGCCTGTGGATTTCGCCATGCTGGCGGTCATCGTCCTGGCCGGTCTGGCCGGGCCTGCACTGGCCTATCCCCGGCGCTGGCACGTCCCGGTGGTCATCGGCCCGCTCCTCCTGGGGATGATCCTGGGCAGGACCGGGGTGGGCTACCTGGACGCCTCCGACCCCACGTTGTCCTTCATCGGCCAGGTCGGCTTCGGGCTGGTGATGTTCGTCGCCGGCACCCAGGTGCCTGTTCGCGACGGCCACCTCCGGCGGAGTCTTGGCCACGGCGTCGCCCGGGCTGCGCTGGTCGGAGCAGGATCGGCTGTTCTGGGCGTCGTGCTCGCCACAGTCTTCGGGACGGGCCACGCCGCCCTGTATGCCGTGCTGATGGCTTCTTCCTCCGCCCTGCTGATCCTGCCCATCATCAGCTCGCTGGGCCTGCAGGGCGAGCACGTTCTGTCGCTGCTCCCGCAGGTGGCGATCGCCGACGCCGCCTGCATCGTCGTCCTTCCCCTGGTCATCGATCCCGCCCAGGTCGGCCGGGCCGGGCTGGGCGCCATCGTCATCATCCTGATCGGGTACGCACTCTTCCTCGGCCTGTCCTTCCTGGAGCGCAAGGGCTACCGCCACCGGCTCCACCATGTGTCCGAGGAGCGTCACTTCGCCCTCGAGCTGCGGATAAGCCTGATGATCCTGTTCTCGCTCGCCGCCGTGGCAAGCGGCTCGAACGTGTCGATCATGCTTGCGGGCTTTGTCTTCGGGCTCGCGGTGGCCTTCGTCGGAGAGCCGCGGCGGCTGGCCCGCCAGCTGTTCGCGGTGACCGAGGGCTTCTTCGGCCCGCTGTTCTTCGTCTGGCTGGGCTCGTCACTGGACCTGCGGGCTCTCGGGGCCCGACCCACGCTGATCCTGCTGGGACTGCTGCTCGGAGTCGGCGCGGTGCTCAGCCACTCCCTTGCCGCCTTCACCGGACAGCCCCTGAGCCTGAGCTCGCTGGCCGCCGCCCAGCTCGGGGTGCCGATCGCGGCAGCGACCGTGGGCACCAGCCTGAACGTCCTGGCGCCGGGCGAGTCGGCAGCCCTGATCCTGGGAGCACTGGTCACCATGGCCGCGGCCACCGTCGCCGGCGGGTGGGCAGCCCGGCAACAACCGGTCAGTTCCCCCCCGGTGCCGTGACAACCGGATCCGGTGCGGTTCAGCGACGGCGCCGGACCCTCTCGTCCCATACCGGCTCGTCGGAGACCGAGACCGAACCATCGCGGCCGAAGACCAGGAAGCGGTCGAACCCCCTGGCGAACCAGCGGTCGTGCGTCACGGCCACGACGGTCCCGTCGAATGCCTCGAGTCCCTCTTCCAGCGCTTCGGCCGACTGCAGGTCCAGGTTGTCGGTGGGCTCGTCAAGCAGGAGCAGGGTCGCGCCGCTGAGCTCGAGCAGCAAGATCTGGAACCGAGCCTGCTGACCTCCGGAGAGGGTGTCGAAGGTCTGCTCCGACGCACGGGCGAGCTCGTATCGGTCCAGGGCCCTGGCTGCCTCCTCACGCGGCCGGCCACGGCGATGGTCGTCCCCCCGGTGCAGGATCTCCAGCAGGGTCCGTCCCAGCAGGGCGGGGTGCTGATGGGTCTGCGCGAACCAGCCCGGACGCACCCGCGAGCCCAGGCGGACGACACCGCTGTGCCGCACCGCGACCGGCTGCACATCACCGACCGGCTGGTGCTCCGGCGCCGGGTCGGTGCCACCGGCTGCCAGCAGCCTCAGGAAGTGGGACTTGCCTGATCCGTTGCTCCCGAGGACGGCGAGCCGCTCGCCGTACCAGATCTCCAGGTCGAACGGCTCCATCCCCGCCCAGGCGGGGGGTGGCCCCTGACCGACCAGCTCGAGACCCTCGGCGATCACCGCCCGCTTGGCGGTCCGCCCTCCCCTGAGCCTCATCTTCACGTTCTGCTCCTGGGGGACCAGCTCGGGCGGCCCGGCTTCCTCGAACTTGGCCAGCCGGGTCTTGGCCGCCTGGTACCGGCTGGCCAGCCCGTCGTTGTACGCCGCCTTGTTCTTGTACATGAGCACCAGCGCGATGAGCTTGGCGTGCTCCTCGTCCCAGCGGCGGCGCAGCTCCTCGAGCCTGCTGTTCCGGTCGGTCCGCGCCTGGTGGTACGTCGAGAAGCGGCCGGGATGCACCCACAGGGACGAGCCTGCCGCGGCAGGCTCGAGGGTGGCGATCCGGGTGGCGACCCGGTCGAGCAGCTCACGGTCGTGGCTGATGAACAGCACCGTCTTGGCAGAGGCGATGATCTGGTCCTCCAGCCACCGCTTGGCCGGCACGTCCAGGTAGTTGTCGGGCTCGTCCAGCAGCAGCACCTCTTCGGGCCCGCGCAACAGGGCCTCGAGCACCAGCCGCTTCTGCTCCCCGCCGGACAGGGTGGTGACTGAACGCCACTGCGCCTGCTCGAACGGTATGCCGATCGCCGCCACCGTGCAGACGTCCCAGAGCGTCTCGTACTCGTATCCCCCGGCGTCCGCCCAGTCGGCCAGGGACTGCGCATACGCCATCTGGGCCGGCTCGTCGTCGACCTCCATCATTCGCGTCTCGGCCGCCTCGAGCGCCGCGGCCGCCGCCCTCACCACCGGCGGCGCGACGCTGACCAGCAGGTCGCGCACGCTCGACTCGTCCCGCAGGGACCCGATGAACTGGCGCATCACGCCCAGCCCGCCGCTGCGGGTGACCGCCCCCTCGGCCGCAGCCAGGTCCCCGCTGATGATCCGGGACAAGGACGTCTTACCGGTGCCGTTGGGTCCGATGAGAGCGACCTTGGCCCCCTCGCCGACCCGCAGGCTGACCCCGTCGAGCAGCGGCCGCCCGTCGGGCAGGTAGTAGCTGACGGCGTTGACATCAAGGTGACCCACAAGTCCCAAACTACGGGGTGACCGGAGCCGCGCTCGCTGCCACCATGGGTACATGGAAGAGTCCATGACGGGCCACGTCGTACGGCGCGCGCCCACACCAGGCTGAGGAGCACGACATCGTGGGACTGATGGACAAGATCCGCGGCGAGTTCATCGACATCGTCGAGTGGACCGACGACACCCGGGACACGATCGTGTGGCGCTTCCCGCGCCACGAGAACGAGATCAAGATGAACGCGAGGCTGGTCGTGCGCGAGAGCCAGGTGGCGATCTTCGTCAACGAGGGCACGATCGCCGACGTCTTCAAACCCGGCACCTACACGCTGGAGACCCAGAACCTGCCGGTCCTGTCGACCCTCAAGGGCTGGAAGTACGGCTTCAACAGCCCCTTCAAGGCCGAGGTCTACTTCGTCAGCACCCGGCAGTTCACCGACCTCAAGTGGGGCACCCAGAACCCCGCGATGATGCGGGACCCCGAGTTCGGGATGGTCCGCGTCCGCGCGTTCGGCACCTACTCCATCAAGGCCGCTGACCCCGCCGTGCTGCTGCGCGAGCTGGTCGGCACCGACCCCGAGTTCACCACCGACGAGGTCGACGAGTTCGTCCGGCAGTCGGTCGTATCACGGGTGGTGACCGCGCTCGCGACGTCCGGGGTGGCCGCGCTCGACCTGGCAGCCCACCAGAACGAGATCTCCACCAGGCTGGCCGGGATCATCAGCGAGGACCTCAACCTCATCGGCCTGCAGATGCCCCGCTTCATCATCGAGAACGTCTCGCTGCCGCCCGAGGTCGAGGCGACGATGGACAAGCGGACCTCGATGGGCGTGCTCGGCGACCTCGACCAGTTCACGAAGTACCAGGCGGCCACCGCGATCACCGACGCCGCCCAGAATCCCGGCGGCATTGCCGGCGCCGGCGTGGGGATCGGGGTCGGTGCCGCCCTCGGCGCCCAGCTCGCCCAGTCCCTCCAGCCCGGGGCGGCCCCGGCCGCCACGCCCGCTGAGCCGTCCAGACCGCCCGAGTCCTCCACCCGCGCCGAGACACCCGCCTCAGCGCCCGCCGGGCCACCGCCATTGCCCGGCAGCACCCAGTGGTACCTCGGCGTGGACGGCAAACAGGTCGGTCCGCTGGCTCCGTCGGAGATCCGGCCGCTGGTCGAGGCAGGCACGGTCACGGCCGACACCCTGGCCTGGCGGGTCGGCATGGCGTCCTGGGCCCGCCTGGCTGATGTCCCGGAGCTTCAGGATCTGGGCTCCACGCCACCCCCGTTGCCGTCGTGACCGTCCCGCCAGGGCAGCATCAGCCCGAGCCGAGCCAGACCGAGCCGAGCCGAACCGAGCCGAGCCAGACCGAGCCGAGCCAGATCGGACAGGGGCAGACCGGACAGCATCAGTACCAGTGCCCGTCCTGCGGCGCTGCCCTCCAGTTCGCCCCGGGCACCGCCGGCATGGTCTGCCCGTACTGCCAGGCCAGGCTCGACATCGCCCTGCCGGAGGCGGGCAGCCCCAAGAACGACTACCTCACCTACGCGGGGCAGGCGCACACACCGGTGGCGCAGCTGCCGGCCTTCAGCCTGACCTGCCGCAACTGCGGAAGCGCGCAGCAGCAGGTCGCGATCGCGGGGCGTTGCCCCTCGTGTCGTAGTCCGCTGGTGGTCAGCGACGACCTTGGCGGGCAGCTCAAGAGCCCCGACGGCGTGCTGCCCTTCGCGGTCGACCAGGCGAAGGCCGCGGCCTGCTTCCGGGAGTGGACCTCCTCGCGGTGGTTCGCTCCGTCAGCCCTGAAGAAGGTCAGCCGGACCGCGTCGATGAGCGGCAGCTACCTGCCGCACTGGGGATTCGACGACCGCACGACCACGGACTACACGGGGCAGCGCGGTGATCACTACTACACGACCGAGACCTACACGACGCAGGAGAACGGGCAGACGGTCACCAACACCCGGCAGGTGCAGCACACCGCGTGGTCGCACGCCGCAGGACGGGTCTCCCGCGACTTCGTCGACGTGCTGGCCACCGGGGTCAGCTCCCCGGATGCGGACGTGCTCGAGAAGCTCGGTCCGTGGTCGACCGCCGCAGCGACCGGCTACCAGTCGGAGTACCTCGCCGGCTTCGACTCACCGCGATACGACATCGATGCCGACGCGGGCTTCGCGTCGGCCCGGCAGGACATGGCCGAGGTGATCGAGGACGACTGCCGGGGCGACATCGGTGGTGACGAGCAGCGGGTGGACCAGATGAGCACGCAGGACCGGGACGTGCTGTTCCGGCTGCTCCTGCTGCCGCTGTGGATCGCGACCTATGTCGCCGGGGGCAAGACCTTCGACGTCTACGTGAACGCCAACACCGGCGAGGTCATCGGCGAACGGCCCTACAGCGCCTACAAGATCGTTGCCGCAGTAGTGGCAGCGATCGCGGCGATCGCAGCCGCCTGGCTGCTCTACAACGCCAACGCCAGGTAGCCGCCCGCAGGCCCGTCCAGGGCGCCGGGGGCGTGCCCGTCCGGTCCCCCGGTCAGGAGACGGTCGGCTCCGTCAGCGACCCATCTGACGGGGGCACCCTGTGTCCCGGGTTGAGCACCCGGGCCAGGAAGTCCCTGGTTCTCGGATGTTGCGGTGCCCCCAGCACCGCCTCAGGTCGCCCCTCCTCGACGATGATCCCGTCGTCCATGAACACGACCCGGTCGGCCACCTCACGCGCGAACGACATCTCGTGGGTCACCACCATCATGGTCATGCCCTCGGCTGCCAGGCCGCGCATCACCTCGAGAACGTCACCGACCAGCTCCGGGTCCAGGGCCGAGGTCGGCTCGTCGAACAGCATCAGGTCAGGCCCCATCGAGAGCGACCGGGCGATCGCCGCACGCTGTTGCTGGCCGCCGGACAACTGTGCCGGGTACGCCGTCGCCTTGTCCGCCAGCCCGACCCGCTCGAGGTTGCTGCGCGCCACGTCCTCGGCCGCCGCCTTGCTCCGGCGCAGCACCCGCCGTTGCGCGATCGTGAGGTTCTCCAGGACCGACAGGTGCGGGAACAGGTTGAACTGCTGGAACACCATGCCGATGCTGCGGCGAACGGCGTCGATATCGACATCGAGGTCAGTCACGTCCGCTCCGCTGACCCAGATCTTGCCGCTGGTCGGTGCCTCGAGCAGGTTGATGCACCGCAGAAGCGTCGACTTGCCTGACCCGGAGGGACCGATGACACACACGACCTCGCCCCGGTCGACATGGAAGTCGATTCCCTTGAGCACCTCCAGGGAGCCGAAGGACTTGTGCAGCGAGCGCACCTCGATGGCCGCCTCGGAGGCCGTGCTGACGATCTCGGGCTGAGCCGACTTTCGTGCCATGACCTTCACGACCTTCAACGAGCTCTGTTGTTGTGGGCCTCGAGCCGCCGCACCACCAGCGAGAGAGGCACGGTGATGATCAGGTAGCAGAGGCCCGCGATCACCAGCGGCGTCGGGTTGACCAGCTGGTTGAGGGAGTCCCTGCCGAACTTGGTCAGCTCCTTGGTCCCGGCGGTGACACCCAGGATCGCGACGAGCGAGGAGTCCTTCGTCAGCAGGATGACCTCGTTGGTCAGCGGAGGCACGATGATCCGGAAGGCCTGCGGGATCACGATCGAGATCATCGCCTGCCCCGAGGACATCCCCAGCGACCGGGCCGCCTCGGCCTGCCCCTTGGGGACCGCCTGGATCCCGGCGCGGATCGTCTCGGCCATGTAGGCCGCGGCCGGCATGCCGAGGCCCAACACGATCGGGGAGTAGGGCTGTCCGGGCAGCTGTGCGCCGGTGGCCGTCGGCACGCCATACCCGAGGAAGAAGAGCCACAGCAACAGGGGGATGCCGCGGAAGAACTCGATGTAGGTGTTGGCCACCCAGCGGTACGGCGCAACCACCGAGAGACGCATGAGCGCCAGAACCAGGCCAACGCCAAGGCCGAAGGCAAAGCCCATCGCCGTGTAGATCGCGGTGTTCTTCAGCGCGGTCGACAAGATGTCCGGGAAGAGCTGTTTGGCGATCGCGGGGTTGAAGTAGTCGTGCGAGAGCCGGGGCCAGTCGGCCTTGACCACAATGAGCAGCCCCACCGCCAGGAAGACGGCGTACTGGACCCCTCGCAGGAGTCTGGTGCGCTGGCGGCGGGTCAGCCGGCGGGTCCGGCCCGCCGTTGTCGTCGCGGACATCTCAGGCCGCCGGCTTGGTGCCGAACCACTTCTCGTAGATGGTGTTGTACGTACCGTCGCTCTTGGACGAGGCAATGACATCGTTGACGGTCTTGAGCAGCTGGGGGTTGCCGCCCTTCTTGATCCCGAAGCCATACTGCTCGCCGGTGTCGAACTCGGCACCGATCTCGAACTTGCCGGGGTTCTTCTTGATGTAGTCGGTCCACACGGGCAGATCGTCCACCGCCCCTTCGATCTGGTTGGTGGCCAACGCCTGCTGCAGGGTCGCCAGGTCCTCGAACTCGGTCACCGTGACGCCACTGAGGTTCTTGGAGGCGACGTAGTCCTTGCCTGTCGTGCCGGACTGCACCCCGAGCTTCTTGCCCTTGAAGGACTCGAGCGACGTGTAGGGCGCCCCCTTCCTCACGAGCAGCGCCTGGGTCGCGTTGAAGTACGGCGCGGAGAAGTCGATGACCTTCGCCCGTTCCGGCTTGATCGTCATGCCGGCCGCCGCGACGTCGCACTTGCCCGTGTTCAGGTCCTGCCCGGACTTGATGCCCTCGAAGGGCGTGTCGACGACAGTCTGGGTGACCCCGAGCTTCTTGGCGACCAGATCCATCAGGTCCATGTCGAAGCCCACGACCTTGCCGCCCTGGTTGAACTGGAAGGGCGCGTAGGGCAGATGCGTGCACACGGTCAGCTTGCCCGCGGCGACCAGCTTGACCCCGCCGGCCGCGGTCGCGGGGCCGGAGCTGCTGCCACTGCCGCAACCGGCGACCAGCAGGACCGAACCCAGGGCGGCAACCCCAGCTCTCAGCGTTCTGGAGGCTCTGGCAGGTCTGGCAGAGACCGGGCCGGGGATGCGCCCTGGCCGCGATGAACCGACACGTCGGGACAAGGGAAGCTCCTTGGGATGAGATCTGGTTCGAGGTGCCCAAACCATGAGAATCAGGCGGATCTCGGACGCTGGCTATTCAGGGACCCTACCCCGTGCGTCGGGAGCAGACGGGCAGGAACCACCTCGACCGCGTCACAAACGGGCCTACTGCACTGCTGACCGCCTGACGCGTGACTCCTTGTGACGGCTGTCCAGGTCCACATCGGGCGGGTAGGTGACCTGCTCCAGGCTCAGCCCGTGTGCCGGCATCACGACCACACCCGGATGACGTCGTCCGGCGACCAGAACCCCGGCAGGCCAGTCGACCGGCTGACGTCCCTCACCCACCGGGATCACCGCCCCCACCAGCGCACGGACCATCGAGCGACAGAAGGCATCAGCCACGACTCTCGCCTCGACCACGCCATCGCCCCCCCGTACCCACGAGAACTCCAGCAGGGTGCGAATCGTCGTCGCGCCGTCTCGTTTCTTGGCGAAGGCGGAGAAGTCCCTCAGCCCCAGCAGCCCCTGAGAGGCAGCATGCATCGCCGCGACGTCCAGGGCTTGCCGGTGGACCAACGTGTCGCCCCGCCGCAACGGGTCCAGGAGCTCTGGCTGGTCACAGATGCGATAGAGGTACCGGCGCTCGATGGCCGAGAACCGGGCGTTGAAGCCCTCGGGGGCCACCGAGACGGTATGGACCACGATGTCGGCCGGCAGCACGCCGTTGAGCCGCGCCAGGGCGGACTCAGCCGGCGAGCGAGTGGATCGACCGGGCACGAGAGCCCACCCGGCCGGGTCGACGTCGGCATGGGCCACCGCACCGCGGGCATGTACCCCCGCGTCGGTACGTCCGGCCACGACCAGCCGTACCGGCCTGGTGGCTCGCAGGATCAGGGTCAGCGCGGCAGAGAGCTGGTCCTCCACCGTCCGCTTGCCGGGCTGCATCGCCCACCCGGAGAACGCCGTCCCGTCGTACCCGAAGTCGAGCCGGATGCGCAGGGACGGCACGAGCCCGCCACCCCCCAGGGGGGCAGCGGGCTCGTTGTCGTTCATAGCAGCAGGCTCACGAACGTCCTGTCCGGTCAGAAGATCCGGCTCAGGCCTTGGCGTTGGACGTGTCGTCCGCCGCGTTGTCGGAATCCTGAGCCGCCACGGCCTCAACCTCGATGAGGTCAGCCACGGGAACGTCAGCCACGGGAACGTCAGCCACAACAGCGTCAGCCTCGACCACTGCGGTGTCCTCCACCGCAGCGTCATCCGCCGGGGTCGCGGCCTTCTTGGCTGCGGGAGCCTTCTCGGCCTTCTTGGTCTTGGCAGAGCGCTTCGTTGCAGCCTCGGCCTCCGCCACGGTGGCCTTCTTGGGTGAAAGCGGCTCACGCACCAGCTCGATCACGGCCATGGGGGCGTTGTCGCCCTTGCGGTTCCCGATCTTCGTGATGCGCGTGTAGCCACCCTGACGATCGGTCATGTCGGGCGCAATCTCCGTGAAGAGACGGTGCACGACGCCCTTGTCGCGCACGACCGTGAGGACGCGGCGACGGGCATGCAGGTCTCCGCGCTTGGCGAAGGTGACCAGACGCTCGGCGAGGGGGCGCAGACGCTTGGCCTTGGCCGCAGTCGTCGTGATCTGGTCGTGCTCGAACAGCGACGTGGCCAGGTTGGCAAGGATCAGCCGCTCGTGGGCCGGGCCGCCGCCGAGACGGGGGCCCTTAGTTGGCGTGGGCATGTGTGGTTCTCCTGTAGGTCTCTGACCGTTCCGCGTTGAGCGGCTCAGTCACACAACAAATGAATCGGTCAGTACTGCTCGTCTTCGGCGAACGCCGAGTCGTCTTCTGCGTCGTCGTCAAAACGGTCCACGATTGCGCTCGGGTCGAACCCGGGCGGGCTGTCCTTGAGCTGCAGGCCCATGCCCACGAGCTTGGCCTTGACCTCGTCGATGGACTTCGCACCGAAGTTGCGGATATCGAGCAGGTCCGCCTCGCTGCGTCCGAGAAGCTCACCCACGGTGTGGATGCCCTCGCGCTTGAGGCAGTTGTAGGACCGGACGGTCAGGTCGAGGTCCTCGATCGGCAGAGCAAGATCAGCAGCCAGGGCCGCGTCGGTGGGCGAGGGGCCCATGTCGATGCCCTCGGCCTCGACGTTGAGCTCGCGGGCCAGGCCGAAGAGCTCGACCAGGGTCTTGCCGGCAGAGGCCATCGCGTCACGGGGAGCCATCGAGCTCTTGGTCTCGACGTCGACGATCAGCTTGTCGAAGTCGGTGCGCTGCTCGACCCGGGTTGCCTCGACCTTGTAGGTCACGGCCAGCACGGGCGAGTAGATCGAGTCGATCGGGATACGACCGATCTCGGCGTCACCGGACTTGTTCTGCTGGGCGGAGACATAGCCACGACCGCGCTCGACGGTGAGCTCCATCTCGACCTTGCCCTTGCCGTTGAGCGTGGCGATGTGCAGATCCGTGTTGTGCACCTCGACCCCGGCCGGCGGGGCGATGTCGGCAGCGGTGACCGCGCCGGGGCCCTGCTTGCGCAGGTACATCACGACGGGCTCGTCGTGCTCGCTGGAGACGACCAGACCCTTGATGTTGAGGATGATCTCGGTGATGTCTTCCTTC
>DASVKO010000235.1:0-22450 GCA_036385355.1 Dermatophilaceae bacterium
GGCGCGGCCGGCCTGGCTTGGCACAAACGCGGACCCAAGGGCCCCTCACTGTTGAGCGATGACATGGCCGCCGACATCCGCGCCCGCCGCAGCAGCGGCGCGACGTTGCAGGCAGTCGCCGACGCGGTCGGGGTGTCGGTCACCACGGTCCGGCGGGCACTGGCCACACCCACGGCAGCTGGGCCCGCCCAGCAGGAACAAGACCAGCCGCTGGCGGCAGTCGTGGACCTGCCGGTACTGCCACCTGCGACCGACCGCGACGGTGAGCGGGTTGCGGCCCGGTGGGGGAAGCTCCCCCACGCCAAACCCGTGTTCACCCCCGCCGCACGGGTACCCCTGGCCGGGCTCCTGCTGGCTCTCCCCGCCCTGGAGGCCACCGGGCTGTTGCCCTGTGCCGCAACAGTTTTCGGGCCTTTGCCCAACGGGTTCTACGGCCTGGACACGATGCTGCTCGAAGGCGTGCTGCGGGCGTTGGCCGGCGAGCCCCGCGCGCAAGGCTCCACCCGGATCGACCCGGCAGCCTTCGGCAGGGTGCTCGGTCTGGACCGGGGCCCGGAGGTCAAGACGATCCGCCGCAAGATCACCACCCTGGCCGATACCGGGCGCGCCGACGAGCTGCTCGCCGCGATGGCACGACGGCACGTGGCCCGCCTGGATGCGAGCAACCCGGACCTGTTGGCGGTGTTCTACGTCGACGGGCACGTCCGCGCCCCCCAAGACGCGGCCAAGGTCGCCAAGACCCACCTGTCCCGGCTGAAGTTCCCCGCCCCGGCAACCGTGGAGACCTGGGTCTCGGACGCGTCCGGGGACCCGGTCCTGGTCGTCATGGCCGACCCCGGCGCGTCCCTGGCCATGGAGCTCCGCCGGCTACTGCCCGACCTACGGGCGGCCGTCGGCGACCAGCGGCGGGTCCTGGTCGGGTTCGACCGCGGCGGCTGGTCCCCCGCCCTGTTCGAGCACATGGATGCCCAAGGCTTTGACGTGCTGACCTGGCGCAAGGGCCTGGCCGCCGACGTCGACCCCACCCTGTTCACCGACCTCTCCTGGACCGATGAAACAGGGCGCACCCACCAGTGGCGGGTCGCGGACACCACCGTGGACCTACCCGTAGGCGAGCACGATGAAGTGTTCACGATGCGGCAGGTGAGCCTGATCGTGGCCAACAACAAGACCGGCAGGGGCGAGCACGGGCAGGACAGCACCCGGCAGATCCACATCCTGACCACCCGGGCCGACCTACCAGTCGAACAGGTCATCTACCGGATGGGATCCCGGTGGCGCCAGGAGAACTACTTCCGCTACGCCCGGATGCACTTCGACCTCGACTCCCACGACGCGTACGCCACCACGCAGGACGACCCCACCCGGCTGGTCCCCAACCCGGCCAAGAAGAAAGCCCACACCCAGGTCCTGACCGCCCGGGCGCGCTACGACCGGGCCCTGGCCGCCACCGACGCCGCCCTGCTGAACGCGGTGTCCCCACCGCCAGGGGTATCGGTGCTGATCACCAACGCGGCCCGCGACGGCCTCACCGCGGACCTCCGCGCCGCAGAGACCGACCTAGACACCGCCCAAGCCACCCACCGCGCCATCGCCGCCCGGCTTCCATTGGGACGGGTCAACCCCGGTCAGCAGGTACTGGACACCCAAACCAAGCTGATCACCCACGCCATCCGCATCGCCGCGTTCAACACCGCCACCGCCCTGGCCCGAGACGTCCGCATCCACACCGGCTACGCCCGCGCCAACCACGAAGCACACACCCTCATCCGCCAAGCGTTGACCGGAACCGGCGACATCGACCCCGGCGACGGCACGCTGACCATCCGGCTCGACGCACTCCCGACACGGCGGGCCACCACCGCCATCACACAACTCTGCGAGCACCTCACCGCCACCCAAACCCGCTACCCCGGCACCGAGCTCATCCTGCGCTACGAGGTCAAAACCCGCCCCTGACCACACAGGAATTCTGGCTCTATGTCAGGAGACCTGGTCATGGGGCCTTTCACATCCTCGGCGGCCTGGGTGTCGGCGAGGCGGAGGCGGGAGCGGGCGAGGAAGTCGAGGCCGAGGCCGCGTCGGCCTCCGATCCAGTCGTGGTGTTGCTCGGCCAGGACGGCTCCGACGAGGCGGATCAGTGAGCCGCGGGCTGGGAAGATGGCGACCACATCTGTCCTGCGGCGGATCTCTCCATTCAGTCGCTCTTTCAACCATCCGAGGGCCGGTTAACAGGTCGGGGTTGTTTGACCAGATTCATCTCCAGATCTCCTTGGGGAACGCGGTGAAGCGAGCACGTTTGAGCGGTTCTCCTGCAGGTGAGCAACAACTTTGGGAAGCTTCTTGGCAAGGGATTCGAGGACCCGTCGTATTGCGCGACACTCGAATCGGCGTCGGGCTGGTCATAGATGGAATGCAGCAGAGTCCGCACGCACCGCCAGCTGGTCTTCGGCGTGATGGTCATCAAGGTCGTCGCGTAGTGAACTCGGCAGCTGCCACGACGCGCCCGGCAACGTGGCGCCGATACGAGTCCTTGGTGAGCGTCGCTGGTCACCAGGGCCACCCCGGACAAGCCGCGGGCGGTCCGGTCCCGGAAGAAAGTCCACCATCCGGCGCCGGCTTCGGCTGAGGTGGCCTGCACGCCGAGGATCTAGCTCTAGCGGTGCCCATCGGCGTTGACGCCGGTGGCCACCAAGGCGTGCACGTTGACCACCCTGCCGCCCTCGCGGACCTTAGGGACCGGGGCGTCGGCGGCCACGAACGTGTACGGCCCGGCGCCCAACGGGCGGGAGCGGAAGTCGGCCACATGCTCGTCCAGCTCCTTGGCCATCACCGACACCTAGGAGGCTGGTGTCTTTCGGCGGCCTGACTCGTTCAGTTCGCGATGGTGGGGAGCAGCCTCGAAATGGAGGCCGGGATTGGGCATCGAAGTGGGGGAAGACCGCTTTCCTTTGGCATATTCACACGCGGTTTTGGAGCCGGATCACCCCACCGTTTTTGCTGGCCCCAAAACACCTCGTTTGCCACCAGCCACCTAGGGACTGTGCGGGCAAGTGACCGCAAACCTAGGGACTGTGCGGGCGCGGCGACCGCAAACCTAGGGAGCGTGCGATTCCCGTTCGGCACTGACAAAACCGGGTTCAGGGGCGCGAGAGCGCATCAGCGGCGCCGCCGGCGACACCGGTGCCAACACCCTCGATATCGAGACCTCCGGGCCCCGCGGTCTCCAGGCCGGGCAGGACCTCGAGGAAGTGCTTGCCCAGCAGGGTCGAGTCAGGCAACGCGATCGGGTAGTCGCCGGTGAAACAGGCCGTGCACAGCCGGGAACGAGGCTGTCCCGTCGCCTCGATCATCGCCTCCTCGCTGACGTACCCCAGGCTGTCTGCGCCGATGCTGGCACGGATCTCCTCCACCTTGAGGCCGGTGGCGATCAGCTCGGCGCGGGTGGCGAAGTCGATGCCGTAGAAGCAGGGCCATTTCACCGGCGGGCTGGAGATACGCACATGGATCTCGGCCGCCCCAGCCTCCCGAAGCAGGCGGATCTGGGCGCGCTGGGTGTTGCCGCGCACGATCGAGTCGTCGACGACGACCAGACGCTTGCCGCGGATGACGGTCTCCAGCGCGTTGAGCTTCAGGCGGATGCCGAGCTGACGGAGCGTCTGGCTTGGCTGGATGAAGGTCCGCCCGACGTAGGAGTTCTTGACGAAGCCCTGCCCGTAGGGGATGCCGCTGGCCTCCGCATAACCGATCGCGGCAGGCGTGCCGGACTCGGGCACCGGGATCACCAGGTCAGCCTCGACCGGGTACTCCCTGGCCAGCCGGCGGCCCATCTCAACCCGGGCCTCATGGACCGACCGGCCGGCGATGGTCGCGTCGGGCCGGGCAAGGTAGACGTACTCGAAGACGCAGCCCTTTGGGTCCGCCTCAGCGAACTGGTGGGAACGCAGACCGTCCTGGTCGATGGCGATGAGCTCGCCCGGCTGAACTTCGCGAATCACGCTGGCCCCGACGGTTGCGAGCGCGGCCGCCTCACTGGCGACCACCCAGCCTCGCTCGAGGCGCCCCAGGACGAGGGGGCGGATTCCGTGTCGGTCGCGGGCGGCATACAGGGTCTGCTCGTCCATGAAGACGAAGCTGAAGGCGCCTGTGACCTTGGGCAGCACCTCCAGAGCGGTGGCCTCCAGGGTGTGGTCGGGGTCGCTGGAGAGCAGTGCCGTCACCAGTGCGGTATCGGTGGTGTTTCCCCGGTGCAGCTCGCCGCCGAGCTGGCTGGCGAAGGTGTCGCCGTGGCGCTCGAGCAACAGGTCCCGCAGCTCGGCCGCGTTGGTGAGGTTGCCGTTGTGAGCCAGTGCGACGGTGGAGTCGTCGGTGCCGCCGAGCGTCGGCTGAGCGTTCTCCCAGTTGCTGCCACCAGTGGTCGAGTAACGGCAGTGGCCGATCGCCAGGTGGCCCTTCAGCGAACCGAGGCTGGTCTCGTCGAAGACCTGCGAGACCAGACCCATGTCCTTGTAGACCAGCAGCCGATGGCCATCGCTGGCCGCGATGCCGGCGGACTCCTGGCCACGGTGCTGCAGGGCATAGAGCCCGAAATAGGTCAGCTTGGCGACATCCTCGCCGGGAGCCCAGACTCCGAAGACCCCGCAGGCGTCCTGGGGTGCTTTCTCGCCGGGAAGTAGGTCGTGCGTCAGTCGCCCATCGCCGCGTGCCACCCGCCTAGTCTCCCACAGCCGAGAGCGCTGCGAGTCCGCTCGGGCGACTGTCGGACGGACCGTCCACGCTCAGGGCCGCTTCTCGAGCAGCACGGCGATGACGCCACCGGCCAGAACGCCAAGGCCGGCGCAGATCAGGCCGAGGAAGCCCACCGCGGCCGACGCGTCGTACCGGGCGTCGCCGGGGCCGGCCACACTGAGGAGGAACCCGATGAGAAGCCCCAGGAGGCCGCCGGAGACCAGGAACGCGGCGAAGTTGGGCGTCCGGGACCTGGGCGTCCTGCTGACCTTCCGGGGTTGCTGACTCACCACCCCAAACTACCCGCCAAACCTCGGGACTGCGTGCCCCATCCGGAGAAGGCGTTCGCTCCGAATGCTGAATATGGGCCGATTCGCCGCACACCTGCCGAAGACACGAACGCTGGCCTACGCCCTGACCGGCGTGCTCGCCGCAGCAGGGGGTATCGCGTCCGCTCACCTGGCCGCCGGGCTGACCAACCCTGCGGCCTCGCCGGTGCTCGCGGTCGGCTCCGTGGTCATCGACGCGACCCCGACGCCGGTCAAGGAGTATGCCGTGGCGCAGTTCGGAACCGCCGACAAGCCGATCCTGCTGGCCACCGTCACCCTGGTCACGCTGACTGCCGCCGCAGTCGCCGGCGCACTGTCGCGTCGGCGGGTGTGGGTGGGCGTCGCGTGGATCATTCTGCTGGCCGGGCTGGCCACCGCCGCGGCCGCCATGCGGCCCGCGGCAACGCCCCCGGATGCCATTCCAGGCCTCGCTTCCGCTGTCGTCGGTCTCGCGATCCTGCTGGGCCTGCGCCACGTGCTGACCCACAGTGAGCCCGCGGCAACCGTGGGCAGAGACGGCCGGGGGCTGCCGGCCACGGCATACCCGACCTCGCACGACGGGCGCCGGCAGTTCCTGATCGGCGCCGCGGCAGTGACCGCCGGAGCAGCCGGGGCGGCCGCCTTCGGGCAGAGGCTCTCGTCATCGGACTCCGGCCCGCAGGTCGCGCTCCCGACGCCGGCCGACACCGCCGGCGCCTTCCCCCAGGGCGTGGAGGGCCGGGTCCGGGCATCACGCCGCTGCGCACCAGCAACGCAGCGTTCTATCGGGTGGACACCAACCTGACCATCCCCCGCGTCAATGCCGACCGCTGGCGGCTCCAGATCGACGGCATGGTCAGGGGTCCGATGACCCTCACGTATCGGGAGCTGCTGGCCATGCCGATGATCGAGCGGGACATCACGCTCACCTGTGTCAGCAACGAGGTCGGCGGGGGCTACGTCGGGGCCGCTCGCTGGCAGGGCGTTCGGCTGGCCGATCTGCTCGACCGGGTCGGCGTACGGTCCGGCGCCGACCAGCTGCTCAGCACGGCGGTCGACGGCTTCACCATCGGCACGCCCATGAAGGTGGTCCGCGACGGCCGCGACGCCATGATCGCCGTGGGCATGAACGGCCGGCCGCTGCCCGCCGCCCATGGCTTCCCTGCCCGCATCGTCATCCCGGGCCTGTACGGGTTCGTCAGCGCGACCAAGTGGCTGACGAAGCTGACGGCCACGACATACGCCAGGGACGTCTCCTACTGGACCGGGCGCGACTGGGCCACCGATGCGCCCATCAAGATGTCCGCACGCGTCGACACCCCCCGGCCGCTGTCGACGATCAAGGCCGGTACGACGGCCGTCGGCGGCGTCGCCTGGGCCCAGCGGATCGGCATAGCGGCGGTCGAGGTCAGCATCGACGGCGGCCCGTGGCGGAAGGCCACGCTGGGCCCCGACGCCGGCCTCGACTACTGGCGCCAGTGGTACCTGCCCTGGAAAGCCACCCCCGGTCGGCACGCCCTCGCCGTGGGGCGACCGACCGCAAGGGCGCCCTGAAGCTCTCCCGGCGCGCCAAGCCGTACCCCAACGGCTCGAGCGGCATCCAGGAGGTCATCGTGTTCGTCGAGTGAGCCCTGCCCCGCCGCACCGAAAGCCTCGCGCGACCGAAAGCCTCGCTCCACCAGGAGCCTCGCTCCACCGAAAGCCTCGCTCCACCGAAAGCCTCGCGCCACCGGAAGAAAATTCCCCAGAAGGCAATCCGCCCCGGCAAGCACACCGAATGACCAGCACAGGACCAGCAGTTCAACACCACGATCCCACCAAGGAGAACACCATGAGCTTCCGTGGCCGCGGCATCGTCGCGGCAGTTGCCCTCGCCGTCCCGCTGATCCTGGCCGCGTGTGGCAGCTCGCAGACCACGGCAGCCGACGCACCCCTGCAGCCGGCAGGCCGGGCCGCACCAAAGGCGACCGCAGCACCGTCGGCCAACGCGTCGACCGCTGTGTTCGGCTCCGGCTGCGCGGCCGTGCCGAAGGACGGCAAGGGCAGCTTCAACGGCATGGCCACCGACCCGGTTGCCACCGCCGCGGGCAACAACCCCCTGCTGAAGACCCTGGTCACCGCGGTGGGTGCCGCGGGTCCGGGCGACACCCTGAACACCACCCCGGACATCACCGTCTTCGCGCCGGTCGACTCCGCGTTCGCCAAGCTGCCGCCGGCAGCCCTCAAGGCCGCCCTGGCCGATCCCAAGGGCCTGCTGACCAAGATCCTGACCAACCACGTGGTCAAGGGCAAGATCACCCCCGACATGCTCGCTGGGGACCACAAGACCCTCGAAGGCGGCACGCTCAAGATCACCGGATCGGGTGATGCCTACAAGGTCAACGGCGGCAACAACATCATCTGCGGCAACGTGACGACCGCGAATGCCACGGTCTACATCGTCGACGGCGTCCTGCTCCCGGCCTGACACCTGATATCCGCCACCCAGCACCCCGCCCCGATAGCGCATCATGGTTCGCATGACTCTGGTCCCGGAGGGTGAGGTCGCCTCCGCCTCGGGGACCGGCGCGCCCTCGGTCAGTGCAGAGCTGGCTGATCTCCTCAAGGCGTGCTCCCTGGGCGACGAGGCTTCCTTCGCGAGGCTGTATGACGCGACCGCGGCCCGGCTGTTCGGCCTGGTCCTTCGCACAGTGCGGGACCGGGCCCAGGCCGAGGAGGTCACCCAGGACGCCTATCTCGACATCTGGCGCACCAGCTCCCGATTCGACCCCGACCGAGGCAGCGCCCTCAGCTGGCTGATGACGATCGGACACCGGAAGGCGGTAGATCGGGTGCGATCAGCAGAAGCGGCACGACGCCGGGACACGGCATACGAAGCCCGTGAACAGGCAGCCCCGTTCGACCAGACCGTCGAGGAGGCCCACCGCAACCTGGACGTACAGCGGGTTCGCCGTGCCCTCGACACGCTCACCGAGACCCAGCGCGGCGCCCTGGAGCTGGCCTACTTCGGCGGGTACACCCATCGGGAGGTGGCCGTCATGATGGACCTTCCACTCGGTACGGCCAAGACTCGCATCCGCGACGGACTCATCAGACTGCGCGACACACTGGGACTGGAGCCATGAACATCGACGACATGCACGGCCTCTCGGGGGCTTACGCCGTCGACGCCGTCGACGACGTCGAACGGGCCCTGTTCGAGGCCCACCTGGCCGGCTGTTCCCAGTGCCAGGCCGAGGTTGCCAGCCTGCGTGCCGCCGCCGGCGAACTCAGCTCGACCACCCTTACGTCTCCGCCACCCTCGCTGCGTGCGTCCGTACTACGGGACATCAGCTCCGTGCGGCCGCTGCCTCCCGAGGTGTCCTCCGAACAAGCACCCGCTCCGGAGCTGCCCGCTCCGTCGGCGCCTGATGTATCGGCGCCCGACGCGTCGCCGACACCGGCCGGATCCTCCGCACCCGCGAGCCTGGAGTCCAAGCGGGCCGAACGCACCCGTCGGGCGCCCTTGCGTCAGTGGCTGGCGGGCGTTGCCGCGGCAGGGGTCCTGGCCACCGGTGGCCTCTTGTGGCACCCCTGGTCCTCCGGCACAGGGACCGTACAGCTGACCGCAACCCAGCAGGTGCTGCAGGCCAAGGACGCCCAGCGCTTCGAGAAGAAGGTAGGCGCGGCGACCGCGACCATCGTGCGCTCGCCCGGCCTGAGGAAAGCCGTCATCGTCACCGCCGACCTGCCCGCCGCGCCCGAAGGAAAGGTCTACGAGCTCTGGCTCCAGCAGGGGACGACGATGGTCCGGGCCGGCCTGATTCCGGCTGGCCAGACCAACACGGTCATGCTCGAGGGCGACGCCGCCAGCGCCCGGGCGGTCGGCATCACGGTCGAGCCCGCTGGCGGGTCCGAAACCCCAACCCTCCCCCCGGTAGCCGTCATCAACCTCGCCTGACCACCAGACCTGGTGTCGATGCAGCCCCGATCCCCGCCAAACCCAGGGACGGTGCACATCGGAACCCAGACCAGGGGACGGTGCCGGTCCAAAACTCACAGTCCCGGTTTATGGGGCCGGGCCGCAGGCCGCACGGTCCCTAGGTTTGCGGGAGGGGTTTGTGGCTGGGGATTACGGCGGAGGCTATGGACTCGAGGACGGCCGGGTCTCCGGCATACGGGCCATCGGGTCGGGGCCAGTGGGTGATGACATCGGTGAAGCCCAGATCCCCCGCACGGCCCGTCATCTCCTCGAACGCCCCCACGCTCGACAGGGCGAACTGCGGTGACGAGTCGAGGTTGAGGTGCCGCTCGAGGGTGTCGGAGTCGCGACCCGCCACCGCCAGGGCCTCGTCCAGCCGACCACCCAGCTCCGCCAGAGCGGCCCACCACTGCTCCATCGTCTCGACCCTGGGGCCGGTGGTGACCCAGCCTGCGCCATGCTCGACGGCCAGGCGCAGCGAGCGGGGACCGTTGGCAGCCATGACGAACGGGATCCTCGGCCGCTGGATCGGGCCGGGCCGGGTGCGCGCGTCGACCGCCGAGAAGTGCGTGCCGGTGTGGGAGACGTGATCCTGGGTGAGCAACCGGTCGAGCAGCCCGGTGAACTCGGCAAGCCTTTCGAAGCGCTCTGCGGGGGTCAGCGGCGGCTCGCCGAGGATGGCGTTGTCGATGTCGCCACCGGCGCCGATTCCGCAGATGAAACGGCCGTCCGAGATGTCGTCCAGGGCCAGCAGGTCGCGCATGAACGACACCGGGTGCCGATAGTTCGGCGAGGTGACAAAGGTGCCCAGGCGGATCGTCGAGGTGACCATCGCGGCCGCCGTGAGGGTCGGAATGGTTCCGTACCACGGCGAGTCCGGCAACCCGCCCCAGACCAGGTGGTCGTAGGTCCATGCATGGTCGAAGCCGAGCTCTTCGGCGCGGCTCCACATCGGCGCAGCATCCGACCAGCGGTGCTCGGGCAGGATCGTCAGTCCGAATCGCATGGCCCGAGGCTAGCCCGGCAAGAGCGGCAGCTGGTCGGCCAGGGTGGCCCGCCCGCCACTCGCGTGCACCGTGCCACCGGCCAGGGCACTGGCCCAGTCCGATCGTCCGGTCACCAGATCGAGCCAGGTCCGGGCGTCCATCTCGATCACGTTCGGCGGGGTGCCACGGGTGTGCCGCGGCCCCTCCACGCACTGCACCGCACCGTATGGCGGGACGCGGACCTCCAGCGTCCGGCCCGGCGCGCGCTCAGCGAGCTCTTCCAGAGTGAACCGGACTGCCATGGCAACCGTCGCGCCGGGGGCCGCGGACGGATCCGCCCGCCATACCTCAAGAGCCTGCCTGCCGTCGGCGGGCGGGATGCGGCGGCGGGGTGGCATGGGTCCATCGTGGCATCCCGGCCGGTGGTGGCATCCCGTCCGTTCCACCCGACTTAGGGTTGAGCCATGAAGGCAACAACGCTCTACGCGCCCCGCGACGTCCGGCTCGAGGACCAGCCGGACCCGACCATCCAGAAGCCCACCGACGCGATCGTGAAGGTCGTCGCCGCATGCGTCTGTGGTTCGGACCTCTGGTACTACCGCGGGGACACGCCGGTCAACGGGCCGATGCGGATCGGCCACGAGTTCGTCGGCATCGTCCAGGAGGTCGGCTCGGACGTCCGGTCGCTGCACGCGGGCGACTTCGTCATCGCGCCGTTCATGTACTCCGACAACACCTGCCCGCACTGCCGGGTCGGGATCCAGTCGGCCTGTTCCACCGGCGGCTTCTGGGGCGGCCCGGACCGCGACGGACGTATCGTCGACGGCGGGCAGGGCGAGTACGTCCGGGTCCCGCTGGCGGACGGAACCCTGGTTGCCACCCGCGAGACCCCCGACGCCGCCATGGTTCCGTCACTGCTGGCCCTGTCCGACGTGATGGGCACCGGCTGGCACGCGGCGATGGCGGCCGGAGTCCAGGAGGGCGACACGGTCGTGGTGGTGGGCGATGGCGCAGTGGGCCTGTCAGGGATTCTCGCCGCCTCACAGATGGGCGCCGAACGGGTCGTCGCGATGTCCCGGCACGAGGCCCGCCAGCAGATCGCCCGCGCTTTCGGCGCCACCGAGGTCATCGAGGAGCGCGGTGAGGCCGGTGAGGCCGCCGTCCTCGAGCTCACCAGCGGAGTCGGTGCCGACGCCGTGCTGGAGTGCGTTGGCACCGGTCAGTCGATGACCACCGCCATTGCCGTTGCCCGACCGGGTGCCACCGTCGGCTACGTCGGGGTACCGCATGGCGTCGAGCTGCCGGTACGCACGATGTTCTCCCGCAACGTCGGCGTCGCCGGCGGTGTGGCCCCGGTGCGCCAGTACCTCCCGGCCCTGCGCGACCAGGTGCTGTCAGGGGTGATCAACCCCGGCCTGGTCTTCGACCTCGACCTGCCGCTGGCGAAGGTGGCCGAGGGTTACGCCGCGATGGATGAGCGTCGCGCCATCAAGACCATGCTCCGCCCGTGACCATAAGCGCACAGCCGCCCGGCTCGTTCCCGGGGCCCGCTTACTTCCCCTTGTTCTCCGGCGGTGTCATGTGTCTGCTGGGCCTGATCTTCTTCACGATCGGACGGGTGCGTACGACGATGTGCAAGGACTGGGTGCCACGGTGGTCGGCTCAAGCCTGGGAGGCATCGGGCTGGTCATCGCGGCTGTCGGCGGGTATCTGACGATCAACCTGTAGTCGTTGCTGTCCGGCGCCATCAGGACGACAGCCCCATGACGACCAGCCCCCACAGCCCGCGGGCCCCCAGTCAGCGGCCCGCGGTGAACTGCTCTCTGATCCAGGGGTCCACGACCTGGTGGTAGGCGTCGGTGCAGTCCCGGCGCACCGTATGCCCGGCCCCCGGGACCACCGCCACCTCGATGTGGCGGTTGCCGAGCCCCGCCAGGCGTTCCCGGGACTGGGCGTTGACCAGGACGGCGTCCTGGCGGCTGCCGGTGACCAGGAGCGTCGGCCGGGTGATAGCGGCCGCCACGTCGGTCCACGGTCCCGGGCGGGCGATCTGCTCCCGGTCCGTCAGCGACGGGTCGAGCCGGGCCTTGGACACTCCCCATGGCCCGAACTCGATCGCGGGCCACTGTGGACTCTCGAGACGACCGCTGGCCACGGCCCCGTCGAGGTCGTCGCGGAATCCCTGGACCCACTGCTGGGTCGTGTCCGGCTCGATCGACCGTTCACCTCCTCGCGGCAGGCTGAACCACGGCGGGTCCTCGAGCACCGCGGCGCGGACGAGATCGGGCCGGACCGCAAGAACGGTCCCGGCGACGCCGGCGCCCATGGAGTGAGCGACCAGGACCGGGGTCTCGTCGCCGCCCTTGCTGCTGACCGCTTCCAGAACTGACACCACGTCGGCGACCATCTCGTCGAACCGGTTGCTGCCACTGGTCGCGGGGTCGAAGCGAGCGGACTCGCCGTGCCCGCGGGCGTCCGGGGCGACGATGCGGTAGTCACCACGCCAGCGGCGCACGGCGTCGGGCCAGCACAGCCCCGAGTCGGTGAACCCGTGCAGCAGCACCAGGGTCGGGCCCTCAGCGCGTCCGAGCTCATGGACCATCAGGCGACCTGGCAGGGACTCGGTGTTCACGAGCACCAGTATCGGCGGTCAGGCCAGCAGCAGCGAGACCGCACCCGGCAGGTCCGCCATGTCGGTGATGACCACGTCGGCTGCCGCCAGCTGGGCTGCCGGCGTGATCCCGCCGGCGAAGCCGATGGCCTTCATCCCTGCCGCTCTGGCCCCCGCCACGCCGTACCGGCTGTCCTCGACCACGACGCATCGGCCCGGCGGCAGGCCAACCTGCCCGGCGGCATACAGGAAGAGGTCTGGCTCGGGCTTGCCCCGCGCGACCTCGCTGGCGCTGAAGATCCGCCCTTCGAAGAAGTCCCACAGACCGGTCCTGCCCAGGGTGCGCCGCATCTTCTCGAGGGACCCGCTCGACGCCACACACGTCTGAAAGCCTTCAGCAGCAACTGACTCGATCGCCGCGGCGACACCGGGCACCGCCTCCAGCTCCTCGTCGAAGACCCGGCGGAACTCCGCGCTCCACGACTCGTCCCAGTCGGCAGGGAGCGCCCGCCCCAGGTGCTGCTCGATCATGGCGAAGATGTCGGCCTCCGACCTGCCGAGGAAGAGCTCGATCACCTCGGCCTCGGTGATCGGCCACCCCAGCGAACCGATCGCCCGGACATCGATGGCCACCGCCAGGCGCTCGCTGTCGACCAGGACCCCGTCGCAGTCGAAGACGACCAGGCAGTCCGGGGGCGCAGGCATGGCGCCCAACCTAACAAGGCCCAACCTCACAAGGCCCAACCTGGCAACGCCCCCGCGGCACATAGGCTGGTAGGCGTGCCAGAGGACGAGATCGCCGGGATCGAGTTCGTGCAAGACGACGACGGCCGGGGCGGGGTCACCGTGATGATGGACGGCAGCCCCCAGTCGCACGTCAACCTCGCCGATCCGGGCAGCCTCGGCTTCGAGTACATCGCCCATTTCGCAGCGGTCATCGACACCCTGCCGGCCGGCCCGCTCGGGGTCACCCACATCGGCGGCGCCGGGCTGACGCTGGCCCGGTACGTCAACGCCGAGCGCCCCGGGTCGCCCCAGATCGTTCTCGAGCCGAGCGTCGAGCTCACCGAGCGGGTACGCCGCGAGCTTCCGCTGCCCCGCCAGCACCGGATCCGGGTGCGCCCTGTGGACGGCCTCACCGGGGTCGCCCAGCTCGCCGACGCGAGCGCCGACGTGGTGGTGCTCGACGCGTATGCCGGTGGCCGGGTCCCTGCCGAGCTCAGCACCGTGGAGTTCCTTGCCGATGTTTCCAGGGTGCTCCGACCGGACGGGATGATGCTGCTCAACATCGCCGACGAGCCCGACAAGGCCTATCTGAGGCGCGTGTATGCCGGCCTGGTCACGGTCTTCGGCCAGGTTGCCCTGATCGGCACCCACGAGATCCTCAAGGGCAAGCGCTTCGGCAACAGTGTGGCCGTTGCCTCGCACCACCCGCTGGACATCGCCGTCCTTCGCCGGCAGGTCGCCAGGATGCCCTTCCCGACAGGGTTGCGCGACGGCGCTCAGCTGGCCAGGCAGTTCGCCGGATCCGCAGCATTCACCACGGCCGACAGCGCACAGTCACCACCGCCCCCACCGCTCAAAGGCTGGCGGGTCCGCTGAGGAGCTCAGCAGTGACCTGTCCCGGACCGGGCGATCATTCGGAGACGGACCTGCCGTCGGGCGTGAACCAGATGACGAGGGCCCCGGTGATGAGATAGATGACCTGCAGGACATGAAAAGCCCGGATGGAGGCAATCTCGCCGACTATCCAGAACACCATGATCACCCCGGCCAGAACACTGGCCAGGTGCCAGCCGGCAGCCCGTTTCAGCATGGCGACAGCGGCAACCAGAGAGCTGCCGCCGACGATGGCCATGAGAATGACCCCGGGGAAGAAGAGACTGGGAAACCCCGTGTGCTGAACCCAGGTCACCTGTTCGGGGATCACGCCGGTCATCAGGGCGATACCCCCGCCCACTGCCGATACGCCATTGAACAGCAGCAACCCGAGAACAGACCTGGCCTGTCGATCCATCCCGACACTGTATGGCCCCGACGCCGCTGATTCGCCGGGCAAGCCGGCGAACACGCCGACCGCTGAGCTGAAGAGCGCGATGTCGCCGGCACGGCAGCTAGCCCTCCGGACCACCAGCCCCGGCCGGTACCGGCTGCAGGACCATCACCGGGATGCGCCGGTCCCCCACCCTCTGCGCGTAGCTGTTGCGAGCCGGGTACGCCGCGACGTCCAGCTTCCACAGCCGCTCGCGTTCCTCGCCGTCAGCCTCATACGCCTCCATCTCGTATCGGCGACCGCGAAAAGTGATGGTGCAGCGGGGGTTCGTCCTCAGGTTGTAGTACCAGCCCGGGCTGCGCCGCTTCCCGTAGTTGGACGCCACGAGCACGAGACGATCCCCGTCCGGGACGCCGATGAGCGGCAGCGTCCTTGGCAGACCGGAGCGAGCGCCGACCGCCGTGAGCTCGAAGACGGGCAGACCGGTGAGCACGGAGGTGACGCAGCGGCGGCCGTTGCTGAGGCGCAGTACCGGCCCGTCGAGGTGGTGCAGCACCCGCGCGGACAGCAACGCCATCGGCCGCGTCCCCCCGAGGCGCCGAAAGCCGCGTTGCACCGCGTTGGCCTGGTCGAAGCCCACGCTGTCGCCCGCGCCGTCAACCATGGCCGGAGCGTACCAACCCGCAATGCCATGCTGTAGGTGTGAAGACCGTCGGTAACATCCTCTGGTTCTGCCTCGCCGGCTTGTGGCTGGCAATCGGCTACGCGTTCGCAGCGGTGATCATGACGCTCCTGATCGTCACGGCCCCGTTCGGCATCGCCTCGTGGAGGCTGGCGACCTACGTCATCTGGCCGTTCGGACGTTCCGTGGTCAGCCGGCCCGAAGCAGGAGCGCCCAGCACGATCGGCAACATCTTGTGGTTCGTCCTGGCCGGCCTGTGGATCGCCATCGGACACGTCGTCACCGGGGTGCTCCTGTGCTGCACGATCATCGGCATCCCGTTCGGGATCGTCTCCTTCAAGCTCGCCGGCCTTGCCCTGGCCCCCCTCGGCAAAGACATCGTCAGGTCTGGGCAGGAGCCACCCGGAACCGCTATCGTCGCGAGCGCCTAGCGCTGAGAGGCGCCATCGCCGGACGGGGTCAGCCAGTATGGACGGCGTGATCACACCTCAGCCCGGACAAGCCCGTCTCCGCCGTGCCACGCCTCAGGATGTGCCGGCGCTGGTGTCCCTGCGTTCCCTGATGCTCTCGTCCATGGGCTCGGACGTCGGCGGGCAGGACGCTGAGTGGCGCGTCTCCGCTGCAGACTGGTTCCGGGAACAGCTCAACCGGCCGGAGCAGTTCGCCGGCTTCGTGATGGAACACCCGGTCGATGGTGTCGTCTGTGCAGCCCTTGGCAGCTGTGATGTGCGCGCCCCCAGCCCTCAGGACCTGAGCGGAACCCACGGGCACGTCTTCAACATCAGCACGGAGCCGGCCCAACGGCGCCACGGGTATGCCCGGGCGTGCCTGACCGCGCTGCTCACGTGGTTCGACACGGACACCGGCGTGAGCGTCGTGCACCTCAGCGCCACTCCCGAGGGCTCCGGCATGTACACCTCGGCTGGATTCCGCGAAGCGGCATTCCCCTCGATGCGGCTGAGGCTGCAGCGGACCACTGGCAGTCGCGTGAACCTACACTGAGCCAGCCCAGCGCGACTGACTCAGCGTGACGCAACCAAGGGTGACGCGACTCAGCGTGACACGACTCAGTGCGAGGCGAAGATGGCCGGCAAGGTCGAGGTGTGAGCCGTGCGCAGCTCAGCCAACGGCAGGACGAACTGACCCTGCACCTCCAGCACACTGGCCCCGTCCTCGACCACGCCGATCTCGGAATGGGGGAAGCCGCCGCTGACGCACAGCTCAGCGAACCTGGTCTGCTCGCTGCGCGGCACGGCGACGATCGCGCGGCCGGCCGACTCGCTGAACAACAGCGTGAAGGCATCCACACCGTCGCGCGCGCAGACCTGGTCCAGCCAGATCCGGGCGCCGACACCGTTGCGCAGGGACGCCTCGGCCAGGGCGACCGCCAGGCCACCGTCGGACAGGTCGTGCGCGGCAGCGACAAGGCCCAGCCGTGCTGCGTCGACCAGGATCTCGCCGAGCCTGCGCTCCACGTCAAGATCGACCTTCGGCGGCAGGCCGCCGAGGTGGTCATGCGCGACCTGAGTCCAGGCAGAGCCGCCGAACTCGTCGGCCGTGGTGCCCAGCAGGTAGATGACCTGTCCCGGGGTCTTCCAGCCCGAGGGCGTGCGGCGGGCCACATCGTCCATCACGCCGAGGACGGCCACCAGGGGGGTCGGATGGATCGCGACGTCGGCGGTCTGGTTGTACAGCGAGACGTTGCCGCCGGTCACCGGGATGCCGAGCGTCCGGCAGCCCTGGGAGAGACCCCGCACGGCTTCGGCGAACTGCCACATGACGGCCGGGTCCTCGGGCGAGCCGAAGTTCAGGCAGTCGGAGACTGCCAGCGGGGCCGCACCGGTCGTTGCGACGTTGCGGTACGCCTCGGCCAGGGCCAGCTGCGCACCCGCAAACGGGTCGAGCTTGGCGAAGCGGCTGTTGCAGTCGGTCGAGATCGCGACACCCCGGCCGGTCTCCTCGTCGACGCGCACCACCCCGGAGTCGTCGGGCATCGCGAGCGCCGTGTTCCCCATGACGTAGCGGTCGTACTGGTCGGTGATCCAGGACTTGTCGCACAGGTTCGGTGAGGCCATCAGTGCCAGCAGTGCTGCCCGCAGTCCCGCGCCGTCCGTGGGACGCGCCAGGTCGTCGGGGACGAACGCCTGCAAGGCATCCAGGTATGCCGGCCGCTGCATCGGGCGGTTGTAGACGGGGCCGTCGTGGGCCACCGACCGCGGCGGCACGTCGATGATCTGCTCGTCGCCCCAGAAGACCTCGAGGTGCTTGCCCGCGGTGACCTCGCCGACCACGGTCGCCTCGACGTCCCAGCGCTTCGTGATCGCCATGAACTCCTCGAGCTTGCCCGGCTCGACCACCGCCATCATCCGCTCCTGGGACTCCGACATGAGGATCTCCTCGACGCGCAGCGTGGCGTCGCGCAACGGGACCCGGTCGAGCCAGACCCGCATGCCGCCGTCACCGTTGGACGCGAGCTCGCTGGTCGCACAGGACAGCCCGGCACCGCCGAGGTCCTGGATGCCGTCGACCACGTGCGCGGCGTACAGGTCGAGGCAGCACTCGATCAGCACCTTCTCGGCGAACGGGTCACCGACCTGAACCGCAGGGCGCTTGGCCGGACCGTCCGCGTCGAAGGTCTCGGACGCCAGGACCGAGACTCCGCCGATGCCGTCGCCGCCGGTCTTGGCCCCGAACAGGATGACCTTGTTGCCGACGCCGGAGGCCTTGGCCAGGTGGATGTCCTCGATCCTCATCTTGCCGACCGACAGCGCGTTCACCAGCGGGTTGCCCTGGTAGCAGGGGTCGAAGACGACCTCGCCGCCGATGTTGGGCAGGCCCAGGCAGTTCCCGTAGCCGCCGACCCCGGCGACGATGCCCGGGAGCACCCGATGCGTGTCCGGGTGGTCGGGAGCGCCGAACCGCAGGGAGTCCATGACGGCGATCGGACGCGCACCCATCGACATGATGTCGCGGACGATCCCGCCGACCCCGGTCGCGGCACCCTGATACGGCTCGACATACGACGGGTGGTTGTGGCTCTCGACCTTGAAGGTCACCGCCCAGCCGTCCCCGATGTCGACGACGCCGGCGTTCTCGCCGATGCCGACCAGGAGCTTCTCGTTCATCTCGTCGGTGGTGTTCTCGCTGAACTGCGCGAGGTGGACCTTGGACGACTTGTAGGAGCAGTGCTCGGACCACATCACGGAGTACATCGCCAGCTCGGCGATCGTCGGGCGCCGGCCGAGGATCTCGCGAATGCGCTCGTACTCGTCGGCCTTCAGCCCGAGCTCGGACCAGGGCTGCTCGGTGTCGGGGGTCGTGGACGCATCCCCGACCGTGTCGATGTGGGTCGTGGGGCCAGCCGGGGTCCCGGGCTCGGTCGCTGCGTCGTTGGCCTTGGCCACGGAGGTCATGCGTTCACCACTGATCTCAGGACGGAGGTGAAGAACTTCAACCCGTCGAGCGAGGGTCCGTAGCCCTCCTCGATGGCGTGCTCAGGGTGCGGCATCAGGCCGACGATGTTGCCGCGCTCGTTGGTCACGCCGGCAATATCGCGGTAGGAGCCGTTGGGGTTGTGGCCTGCGAAACGGTCGTACTTCGTCGCCGACCGGGCCTCCGTGCCGTCGACGACACTCTGCCCGACCACATACCGGAAGGCGACCCGACCCTCGCCCTCGATCTCGTCGAGCGTGTGCTGGTCGGCGACATACTGCCCGTCCTGGTTCTTCAGCACGATGGTGATCTCGTCATCCTGGGCGAAGTCGGACGTCCAGGCGGTCGTCGCGTTCTCGACCCGCAGCCGCTGGTCGCGGCAGATGAAGGTGCGATGGTCGTTCTGGATCATCGCGCCGGGCAGCAGGTGCGACTCACACAGGATCTGGAAGCCGTTGCAGATGCCCAGCACCGGCAGACCACCCTGGGCGGCCGGGATCAACGCGGTCATGACCGGCGCGAACCGGGCGATGGCACCGGCGCGCAGGTAGTCGCCATACGAGAAACCACCCGGCAGGACCACCGCGTCGACCCCTCGCAGCGAGTCGTCCCCGTGCCACAACGAGACGGGCTCGCCGCCGGCGACACGGACAGCCCGGTGGGCGTCATGGTCATCGAGGGAACCCGGGAAGGTCACGACGCCGATCTTCATGCCGACGGCTCCGCTACCTGCGACTCCGCTGCGCTGCCCTCAGCGCGAACGTTCACGACGTCCTCGATGACCGGGTTGGACAACATCGTCTCGGCAGCGGCACGCGCGGCGGCCAGCACCTCGGCGGTGACCTCACCCGCCACGGTCAGCTCGAACCGTTTGCCCTGGCGGACATCGGTGAACTGGTTGAATCCCAGCCGCGGCAGGGCGCCGGCGACGGCCTGACCCTGCGGGTCGAGAATCTCGGACTTGAGCATGACGTCGACGACGACGATTCCCATGCGAGGGGCTCCTCAGGTGCGGGGGTCTGGTCAGACAGGTGGCCTTGGCACCTGAAGTTTATGGGATGGTCAGGCGAAGGTCCGACCGGTCAGGGACTCGAAGGCCTCGATGTACTTCGACCGGGTGGCCTCGACGATGTCGCCGGGGAGCGCTGGAGGCGCCTCGCCCGAGGACCGGTCCCAGCCGCTGGCCGGCGAGGTGAGCCAGTCGCGGACGAACTGCTTGTCATAGGACACCTGGGCCCGGCCGGGCGCCCAGGTGACGGCAGGCCAGAATCGCGACGAGTCGGGGGTCAGCACCTCATCTGCGAGCACGACCGCAGGGTTTCCGTCGGCATCGGGCCGGGAGGCGTCCAGGCCGAACTCCACCTTGGTGTCGGCCAGCAGGATGCCCCGACCGGCGGCAATCTCGTTGCCGCGAGCCAGGATCGCGAGGGTGAGGTCCCGCACGCTGGCGGCGAGCGACCCACCGACTGTGGCCTCGACCTCGGCGAAGGTCATCGGCAGGTCGTGCTGGCCGATCGGCGCCTTGGTCGTCGGGGTGAAGATCGGCGACGGCAGCAGTGAGCCGTCCTGCAGCCCGGCGGGCAGCCGAACCCCGCAGACCGAGGACGTCTGGCGGTACTCGGCCAGCCCGCTGCCGGTCAGGTAGGCCCGTCCGATGCACTCGACCGGCACCATGTCGAGTCGCTTCACGAGGACCGCGCGCCCGGCCAGCGCCTCGGGCACCCCGGGAGACTCGACTGAGACCACCTGGTTGGGAAGGATGTCGGCCAGCTGCTCGAACCACCAGAGCGAGAGCTGGGTCAGCACCTTGCCCTTGTCAGGGATCTCACTGTCCAGGATGTAGTCAAAGGCGGACATCCGGTCCGTCGCCACGAGCAGCAGCTCATCCTGGCTGGCCAGGCCCGTCGCGGGGTCGATCGGCGCGAAGAGCTCGCGAACCTTGCCCGAGTAGACGTGCGCGTACCCGGGCAGCTCAGTCGGCCGGCTCATTCGGGCACCGTGATCTTGCCGCGCTGGGCCGCCAGCGCGATGTCTTTCCGGTGCTGCGAACCCTTGAGCCTGATCCGGTCAACGGCGCCGTATGCGCGGTCGCGCGCCTGGGCGAGATCGGCGCCGGTCGCGACGACGGACAGGACCCGTCCGCCCGCGGAGACGAGGGAGCCGCCGTTGTCGATGGCCGTGCCCGCATGAAGGACGTAGGCGTCGTCACCGACGTCCGCCAGGCCCTCGATGACCGTGCCGGTGTGCGGGGAGTCCGGGTAGCCCTTGGATGCCAGGACGACGGTCACCGCATGCTCCGGACGCCAGCGAAGAGGGGGCTGGTCGGCGAGCCTGCCGACGGCCGCCGCATGCAGCAGCCCGCCGAGGGGGGTGGCCAGCCGGGCCAGGACGACCTGTGTCTCCGGGTCGCCGAACCGGGCGTTGAACTCGATGACCCTCAGGCCGCGCGAGGTCAGCGCGAGCCCGACGTAGAGGACGCCGGAGAACGGGATCCCCTGGTGGCGCATCTCGTCCACGGTCGGCTGGGCGACGCGGTCAACGACGTCCTGAACCAGGGAGGCCGGCGCCCAGTCCAGCGGTGAGTAGGCGCCCATGCCGCCGGTGTTGGGGCCCTTGTCGTTGTCCGCCAGACGCTTGAAGTCCTGGGCCGGGGTCAGCGGCACCACGGTGGTGCCGTCAGTGATGCAGAACAGGGAGATCTCGGGGCCGTCCAGGTACTCCTCGACGACGATGCGCCCGTCCGGCTTGTTCAGGCACTGGACCGCATGGGCCAGGGCCCGGGAACGGTTGTTCGTCACCACGACGCCCTTGCCGGCCGCCAGCCCGTCGTCCTTGACCACGTACGGCGACCCGAAGACGTCCAGGGCGCTGGCCACCTCTTCGACGGTGGTGCAGACATGAGCCAGAGCGGTGGGCACACCGGCCTCGGCCATCACCTCCTTGGCGAACGCCTTGCTCCCCTCGAGCCGGGCCGCCTGCGAGCTCGGCCCGAAGCAGGCGACACCTCGCGCCCGAACCGCGTCGGCCACGCCGGCCACCAGCGGCGCCTCAGGGCCGACCACGACCAGGTCGACCCCCAGCTCAACCGCCAGAGCGGCGATCCCCTCACCGTCCAGCAGGCCCTTCGGCAGCTCGCGGCACAACGCGATGGCGTCGATGCCCGGATTGCCGGGTGCAGCGATGACGGCGTCGACCGCCGGGTCGAGCGTCAGAGACCTGACGATGGCGTGCTCGCGAGCACCGGTGCCAATGACGAGTACCTTCACGAGTCCTAAGCCTAGGCCAGCCGCCCGACGAGCTGGGACGGGTATCCGCAGCCCTCGCCGGAACTAGGGCTAAACTGACTCGTTCGCATGGGGTACGCGCCTGTTCCCGGCCCTGCGTGAACGGCATGCGTCTCACATATACGACCCAAGGGGAGCAGTGACCGATCCCAGTCAGCGGATTGACCCTTCGCCACGCCCTGGCGCGGCGGTGACCCAGGACTCCCTCGCCGCCGAGATTGCCGTCGAGCAGCGACTGGTCGACCGGGTCTACGCCGAGCTCACCAAGGCCACCGAGCGCGCCGCCCTGGTGGAGGCCGAGGGCCTTGCCCGGGGCAGGACCGACCGCACCGGCGACATCCGCGACGAGGAGATCACCGGTCTGTTCGAGCGCGACGCCCTGGTCTTCAACGCGAACAAGCGACGCACGATCCTCGAGACGCAGTACGAGGGCCTGGTCTTCGGACGGCTGGACCTCGGGCCCGA
>DASVKO010000236.1:0-20590 GCA_036385355.1 Dermatophilaceae bacterium
TGACGGCCCCGGACTGGTTCACGAAGGTCTCGGACATGCCCCTGCTGTCTTGCCGCCAGCGCACCTGCCAGCGCACTGCGCCGTTCTTCATCACACGCTTTCTCAGGCTTGCCATCCGGCTAGTGTGGACGGGATGTGGACTGGGATGCAACAGCAAACAGCCTCCGACCGGTATCTTCGCAGGTCAGAGGCTGTTTGTCTTAGTGCCGAGGGCGGGACTCGAACCCGCACGCCCTTTCGAGCAAAGCATTTTGAGTGCTCCGTGTCTGCCATTCCACCACCCCGGCGAGGTTGCGCCGATCAGCATACCGGGCTGACCGGGCGCAACCAGAACGCTTCAGTCGGTCAGGCCAGATCCTCGTACGCCGGTGCCACCTTGTTCCTGGCGTCACCCACGTGGTGCACGCGCACGTCGTTGGTGGAGCCCGGGATGCCCGGAGGCGTGCCGGCGACGATGACCACCCTGTCACCCTCGACACAGGCCCCGCTCTCGAGCAGCGCCTCGTCGACCTGAGCGGTCATCTGGTCGGTGTGTCGCGATGGCGGAACGAGGAAGGACTCGATGCCCCAGGTGAGCGACAGCTGGGACCGGGTGGCCTCGAGCGGGGTGAACGCCAGCATCGGGAGCTTGGAACGGATCCGGGAGAGCCGCCGGGCGGAGTCCCCCAGCTGGGTGAAGGTCACGAGGTACTTCGCCCCGACGAGCTCACCGATCTCGGCCGCCGCAGCCGTCACGGCACCACCGACGGTGTGCGGCCGGGTGCCGAGCTTCGGAACGCGCTCGAGGCCGTGCTCCTCGGTGCTCTCGATGATCCGGTCCATCGCCTCAACGGCTTCGGTCGGCCACTTCCCGACACTGGTCTCGCCGGACAGCATGATGGCGTCGGCACCGTCCAGGACTGCGTTGGCGCAGTCGCTGACCTCGGCGCGCGTCGGCCGGGAGTTCTCGATCATCGACTCGAGCACCTGGGTGGCCACGATCACGGGCTTCGCCTGGCGCCGGCACAGCTCGATGGCCAGCTTCTGCACCAGCGGAACCTCCTCGAAGGGAAGCTCGACGCCGAGGTCGCCGCGGGCGACCATCACGGCGTCGAACGCGCTGATGATCTCCTTGAGGTTCTTGACGGCCTGGGGCTTCTCGATCTTGGCGATCACGGGCAGGCGCACGCCCTCCTCGTCCATGATCTCGTGAACCCGCTCGATGTCATTGGCGTCACGCACGAAGGACAGGGCAATCATGTCCGCGGGCAGCCGCAGCGCCCAGCGCAGATCCGCCTCGTCCTTCTCCGACAGGGCCGGCACGCTGACCGCGACACCTGGCAGGTTGATGCCCTTGTTGTTGGAGACCACACCGCCGATGACCACCTCGGTCACCACGTCGGTGTCGGAAACCTCGACGGCCCGCAGGCAGACCTTGCCATCATCGATCAGCAGCAGGTCGCCGGGCTTCACGTCGCCCGGAAGGCCCTTGTAGGTCGTTCCGACGCGTTCCTGGTCGCCGGCGATGTCATCGACCGTGATGGTGAACCGGTCGCCATCGGCCAGCGTCACCGAGCCTTCGGTGAAACGGCCGGTGCGGATCTTGGGGCCCTGCAGGTCGACGAGCACGCCCACGGCCCTGCCCGACTCCCGGCTGGCCTTGCGCACCGAGGCATAGGCCGCCTCGTGCTCTTCGAAGCTCCCGTGGGAGCGGTTGATCCGGGCGACGTCCAGGCCCGCGTCAACCAGGGCCTGCACACCCCCCGGAACAGCTGTTGCAGGACCAAGGGTGCAGACGATCTTTGCGCGGCGCATGGGGACGATTCTATTGGCGGTTCGGGCAAAGACGTGAATCGGTCATGGCCGGCCCTCAGACGTTGAGCGGCCGGTCCGTGGGGTTCACCGGCCGGGGAAGCGCAGAGGCGCGGTCCATGAGATATCCGTCGACACCGGCGGCCGCGGCTCTGCCCTCAGCGATGGCCCAGACGATCAGCGACTGGCCGCGACCGGCATCTCCGGCAACGAAGACGCCCGGCACCGATGTCATGAAAGCCTTGTCCCGCTTGATGTTCGAGCGTTCGTCCAGGTCGACGCCGAGCTGCTCGACCACGCCTTTGGCCTGCGGTCCCAGGAACCCCATGGCGAGCAGGACCAGCTGTGCCGGGATCTCGCGCTCGGTGCCCTCGACCTCGGAGAACTCCCGTCCGTTCTGCTCGACCTCGACCAGGCGCAGCGCACGGACCCTGCCCTGCTCGTCGCCAAGGATCTGCGTCGTGCTCACCGCGTAGACACGCTCTCCGCCCTCTTCATGGGCGCCCGCGACGCGGAAGAGCGTCGGGTACGTCGGCCACGGCTGGGCCGCGGGGCGGTCCTGGCCAGGGCGAGGCATGATCTCCAGCGACGTCACCGACCGGGCGCCCTGACGGTGCGCGGTGCCGATGCAGTCCGCCCCGGTGTCCCCGCCGCCGATGACGATGACGTCCTTGTCCGTGGCGACGACCTGGTTCTCGACCGTCTCGCCGAGCGCGACACGGTTGGCCGGAGGCAGGAACTCCATGGCCTGCAGGACCCCGTCCAGCTCACGTCCGGGGACGGGGAGGTCGCGCGGCACCGTGGAACCGATCGCCAGGACGACGGCGTCATACCGGTCACGCATGGCCTTGCCGGTCAGCTTTCCACCTATGTCGACGCCGTTTCGGAACCGGGTGCCCTCGGCCTCCATCTGCGCAAGGCGACGGTCGAGAACGGACTTCTCCATCTTGAACTCAGGGATGCCGTAGCGCAGCAGGCCGCCGGCCTTGTCTGCCCGCTCGAAGACGGCGACGGTATGCCCGGCCCGGGTCAGCTGCTGGGCCACGGCCAGGCCGGCCGGCCCGGACCCGACCACGGCGACGGTCTTGCCGGTCAGGCGATCCGGCGCCTTGGGGGTGACATCTCCGGCCTCGAAGGCTCGCTCGACCGTGGTGACCTCAATCTGCTTGATGGTCACGGCGGGCTGGTTGATCCCCAGCACGCAGGCCGTCTCGCAGGGTGCGGGGCACAGCCGACCTGTGAACTCCGGGAAGTTGTTCGTGGCGTGCAGCTGCTCGATCGCCTCGCGCCAGTCGCCCTTCCACGCCAGGTCGTTCCACTCGGGAATCCGGTTCCCCAGCGGGCAGCCGCTGTGGCAGAACGGAATACCGCAGTCCATGCAGCGGCTGGCCTGCCTCTGGACCTGGCCGACGTCCTGCTGTTCGTAGACCTCGCTCCAGTCCATCAGCCTGATCGGGACCGGGCGGCGCCTGGGCAGCTCGCGCTCTCGGGTCGACAGGAATCCACGAGGATCAGCCACGAGAAGCCTCCATGATCCGCTCCCACACATCGGGGCCGTTGAGGTCGAGTCCCTCGGACTCGGCCGTTGTCCGGACATCCAGGACTCGCTGGTAGTCACGGGGCAGGACGAGGGTGAACTGGCTCCTGACGTTGTCCCAGTCCGCGAGCAGCCTCCCGGCGACGGCGGACTCGGTCCACCGCCGGTGTCTGGTCAGCAGCCCGTGCACGACCTCCACATCACGCTCACGCAACGGCGTGAGGTCGACGAGCTCACGGTTGACCCGATCCGCGCGCAGGTTCAGGACACAGGCCAGACCACCGGACATGCCGGCCGCGAAGTTGCGGCCGGTGGGCCCGAGAACGAGCACCGTGCCACCGGTCATGTACTCGCAGGCGTGGTCGCCCACTCCCTCGACCACGGCCGTGACACCTGAGTTGCGCACGCAGAAGCGTTCGCCGACCTGTCCGCGCAGGAAGAGCTCACCACTGGTGGCACCGTAGGCGATCACGTTGCCGGCGATGACATTGTGCTCCGCCGGCAGCGCAGCCGCCCGGTCCGGCCGAACGACGACCCGGCCACCCGAAAGGCCCTTGGCCACGTAGTCGTTGGCATCGCCATACAGGCACAGCGTGATGCCTGCCGGGAGGAAGGCGCCCAGCGACTGACCGGCCGAGCCGGTCAGCGAGATCTGAATCGTGTCGTCCGGCAGGCCGCTCGGGTAGGCCTTCGTCACCTCGTGACCGAGCATGGTGCCGATCGTGCGGTTGACGTTGCGGACGGGCAGATCGATCTGCACCGGGGTCTTGTCGAGCAACGCCGGCTGACTCAGCTCGATCAGCGTGTGGTCGAGGGCCTTGCCCAGCCCGTGGTCCTGACCGACCGTGTTGCGACGGGGGGCGCCGTCCGGGGACGCGACGTCCGCCAGGATCGGCGTGAGATCGAGACCGCTGGCCTTCCAGTGCTCGACCGCCGCCGCGGTGTCGATCATCGACACCTCGCCGATGGCTTCGTCCAGGGACCTGAACCCCAGGGCCGCCAGATGCTCACGGACCTCCTGGGCGATGTACTCGAAGAACGTCTCGACGAACTCGGGCTTGCCGGAGAACCGCGAACGCAGCTCCGGGTTCTGGGTCGCGATGCCCACCGGGCAGGTGTCGAGGTGGCAGACGCGCATCATGACGCACCCGCTGACCACCAGCGGAGCCGTGGCGAAGCCGAACTCCTCGGCGCCCAGCAGTGCCGCGATGACGACGTCCCGTCCGGTCTTGAGCTGGCCGTCGACCTGGACCACGATCCGTTCACGCAGGCCGTTGAGCACGAGCGTCTGCTGGGTCTCGGCAAGTCCCAGCTCCCACGGCGCGCCGGCGTGCTTGAGCGAGGTGAGCGGGGCAGCACCAGTGCCACCGTCATGCCCCGAGATGAGAACGACGTCGGCGTGCGCCTTGCTGACCCCGGCGGCGACGGTCCCCACGCCAACCTCCGCCACGAGCTTGACGTGCACCCGCGCCGACGGATTGGCGTTCTTGAGGTCGTGGATCAGCTGTGCCAGGTCCTCGATGGAGTAGATGTCGTGATGCGGGGGCGGCGAGATGAGCCCCACGCCGGGGGTGGAATGACGTGTCCTGGCCACCCACGGGTAGACCTTGTGGCCGGGCAGCTGACCGCCCTCTCCCGGCTTGGCGCCCTGCGCCATCTTGATCTGGATGTCGTCGGCCTGGGTGAGATAGAGCGAGGTCACCCCGAAGCGGCCAGAGGCGACCTGCTTGATGGCAGAGCGGCGCACCGGGTCCAGCAGGCGATCCTCGTCCTCACCGCCCTCACCGGTGTTCGACCGGCCCCCGAGGCGGTTCATCGCCACGGCTATCGTCTCGTGAGCCTCCTGGCTGATGGAGCCGTAGCTCATCGCCCCGGTGCTGAACCGGGTCACGATCGCGCTGACCGGCTCCACCTCGTCGATCGGGACCGGCGTGCGACCGACCCCGAGCTGGAACAACCCGCGCAACGTCATCAGCCGCTCGGACTGCTCGTCGACCCTGGCGGTGTACTGCTTGAAGATGTCGTAGCGCCGTGTCCGGGTGGAGTGCTGAAGCCGGAAGACCGTGTCCGGGTCGAAGAGGTGCGGTTCGCCCTCACGTCGCCACTGGTACTCCCCGCCCACCGCCAGCTTGCGGTGCGGCAGCCGGACGCTGTCCAGCGGGTATGCCGTGGCATGCCGCGCCGCGACCTCCTGCGCGATGACGTCGAGGCCGATGCCGCCAAGCTGGGAGGTGGTCCCGGTGAAGTAGGAGTCGACCAGGTCCTGGGAGAGCCCGATGGCTTCGAAGGCCTGGGCTCCGCGATAGGAAGCCACGGTGGAGATGCCCATCTTGGACATGACCTTGAGCACGCCCTTGCCGAGCGCCTTGATCAGGTTCTTGACCGCCTTCTCAGGGCTGTCTGCGGCAAGGGCCCCCGAACGGACCAGGTCCTCGACCGTCTCCATGGCCAGGTAGGGGTTGACGGCCGCGGCGCCGTAGCCGATGAGGAGCGCCACATGGTGGACCTCGCGGACGTCCCCCGCCTCGACGAGCAGACCGACCAGGGTGCGGGTCTTCTCCCGGATCAGGTGATGGTGCACCGTCGAGGTGAGCAGCAGCGACGGTATCGGCGCGAAGCTCCGGCTGGAGTCACGGTCGGACAGCACGACGAAACGCGCACCGGCAGCGATGGCCACAGACACCTCGGAGAGGATCTCCTCAAGGCGGGCCTTGAGCGCGACAGCCCCGCCCGAGACGTCGTAGAGGCCCCTGACCAGGTAGGTGGCATAACCGGGCAGATCACCGTCAGCGTTGATGTGGACGATCTTGGCCAGCTCGTCGTTGTCGAGCACCGGGAAGGGCAGGACAAGCTGACGGGCATGGGCGGGTCCGGCCGAGAGCGCGTTCCCCTCCGGACCGATCACGGTGCCCAGCGAGGTGACGAGCTCTTCGCGGATGGCGTCAAGGGGCGGGTTGGTCACCTGGGCGAACAGCTGGGTGAAGTAGTCGAACAGCAGGCGCGGACGATCGGACAGCACCGCGATGGGGCTGTCGGTGCCCATCGACCCCAGGGCCTCTCCCCCGGTCCTGGCCATCGGAGACAGCAGGATCCGCAGCTCTTCCTGGGTGTAGCCGAAGGTCTGCTGACGACGGGCGACCGACGCCGCGGTGTGCACGATGTGCTCCCGATCGGGCAGGTCCCCCAGGTTGATCATTCCGGCGTGCACCCAGTCCGCATAGGGGTTCTCAGCCGCCAGGGACGACTTGACCTCGTCGTCGCTGACGATGCGGCCGTGAGCGGTGTCGACGAGGAACATCCGCCCTGGCTGCAACCGGCCCTTACGGACCACCCGGCCGGGTTCGAGGTCCAGGACACCGGTCTCGGAGGCGAGGACCACCAACCCGTCATCGGTGACCCAGTAGCGCCCCGGACGCAGACCGTTGCGGTCCAGGACCGCGCCGATGACGGTTCCGTCGGTGAACGTGACAACGGCCGGACCGTCCCAGGGCTCCATGAACGTGGCGTGGAACTCGTAGAACGCCTTGCGCGCGGCGTCCATCTCCTCGTGGTTCTCCCACGCCTCGGGGATCATCATCAGCACGGCGTGCGGCAACGACCGACCGCCCAGGTGCAGCAGTTCCAGGACCTCGTCGAAGGTTGCCGAGTCCGAGCCCCCTTCGGTGCAGATCGGGAAGATCCGCTGGAGGTCACCGCGGATCACCTCGCTGGCGAGCTGGCTCTCCCGCGCCCTCATCCAGTTCCGGTTGCCCTTGACCGTGTTGATCTCGCCGTTGTGGGCGATCATCCGGTAGGGGTGGGCGCGCGGCCACGAGGGGAAGGTGTTGGTCGAGAAACGTGAGTGCACCAGGGCCAGCTCGGTGGCGAACCGCTCGTCGGTCAGGTCGGGGAAGAAGAGCTCCAGCTGACCCGTGGTGAGCATGCCCTTGTAGACCATCGTGCGTGCCGACAGCGACGGAAAGTAGACAGTGGTCTCGTGCTCGGCCCGTTTGCGCAGGCAGTAGGCCATCCGCTCCAGGCCCAGACCCACCACCCGGCCGGCGGACGCGGTGACGAACAGCTGGCGGAAGAAAGGCATAGAAGCACGGGCATGGTCCCCGATGGCGTCTGCCGCGATCGGCAGGTCGCGCCACCCCAGGACCTTCAGACCCTCTTCCGTGGCAAGAACCAGGATGTCGGCCACGACGATATCGCGCTCATCCTCGTCGGCGGGCAGGAAGGCGATACCCGCGGCATAAGCACCCCGCGGGGGAAGATCGAAGTCCACCGCCTCGCGCAGGAAGGCGTCCGGGATCTGGGTGAGGATGCCGGCACCGTCGCCGACCAGTGGATCTGCGCCGGTCGCACCGCGGTGCTCGAGGTTGCGCAGGGCAGTCAGGCCGTGCTCGATGATGTCGTGCCCTGCGCTCCCGCGCATCGTCGCCACGAGCGCGACACCACAGGCGTCGTGCTCGAAGTCGGAGTTGTACAGACCCTGATTCACCGGCTGAGCCGAGAACAGCGAAGAAGACACGTTACTGACACCGTCCTAGACGTCGCGACAAGTACCTCGGGCACCTGCGTGGACGGCATTGGCCAGCGAGGAGATGGTCAGAATACCGGAAAGCCCGTCGATCCCGACAGGCGGAATGGCTCAGTCCGGATGCTGAGATGGCCGAGGTTCGTCCCTGGCTGGCTTCTCCGTCTCGTCCGTCTCCTCCGAAGCTGGCTCGTCCGAAGCTGGCTCGTCCGAAGCTGGCTCGTCCGTCTCGTCCGACGCCGTCTCGTCCGACGCCGTCTCATCCGACGCCGTCTCGTCCGTCTCGTCCGTCTCGTCCGTCTCGTCCGATGCTGGCTCGTCCGTCTCGTCCGTGAATGGTGGCTCGGTCTCGTCCGTGTCGCGGGTCTCGTCAGGGCCGCCGGTCACGTCAGGTTCGGAAGTGGCCGGTTCCTCCGCGGTCCGTCTGCCGAGACGCCAGAAGGCAAATGCCGCACCGACGAAGACGATGACAGACGTCCAGACGTTGAGGCGAAGCCCCAGGATGTAGTTGGCCTCGTCGGTCCGCAACATCTCGATGCCACCGCGGCCGATCGTGTAGAGCATCCCGTAGAGCGCGAAGACCTGTCCCTTGGCGAGGCTGAACCGACGGTCAACCAGAACCAGCGCCAGCGCAACGAGCAGGCACCACAACGACTCGTACAGAAACGTCGGCTGGAAAGTACCAAGGACGTTCGTGGTGCTGCCCTGGCAGGGTGCCGCTCTTCCTGCGCCCTGGTCCCAGCAGTGGATCTCGAGACCCCACGGCAGGTCCGTCCTGGCGCCGTAGAGCTCGTTGTTGAAGTAGTTGCCCCACCGGCCGATCGCCTGGGCAACGGCCACTCCGGGCGCGGCCGCATCGGCGTAGTCCAGCAAGCGGACTCCGTGACGACGGCAGCCGATCCAGGCGCCCACGGTGCCGAGCGCCACTGCTCCCCAGATACCGAGCCCGCCATTCCAGATCTTCAGGGCGTCAAGGGGGTGGCCGCCCTCCCCGAAGTAAGCTTGCGGGCTGGAGATCACGTGATAGAGACGGCCACCGACGATCCCGAACGGAACGGCCCACACCGCCACATCCAGCGCCTGACCCGGCACTCCCCCCCTGTCGTTGAGGCGTCGCTGGGTGATCCAGACCGCCACGATGATGCCGGCGAGGATGAACATCGCGTAGGCCCGGACAGGGAACGGGCCGATGAACCAGACCGACTGCTCGGGACTCGGGATGGCTGCGATCACTTCGCGGCGGCCCTGACCTGTGCCGCCAGCGCGTCCGCCGTCGTCAGGGTCTTGGTGATGTCCTTGTCGTTGAGCTTGACGGTGGGGGTGCCGTTCACTCCGGCCTTGGCCGCGGCAGTCGCCACGTCTGCGACGTACTGGGTGTGCTGGCCCGAGGTGGTGCACTTCTGCCAGGTCGCCAGTGCCGGCCCGGCGATGCCTGCCGTCGTCGCGAACTGGGTGAGCTGAGCGTCGGTGTAGCCCTCGCCCTCCTTGGCCGGCTGCGCCGCGAAGACCGCTGCGTGGTACTGCAGGAACTTGCCCGCGTCGGCCGCACAGGCGACAGCGTTGGCGGAGCGCTTCGAGGAGTCGTTCTTGAGGTTGTCGTCAAGGAAGGACAGGGTGTGCACGACCAGCTTGACCTCACCAGCCTTGGCCAGCGAAGCCATCTGGGCGCCCATCGCCTTCTCGAGCTGACCACAGGTTGGGCACTGGAAGTCCTCGAAAAGGTCCAGCGTGGGCGCCGTGCTCTTGGCCGGGGCGGTGCCGGTGGTCGTGGCCGGGCTGACCAGGATGCCCCCGCCGGTTCCTCCGACAACCCCTGCCGGAACGGTCTGCGCTACGGCAGTCGAGGACCCCGCCTTGCTGTTGTTGCCGATCACGATGGCCACCACCACGGCAAGCACCACCACGACGGCGATGACCGCGCCGATGAGGACCACGTTGGGGCCGCTCTTCGGTGTGACGGTAGCGATCTTCTTCTTCGCGTCTGGACGCATCTGGGTGGTCTCCTCTATCCGAACAAACGATGATCAAGGCTGTATGCCGTGCGGGGACGAACCACGAGCCACACGGCGCAGGCTGCGACGCCTACGTCACGCAGTATCTCCAATGGGTACTGCGTCTGAGCCGCTGCGATGGTTCCCCCGCCACCGAAACAGCCGCAGTCAATAGTCAGCCCGCGGGCCCACGCCGAGCTGATGCCGATGATGAAGGCCACCATCAGCAGGCCGCCCACCACGGCGGACGCCCGGGTGAGGAGGCCCACGACAAGGAGAAGCCCGATCAAGATCTCGACCACAGGCAGGGCGAAGCCGACGTACCCGGCGAAGTCATACGGAAGGATCTGGAAGGCGCGTACCGCTCTCGCTGAGACCGCCGGCGAGGTCACCTTCACTGCACCGGCCCAGACCAGGACACCCCCCAGGATCAGCCGGGCCAGCAGACCGATCAGATCCGGCAGGCGACCTGCGTCCCACTGACCCCTCAGACCCATGAGCTCAGCGCCCCTTTCGAACGCCGAGAGCCAGCTCGGCTGAGAGCTCGCGGATGGCAGCGATGCCAGCGTCTCGCGAACCGGCGTCGGTGAGGCAGCGCACCAGGGCCGAGCCGACGATCACGCCGTCGGCGAAGGCCGCGACCTGTGCGGCCTGGGCGCCGGTGGAGACGCCCAGCCCGACGCAGATCGGCGTGTCGGTCATCAGGCGAGTTCGGTTGACCAGCACCTCCGCCGCGTCACCGACGCTGCTGCGAGCACCGGTGACTCCCATGGTGGACGCAGCGTAGACGAAGCCGCTGCAGGCCGCGGTGGTGCTCCGGAGCCGTTGCGGGGTGGAGCTGGGCGCAACGAGGAAGACCCGGTCAAGGTCGTTGCGCTCGGCGGCCGATATCCACTCTCCCCCCTCGTCGGGGATGAGGTCGGGGGTGATCAGCCCCGCGCCGCCGGCCTTGGCCAGGTCGTCGGCGAACCTGTCCACGCCATACCGGAGAACGGGGTTCCAGTAGGTCATGACCAGCGCGGGCGCGCCCGCGTCGGCAACCGCCCGCACCGCGGTGAAGACGTCCGCCAGCCGGGTCCCGTTCTGGAGCGCCACGTCGGCCGCGTGCGCGATGACCGGTCCGTCCATCAGCGGATCGGTGTAGGGGACGCCGATCTCGACGATGTCCACGCCGGACTCGACCATGGCGACCATGGCGTCGATGGACCCCGCCACGTCCGGGTAACCGACCGGCAGGTATCCCACCAGCGCGGCCCTGCCCTCAGCCCTGGCCTTGGCCAGGACTGCTCCGACGCCGCTCACGTGTGCTCCAACCCGTCGGGCTGTCCCGGTGACGGGACCCCCTCGTCGAGCAGTCCGAACCACTGGGCTGCCGTGTCAACATCCTTGTCGCCGCGGCCTGACAGGCTGACCAGGATGACGCCGGAGGGCCCGAGCTCACGCCCGATCTCCAGGGCGCCGGCCAGGGCGTGCGCACTCTCGATGGCGGGGATGATCCCTTCGGTCCGGCACAGCAGCGAGAAGGCGTCCATAGCCTCGGTGTCCGTGATCGGGCGGTACTCGGCCCGGCCGGTGTCCCGCAGGAACGAGTGCTCGGGGCCCACGCTGGGATAGTCCAGCCCGGCCGAGACGGAGTGGGACTCCAGGGTCTGCCCGTCCTCGTCCTGAAGGACATAGGTGAAGGCACCGTGTAGGACACCGGGCACACCGGTGCTGAAGCGGGCGGCGTGCTTGTCGGTGTCGACACCATGGCCACCGGCCTCGAGACCAACCAGGCGGACGGACGGGTCGTCGATGAAACGGTGGAAGATGCCGATCGAGTTGGAGCCACCGCCGACACAGGCGCACACGGCATCGGGGAGGCGACCGACGAGGTCGAGCACCTGAGCCCGTGCCTCGACACCGATGATGCGCTGGAAGTCACGCACCATCTCGGGGAACGGGTGCGGGCCGGTCACCGTGCCGATCACGTAGTGGGTGGTCTCGACGTTGGTGACCCAGTCGCGCATCGCCTCATTGATCGCGTCCTTCAGCGTCGCGCTGCCGTGGCTCACCGGGATGACCTCGGCGCCCAGCAGCCGCATCCTGGCAACGTTCAACGCCTGGCGCTGCGTGTCCTTTGTTCCCATGTAGACGACGCACTCAACCCCCATCAGGGCGGCCACCGTCGCACTCGCGACGCCGTGCTGACCGGCGCCGGTCTCGGCGATGATGCGCGTCTTGCCCATCTGCCTGGCCAGCAGCACCTGCCCGAGCACGTTGTTGATCTTGTGCGACCCGGTGTGGTTGAGGTCCTCGCGCTTGAGCAGGATGCGGGCTCCCCCAGCGTGCTCGGCGAAGTGAGGAACCTCGGTGAGGATGCTCGGCCGGCCGGAGTAGGTGCGGTTCAGACGCTCGAGCTCACCCTGGAAGGCCGGGTCGACCTTCGCCTTGAGCCTCGCCTCGTCGAGCTGCTCGAGGGCAGCCACGAGGGCCTCGGGAACATACCGGCCGCCATACGCACCGAAGCGACCTGCCCGCGCGGCGGCCGGGGCGGCAGTGGACCTGCTGGACTTGTCGGTCATCAGACTCCCTGCTGGCGCACTGCTGGGTGAGCACCCGCGGCAATGAGATCCGCTACGGCTTCACGGGGGCGGCCACCGGTCACCAGGCTCTCGCCCACGAGCACGGCGGATGCACCGGAGCGGGCATACTCGAGCACGTCGTGTGGTCCGCGGACACCGGACTCGGCGACCTTGACGACTCCCTGGGGGATCCTGGGAGCCAGTCGCGCGAAGGTGCCGCGGTCGACCTCGAGGGTCTTGAGGTTCCGGGCGTTGATGCCGATGACGCGGGCACCGGCTTCGACCGCGCGGTCGGTCTCGGCCTCGTCGTGCACCTCGACCAGAGCGGTCATCCCCAGCGACTCGGCGCGCTCGCGCAGGCCGACCAGAGTGGGCTGGTCAAGGGCCGCGACGATCAGCAGGATGGCGTCGGCGCCATAGGCGCGCGCCTCCCACAGCTGGTAGGAGGAGACCATGAAGTCCTTGCGCAGCACGGGGATCCCCACGGCGGCACGCACCGAAGCCAGGTCCTCGAGGCTGCCTCCGAACCGGCGCCGCTCCGTCAGGACACTGATGACACTGGCCCCGCCCGCCTCATAGTCGACAGCCAGCCCGGCCGGGTCGGCGATGACGGCAAGGGCGCCCTTGCTCGGGCTGGAGCGCTTGACCTCAGCGATAACCGAGACGCCGTCCCCGCCTCGCAGGGCGGCGTAGGCGTCAAGAGCCGGCGCAACACGCTGCACGCGGGACTTCAGCTCATCCATGGAGATGAGGGCCGTCCGAATTGCGAGGTCCGCGCGTACGCCGTCGATGATCTCGTCCAGGACAGTGGGCACCTCGTAAGGCTATCGGCGCGAGGCCCAACCGCCGAACCGACCCGGTGGCAGATCAGCGGACTTCGGTGTTCCCGGGCGGCTTCCCCTGCCTGTCCTGACCGAAGCCGGCCATGGCCAGGAACTTGCCGGCAGCCGCACCGACCACGACCAGGACGATCCCGACGACGGCAATCGGCCAGCTCCTGACCAGGACCGCCAGAGAGATCAGGACCGAGGCCAGCAACAAGATTCCGACGGCTGTCCATGCTGCCGTGCTCTGGCCGTCCTTGTGCTCTGCCATGGGTCTCTCCTCGTCAGTACTGCGACTTGTCCTGCGGCTCGTCCTTGTCGTGCTGCTGCCCGAAAGGCGGTGGGATCATACTGTCAGCGCTGGCCCACGTCAGGAAGCCCGCGCGTTGACTCATCAAAAGTGCGCGCGTAGGTGGGTTCGTTGACTCATTAAGGAATGCGCGCGTAGAGCGCGCCTGCCGGGCTTGAGGACGGGCTGTCGGTAGGTCTCGGTGATGGGACTGACGATGAGCCAACGGCAGGCAGTGACGAAGGCGATCGCGACTCGGTACAAGAGGGCGAATCGGGCGGGTAAGGGCGCGATCTTGGACGAGCTGTGTGCGACGACAGGCTGGCATCGCAACCATGCCCGTAGGGCGCTGGGGCGGGCTCTGGTGCCCAGGGTCGCGGCGCCGCGTCGGCCTCAGATTCCCATGTACGGGGAGGACGTGGTGGTGGCGTTGCGGTTCTGTTGGGCGGTACTTGGAGCGCCGACGGGGAAGCGGCTCGCGCCGGTGATGGGCGAGCTGGTGGCCACGCTGCGGCGCTTCGGGGAGCTGGATGTAGGCGATGGGGTGGCCGGGGCGTTGACGGTGATGTCGGCTGCGACGATGGACCGGCGGCTGGCCCCGGATCGGGCTGCGATGAAGTTGCGTGGGCGTAGCCACACCAAGCCTGGGTCACTGCTCAAGGACGCGATCGCGATCCGGACCTGGGCGCAGGGGGACGACGTGGTGCCCGGGTTTGTGGAGATCGACCTGGTCGGTCATGAGGGTGGTAACGCGATCGGTGAGCACGCCTACACGCTCACGGTCACCGACATCGCTACCGGTTGGACCGAGAACCGGTCGGTGCCGAACAAGGCCCAAAAGTGGGTGGTCGCAGCGTTGGAGGAGATCGCAAAGATCATGCCGTTTCCGCTGCTTGGAATCGACAGCGACAACGGCACGGAGTTCATCAACTACCACCTGCTGGCCTGGTGTGAGCAGCGGAAGCTCACCTTCACCCGCTCTCGTGCGGGCAACAGTAACGACGGTGCACATGTGGAGCAGAAGAACTGGGCGGTGGTGCGCACCGTGGTGGGCTACCACCGCTATGACACACGTGCAGAGCTGTTGCTGCTCAACAGGATCTGGGTTCTGCAGTCGCAGATGACGAACTACTTCCTGGCTCAGCAGAAGCTGATCTCCAAGGTCCGCGATGGCGCGAAAGTCACCAAGAAGTACGACGTCCCCACCACGCCGCACCGCCGCGCGGAGCGACACGAACAGGTCAGTGCCCAAGACAAGGCGATCATGAAGGACACCTTCACGGGCCTGAACCCCGCGGCCATCCAACGCCAGATCCAGGCCCTCACCGCCGAGCTGCTGACCCAGACCACCAGCAAGGCCTCGGCCACTCCTAAGCCCCAGATCGCGACCCCGGCTACGCGCGCATCCGCTCATGAGTCAACGAAGCCAGCCAGGCGCGCATCTTGACATGAGTCACCAGGGCCCGGCTGCTCAGCGCTCGGAGTGGGTGCCCGCATCGAGGGGCCACGGTGAGTGCCGGGGCTGAGCCCCCGGATGGCGTACCCGCACTCAGCACGCGACTCAATGCCGGGTCGTGGGGTCCTCACCACGGGAGAGCTGGTCCCAGGCCGACCCGGCCCCAGGACCAGGCTCGCCGGCCTCGTACCTGCTGGACAGTCCGCGCCAGCGCCACCCCCCGGCCAGGGCGCCCGCCCCACCGGCGCCCATGACCAGCATCGCGGCGAGCGCGACCCACGCCCAGCCTCCGACCCGGCCATCGGCCACGAGGGTTCCGCTACGGCCCGTGCCAGCGGCCGCCAGGGTGCCCAGCGCGCCACCGGGGTCGGCCAGAACCGAGATGACCACGGCGGCGCCCAGGATCGCTGCCAACACCGCCGAACAGGCAGCGATGACACGGACCACGCGGCCGGACGTGGCAGCGGCCACAGCCGAGGCCATGCCCACCAGAGCGGCGGCCATGGCGCCCGGAGCGATGTCAGCCCCCCTGCCGTGCAGTGCGCTTGCGCCGAGCACCGCATCCTCGACCGAGCCCGAGACCCACTCCCGGGAGCCGCTGACGAGGATGATGGCAGCGGCGCAGAGCACGAGGACGAGCACGACTCGCTTGCTGGTCAGCCGGTCGATCATGGCGCCCGCAACCCTGATGCCGAGGCCACCGCACGCAGTGCCGCCGCGGCCTTGTTCACGCTCTCCTCGAACTCCAGACGGGGAACCGAGTCAGCGACGATCCCCCCGCCGGCCTGAACGTAGGCCGTTCCGTCCCTGATCACGGCGGTGCGGATCGCGATGGCCATGTCGAGGTCGCCGTGGAAGTCGAGGTAGCCGACCACCCCGCCGTAGATGCCGCGACGGCTCGGCTCGAGCTCGTCGATCAGGGCCATCGCACGAGGTTTCGGCGCCCCCGAGAGGGTGCCGGCCGGGAACGTCGCCACCAGCACGTCGTAGGCACTCTGCTCCGGCCGGATGTCGCCGACCACCGTGGACTCCAGGTGCATGATGTGGCTGTACCTCCGGATCGTCATGAACTCGACCACGTCGACGGTGCCCGCATGGCACACCCGTTGCAGGTCGTTGCGTGAGAGGTCGACGAGCATGACGTGCTCGGAACGCTCCTTGGCGTCTGCCAGCAGGTCCTCGCCGTTGGCCACGTCCGCCTCAGGAGTGGCACCTCGCGGCCTCGAACCCGCAATGGGGTGGGTGATCGCCCGGCGGCCGGTCACCTTGACCAGGGCCTCGGGGCTCGAGCCCACGACGTCGTAGGTCGTGCCGTCCGGGGCCGGGAGCCGCAGGAGGTACATGTAGGGGCTGGGGTTGGAGGCGCGAAGGACCCGGTAGACATCGAGAGCGTCGGCCGGACAGTCCACCGAGAACCGTTGCGAGAGCACGACCTGGAACACCTCGCCGGCACGAATGGCCTCCTTGCCGGCCTCGACCATGGCGTAGAACTGCTCAGGGGTGTGGTTGCTGGAAGCCTGCGGCGCGTTCGGCTCGATGACCGCGACGGTGCTCGGGGCCGCGGCGGCCAGATCAGCGGTCATCCGGTCCAGGCGGCTGACCGCGTCCGTCCAGGCCTCGCCGACCCGCTCGTCGGTCGCGTCATAGTTGATGGCGTTCGCGACCAGCAGGAGCGACCCGTCGGCGTGGTCCAGAATCGCCAGGTCGGTGGCCAGCATCATGGAGAGCTCGGGCAGATGCAGCTCGTCCGGCGCACTGTCGGGAACCCGCTCCCAGCGTCGCACGGCGTCGTAGCTGATCGCACCGACCATGCCACCGGTCAGCGGCGGCAGGCCCGGGATCGGATCCGTTGCGAGCGCGGCAACGGTGTCACGTAACGCTTCCAGCGGGCTTCCACCGGTGGGAACTCCGACCGGGGGGTCGCCGATCCAGTGGGTGAGGCCGTCCTTCTCGGTCAGCACAGCGCCGGAAGCAGCGCCCACGATGGAGTAGCGCGACCACACTCCCCCATGCTCGGCGGACTCCAGCAGGAAGGTGCCCGGCGCATCCTTCGCGAGCTTCCGGTAGACGCCCACAGGCGTCTCGGCATCGGCGAGCAGCCTGCGCACCACCGGGATGACCCGACGGGTGCGGGCCAGATCGGTGAAAGTATCCAGAGAAGGCCACGTCACGCCATACCCCAGCCTGGGCACGCGGTCGGCCGTGGAGTCACTCATCCGGTTGTCCATGAACAGCACCGGGTCCTTCGAGCGCGCCGTGTTCAACCGCGTTGGGCCCTTCAGCCGCCCTGTCTCCTTCGGCCGCCCTGTGTCCTTCGGCCGCCCTGTGTCCTTCAGCCGCGCTGTGTCCTTCAACGGCGCTCAGGTCATGGCCATCGAAGCAGGTGCGTGCCCCGGTGTGGCAGGCCGCGCCGATCTGGTCGACCCGGACGAGCAGGGCGTCGCCGTCGCAGTCCAGCGCGACGGTCTTGACGTACTGGGCATGACCGGAGGTGTCACCCTTGCGCCAGTACTCTCCGCGGCTGCGCGACCAGAACGTCACCCGTCCCGAGGTCAGTGTGCGGTGAAGTGCCTCGTCGTCCATCCAGCCGACCATGAGCACCTCACCACTGTCGTGTTGCTGGACGACGGCACACACGAGGCCGGCTCCGTCGCGCTTCAGGCGCGAGGCGACCTCGGCAGGCAGGTCGGACGGTGCGGGCTGTGAGGACTGGGCAGAGGTCGGGGTCACCCGGACATTCTGCCGTGCGAACCCCCGTGGCAAACCCACCAGATCCACCAGTGTTGGATATGGGGGTGCTGACAATTGACCTCGAAGTAGTCCGACTGACCCTGCATGTGCTCGCGGCGACCATCTGGGTGGGCGGCCAGATCGTCCTGCAAGCCCTTGTGGGGCCGCTGCGCAATGCTGCTCCGGCGGCTCTCGCCCCAGCTGCGCGCGCGTTCGCCTGGGTGGCCTGGCCCGCTTTCGCGGTGCTCGTCCTGACTGGCGGCTGGATGATGGCCACCACAGGTGACGAGTCCGCTGCCTTCAAGATGACCCTGATGGTCAAGATGGTGTTCGTCCTCGTGTCCGGCATCGGCGCGGCCCTGCACACCTTCCTCAAGAACCCTGCCCTCAAGGGCATCTCGGCAGGCGTCGGCCTGGTGAGCGCGCTGGCCGTCGTGCTGCTCGGCGTCTCGCTCGTCGAGGCCTGACCCCGTCTGGGCTCGCTCTTGCGGGCTCACACTTCGGTCTGGGCCATCCAGGACACGTACAGCCCCGCGTAGACGCCCCCCGAGCCCACGAGCTCAGCATGGGTTCCGTGCTCCACAAGGCGGCCCTTGTCGAGCACGATGACCTCGTCAGCAGCCTCAGCAGTCGAAAGCCGGTGGGCGATGGCGATCGAGGTGCGTCCACGGGTCAGGCTGTCCAGGGCTCGCTGGACCCGCACTTCCGTGGCGGGGTCGACCGCGGAGGTGGCTTCGTCAAGAACCAGAAGGTCAGGATCGGCCAGATAGGCCCGGGTCAGAGCCACCAGCTGCCGCTCACCGGCTGAGAGGGACTCACCTCGTTGACCAACCTGGGTCGAAAGCCCGTGGGGCAGCTCGTCCAGCCAGGTGTCCAGCCCAAGCTCGGTCAGGGCCAGCTGCACCTCATCGTCGGTGGCGGCCGGCTTGCCGAAGCGGATGTTGTCCAGCAACGAGGCGTCGAACAGGAACCCCTCCTGCGGCACGAGCACCACCCGGCTGCGCAGCGAGGAGAACCGCACGTCGCGAAGGTCGACGCCATCAATCAGCACCCTGCCCACCGTCGGGTCCACCAGTCGGGTGAGCAGCTTGGCCAGCGTCGACTTGCCCGATCCGGTCTCCCCGACGATGGCGATCCGCGAACCGGGTGCGATCCGGAGGCCAACCCCATGGAGTACCGGCTCGCCACCCGGATACGCGAACCCGACGCCATCGAACACCACCGTGATCGGGCCGCGCGGCAGCCACTGACCCTCGTCTGCGGGATCGGCGACGTCGGCAGGGGTGTCGATCACCGCGATCACCCGGCGCCAGCCCGCCACCGCGTTCTGCATCTCGTTGAGGATCTCGGTGGCCGTCTGCACCGGTTGGGTGAACAGCTGCACCAGGAACAGGAAGGCCAGCAGCTCACCAAGGGTCAGCTGCCCGTGAACTGCCAGGACCGTGCCGAGCACGATGATGACCGCCGTGGTCAGGCCCGAGACGAGCTGGCCCGAGGTGAAGGCAGACACAGCCTTGACCTGTGCAGACACCGCGGACCGGCGGTGGTTCTCGATGGCGACATCGATGCGTGAGGCGGTGCGATCCTCCACCCCGTAGGCACGGATGGTGGCCGCGCCGACCACGGACTCCGACACCGCTGCAAGCAGCTCGCCAACCCGCTCGCGAACCAGTGTGAAGGCCCGCCCGACCACGCCCTGGAACCGGCGAACCAGGAAGAAGAAGGGAACGAAACAGATCCAGACCGTTGCTGCCAGCACCGGGCTGTAGAAGAACATCAGCACCGTCGCCAGGGTCAGCTGGCCCAGGGACACGATCAGCATCAGCCCGCCGAACTGCACGAACATCGAGATCGTGTCGACATCGCTGGTCACGCGCGAGACCAGCGAGCCGCGTCGCTCGGTGTTCTGGGTGAGCATCGAGAGGTCGTGAATGTGCCGGAAAGCCTTGATCCGCAATGTCGCCAGACCGCTCTCCGATGCACGGAACAAGCGCACGTTGACGAAGTACGACGTCACGGCCGTGAGGACGACGCCACACGCGGCCAGCAGGGCGAGCCGCAGGACCAGCCCGATATCCGGGCCGGACGTCCCGAGGATCCCCCGGTCAGTTGTCTGCTGTACGACGAAGGGCACGACGACCCTGCCCACTGTCGAGATCAGGGCCAACATGACCGTGACGCCGATGCCTCGGCGGAGCTCGGGCGACAGCTCCAGTCCCCGTCGTAGGGTCGCCCAGGTCCCGAGGTGCTGGCTGGACTCGATGGCAGTGGCGTCCGGCAGATGCGGCGAACGAGTGGACGGACTCACGAGCCGGCTCCCTGTGCGTCGAGGCGGTCCTCGTCGGCCTGCACCGCGGCCCGCTCCGCAGCTTCACGGGCATACGCCGTGACCAGCCTTGCGTAGCCGGTGCAGCGATCCAGGAGCTGCCGGTGTGGGGCGTGGTCGACCACGCGGCCGTTCTCCATGTAGACGACGTCGTCGGCCAACGCGATGGTCGCCATCCGGTAGGCGACAACGAGCACCGTCGTCCGCGGCCTGTGGTCAGAGCTGGTGCCGGTCTCTCGGAGCCCGGCCAGGATGGCCTGCTCGACGCTGGGGTCGACGGCGCTGGTCGCATCGTCCAGGACCAGCAGCTGGGGATTGCGGATCACGGCTCGTGCCAAGGCGATTCGTTGACGCTGGCCGCCGGACAAGCTGGCGCCACGCTCACCGACCCGGGTGTCGAGCCCATGGGACAGTGCTGCAACGAAGCCATCCGCCTGGGAGATGCGCAATGCGTGCCACACCTCGTCGTCAGTCGCCCCGACACCCAACGTGACGTTGCCCCGGACGGTGTCATCGAAGAGGAATGTCTGCTGCGCGACGAGCGAGCCGACCTCGGGCACGCC
>DASVKO010000237.1:0-33964 GCA_036385355.1 Dermatophilaceae bacterium
CCCGATGTTCCGCACGCTGATTCGTGAGAACCCCGGTGCCCCGACCTTCTATCTGTCCACCGGCGCCTGGAACACCGCGCCGCTCCTGACTCGCTTCCTCAGGCGGCACGGCTACCCGGCCGGGCCGATGCTGATGACCGACTGGGGCCCCACCAACACGGGCTGGTTCCGCAGCGGGCAGGAACACAAGACGGAGGCCCTGCACCGGCTGGCGCGCGAGTTCCCCACCATCCGCTGGGTCCTCGTCGGCGACGACGGACAGCACGACCCGAAGATCTATGGCGACTTCGCCCGGGACCGCCCCGATGTCGTTGAGGCGATCGCGATCCGTGAGCTGAGCCCGGCCGAGCAGGTACTCTCACACGGCATACCGGTGTCGAACGAGGAGTTCGCCCCGCGGGTGAGGCGGGACGTGCCGGTGTGCCGGGCGCCCGATGGCTACAGCCTGCTGCGTCAGCTGAAAGCCGTTCGCCGCTAGGCGGTCTCGGCTGCCGGTGTCTCGCCGGTTCGCGGAAGTCCGAGGACCGTCAGCACGGCGCCGGCTCCCATCCCCGCGGCGCAGACGAGCAGGGCCGTTCGATAGGCGGGCGCGAGGCTGGCGGCGACGGCGTACTCGTTGCCGGTGAGCCCGACGATGACCGGAAGGGCGGCCACGGCGATCAGCCCGCCCGTCCGGGCCACCGCGTTGTTGACCCCGCTCGCCGTTCCGGCCAGCTCGTCGGGGGCGGCTGCGAGCACGGTGCCGGTCAGGGGCGCGACGGTCATCGCCAGCCCGAGCCCCAGCAGGGTGACCCCGGGCAGGATATTCAGGACGTATGACGGCTGCCCGGGTGACAGGGACAGGAGGACGAATCCTGTCGCCGCTGACAGGGATCCGGAGATCATCAGCGGCCGCGCGCCGATCCTGACGGCCAGCGCGCCGAAGCGGCTCGCGAGCAGGAGCATGACGATGCTCGACGGCAGGATCGCGGAGCCGGACTGCAGCGCCGTCCAGCCCGCGACGACCTGGAGGAAGAGGACCAGGAAGAGCACGGCCCCGGAGAGCGCGGCATACACCGCGAAGGTCATCACGTTGATGACGCTGAAGGTGCGTGAGGCGAACAGGGAGGTCGGCAGCATCGGGTCAGGGGAGCGTCGTTCGGTCACGACGAAGGCCACCAGGCCGCCGAGGCCGGCGGCGCCGGAGACGACGGTGACTGCGCCGAGGCCGTGTCCGGGCCAGGCGGTCAGCGCGTAGGTCACGCCAGCCAGGCCGAGCGCCCCGAAGAGAACTCCCGGGACGTCAACGGTGGTGCTGGCAGCAGGGTTTCGCGTCTCGGGCACATACCGGGGGGCCAGCACGAGCACGGCGACGCAGAGCGGCACATTCACCCAGAACACCCATCGCCAGTCGTAGCCGACGAGCCATCCGCCCACCAGCGGACCCGACGCCACGGCGACGCTCAGGGATGCTGTCCAGGTGCCGATGGCGCGCATCCTGTCGGCTGGGTGGAAGGAGGACTGCAGGATGGCCAGGCTCCCCGGGGTCAGCAGCGCCGCGGCGACGCCCTGCACCGCCCGTGCGGCGACCAGGGTCGCGATGCCGGGGCTGAGGGCACACAGCACCGAGGCGACCCCGAACCCGGCGACCCCCCAGAGGTAGGCCCGGCGACGGCCGAAGCGGTCACCCAGGGACCCGCCGAGCAGGATCAGGGCCGCCAGGGTCAGGGCGTAGGCGTTGACGACCCACTGCAGACCCGCCAGGTCGGCTCTCAGCTCGCGCCCGATCGTGGGCAGGGCGACGTTGACGATCGTGCTGTCGAGAACAGCGACACCGCTGCCCAGAACGGTGATCAGCAGCACGACCCGGCCGCGCGGATCGCCGACCCGCAACGTGGTGGGTTCTGGTTCGGGAGCCACTGGGTGAGAATAGGCGAGTGCCCGAGCTCCCGGAGGTTCAGGCGCTCGTCGACTTCCTGCGCGAGCGCACCATCGGCCTGGCCATCGCCGGCGTCGAGCTGGGGTCCATCAGCGTTCTGAAGACCTACCAGCCGGCACCCTCGGCGCTGCACGGGCTCCCGATCACCGGCGTCGACCGGCACGGCAAGTTCATCGACGTGCAGGCCGAGGGTCTGCACCTGGTGTTCCACCTGGCGCGGGCCGGCTGGCTGCGCTGGTCGGACGCCCTGGCCGCCACCACGATCCGGCCCGGCAAGTCGCCGATCGCGTTGCGCTGCAGGCTCTCTGACGGCAGCGGCTTCGACCTGACCGAGGCGGGGACGCGAAAGCGGCTCGCGGCATACATCGTCAGCGACCCGGCGCAGGTGCCGGGCATCGCCCGCCTCGGACCCGATCCGATGGCCGCCGACTTCACGGTCGCCGACTTCGCCGCCCTGCTCGAGGGCCGCCGCACCCAGGTCAAGGGGCTGCTGAAGGACCAGGGGTTCCTGGCCGGCGTCGGCAACGCCTACTCCGACGAGGTGCTGCACGTCGCGCGTCTCTCGCCGTTCGCCCTCGCCTCCGGCCTGGACGAGGAACAGGTCACCAGGCTGTATGCCGCGTTGCGGGACACGCTGGCCGGTGCGGTCAGCGCCGCGTCGGGCAAGCCGGCCAAGGACCTGAAAGACGCGAAGCGCGCCGGGATGCGGGTTCACGGGCGCACGGGTGAGGCGTGCCCGGTCTGCGGCGACGTGGTGCGAGAGGTCTCCTTCGCCGACTCGTCCCTCCAGTACTGTCCCACCTGCCAGACCGCAGGCAAACCCCTGGCCGACCGCCGAATGTCCCGCCTCCTAAAGTAACCCCACCCCCGCCCCACCCCCGCCCGCCCCCCGTACGCCCCCCGTACTCCCGCTTCTTGCCTCCAAACCACCGTTTCGGGTCCGGTGAGGTGCCGATTCGGTGGTTTCGCGGCAACAAGCGCGAATGGTGTGCGGAGGCGTGGGGGGAGCGGGGGGAAGGGGGAAGGGGGAAGGGGGGAGGGGGGTGTCAGTGGGATGCGACACGATTGGCGTGTCTCGGTATGTCTCACGAAAACGCGATACAGGCAGATAGCCTGCGATCGTGGACCCGATACGCAATCCATATGCCCCCGGCGCCGGCCAGCGCCCGCCCGAGCTCGCCGGTCGCGACGACCAGCTACGCGCCTTCAGCGTGGTGCTCGAGCGGGTCGCCAGATCCAAGCCTGAGCGTTCCATCGTCCTGACCGGACTGCGTGGGGTGGGCAAGACCGTGCTGCTCAATGCCCTGCGCTCAGCAGCAGTTCGCGCGAACTGGGGCACCGGCAAGCTCGAGGCGCGTCCCGACCAGCGGCTTCGACGGCCCATCAGCGCGGCCCTGCACGTCGCGGTCCGCGAGCTCGGCCATCCCAAGAGCGATGACGTCGACTATGTTCTCGGCGTCATCAAGGCGTTCGCCCAGCGTGAGGCTCCCACGACCGCCAGGCTCCGTGATCGCTGGAACCCCGGGATCGAGGTGGCCGCGGTGACGGGGCGAGCCGACTCGGGGGACATCGAGATCGACCTGGTCGAGCTGCTGTCGGACGTGGGCGGGCTCGCCGCCGATGTCGGCCGGGGTGTGGCGATCTTCATCGACGAGATGCAGGACCTCGACCCCGAGGACATCTCCGCCCTGTGTGCGGCCTGCCACGAGATCAGCCAGAGCGGCCTGCCGGTCATCGTCGTCGGAGCGGGGCTGCCCCACCTGCCGGCGGTCCTGAGCGCCAGCAAGTCCTACAGCGAGCGGCTGTTCAAGTACTCACGGATCGACAGGCTCGACCGATCCTCGGCGGACCTTGCGCTCCAGTCTCCGGCCAAGGACGAGGGTGCGGAGTTCCACGAGGATGCCCTCGAGGCGATGTATGCCGCGACCGGGGGCTATCCGTACTTCATCCAGGCCTACGGCAAGGTCGCCTGGGACAGCGCTCCCGGCTCGCCGATCACCGGCGAGGACATCCGGGTATCAGCCCCGGAGGCGGAGGCTGAGCTCGCCGTGGGGTTCTTCGGGTCACGGTACGACCGGGCGACGCCCGGCGAGCGGGAGTACCTGCGCGCGATGGCCGATGCGGCCCAGATCGTCGATCAGGACGCGAAGGGACCCGACCTGGACGACAGCGAGTCGGTGACGACCTCGTCGGTGGCGGCGGTTCTCGACCGCAAGCCGCAGTCACTGTCGGTGGCCCGTGATGCCCTGCTCAAGAAAGGCCTGATCTACAGCGCCGAGCGTGGGCGGATCGCCTTCACGGTCCCGCACTTCGGCCGGTACCTGCGCGCAACAGGGTGACGTTCGGGCGATTCGGGGTGCCTCCGCGTGGTTTCGCGGGCCGGAGATTGGACAACCGGTGTGGCGCGGCACAGGATGCACTCATGACCACAAAAGATGACGGTGGACAGGTGGAGCCCGAGGTCGATTCCGAGGCCCAGCATCTCGATGAGCTGCGTCGTCGCCGGGCCGAGCTGCTCGAGTCGATCAACGCGCTCGAGCAGGCACTCGCGGCGCCGGTGCCCAGCGGGCCGATCAAATGGGTTCAGAACGTCTCAGCCGCCCTGCTGGAGCTGTCCGGGGACTTCCGCGACCACGTTGAGATCACCGAGGGACCGCAGGGTCTGTACGCCCGGGTGAACCGCTCGTCGCCGAGGCTGTCCCACCAGGTCGAGAGGCTGATCCAGGACCACAAGACGCTGACCGGGCTCATGTCAGATCTCCTCACGCTCGTGGGCAAGGCTGCCGGGCAGTTCGCCCGTGGTGACTCGATGCGTGCGGACGTGGACCAGGTGCGAGAACGTGGCACGGCACTCATCAGCGCCCTGGTCCGCCACCGTCAGCGTGGTTCGGACCTCATGTATGAGGGATATTCCGTGGACATCGGCGGCCAGGACTAAGCACGAATCAGCTGCCCGGAGCGTCGCGGCGGGCAGCCCGGGGACAGGCACGGTGCCCGTGGGCCCGCCCTGACCCGTTAGACTTCTGCCAGCGGTCCGTACAGTTCTGCCTCGGACCTGCTTTTTATGTCGATAGCCACGCGCCGCAACCGCATGGGTCTGCGCCGGGCAGAACGACTCACTTAACGTATGGAGTACCCACCTGTGTCTTCTGACACGACTTTCGCCAGCCTTGGCGTGCCCGCTTCCCTGACCACCGTTCTTGCGGCCTCAGGCATCACCGTCCCGACTCCGATCCAGGCTGCGACGCTGCCCGACTCCCTTGCGGGTCGCGACGTTCTCGGCCGTGGCCGCACCGGCTCGGGCAAGACCTACGCCTTCCTGCTTCCCCTGCTCGCCCGGCTGGTCGCCAGCGGGACCCCGCGCCAGTCCCGCAAACCACGGGCGCTCATCCTGGCGCCGACCCGCGAGCTGGCGAACCAGATCCAGGCCGCGATGACTCCCCTGGCCAAGCCCCTGGGGATCAACAGCCAGACCATCTTCGGTGGCGTGGGCCAGAACCCCCAGGTCAGTGCCCTTCGCGGGGGCGTCGACGTCGTCGTCGCCTGCCCCGGCCGGCTCGAGGACCTCCTCGGCCAGGGCGCACTGACCCTGGACGCGGTCGAGATCACCATCCTCGACGAGGCCGACCATATGGCCGACATGGGCTTCCTGCCCGGCGTGCGCCGCATCATGGACGCCACCCCCAGGTCCGGTCAGCGGATGCTGTTCTCGGCCACCCTGGACGCGGGCGTCAACGTCATCGTCAAGCGCTTCCTGACCAACCCGGTGACGCACCAGGCAGACTCGGCGACATCGCAGATCTCGACGATGTCTCACCACATCTTCCATGTGCGCGCCGACGCCCGCCTTCCGGTGCTGGTCGACCTGACCTCGGCCCCGGGCCGCACGATGATCTTCACCCGCACCAAGCACGGTGCCAAGAAGCTGTCCAAGCAGCTCAACGCCTCAGGGATCCCGACCGTCGAGCTGCACGGGAACCTCTCCCAGAACGCCCGCACCCGCAACATGGACGCGTTCCAGGCCGGTGCGGCGAGCACCCTGGTGGCCACGGACATCGCCGCTCGCGGCATCCACGTCGACGACGTGAACCTGGTCATCCACGCCGACCCGCCGGTCGAGCACAAGGCGTACCTGCACCGCTCGGGCCGTACCGCGCGTGCCGGTGCTGAGGGCATCGTCATCACCCTGATGACCGACGACCAGGTGTCTGACGTTCGCGACCTCACCCGCAAGGCCGGTATCAAGGCGACCACGACCCGACTGGACGCCACTCACCCCCTGCTCAGGCAGCTCGCGCCCGGTGAGCGGAGCCTCTCCGAGCCCCTGGTCCTCGTGGCGGACGAGGGCGGTGCCCGAAACGGTGGCGGCCGCAACAGTGGTGCCCGCAACGGTGGCGGCCGCTCTGCTGGCGGCCGTTCTGGTGGTGCGCGCTCCGGCGGAGGGGCTGCCGGTGGCCGGGCGACAGGCGGCCGCGGTGGCGCGCCCCGCAACGGTTCGGGCCGCACTACGGCTGCAGGCGCCGGGTCGTCGCGTGGCGGCTCAACCGGTGGTACGGGGCAGCGCGCATCGGGTGCCAAGCGTTCGTCGTCGCAGGGTGGCGGCCGTTCCGGCGGCCAGGGCGGTTCGTACTCGGTCTACTCGACGTCCTCATCGCGTGGTGGCGCGGCGGCCTTCTCCGCCGGCTCAAACCTCGGCGGTCGCTGACCCCCCGGCGGGGGTTGCCATCGTCAGGCGTTGCCCGGTGAACGACCGGGCGACCTCTGCCGGGTCGACCTCCGCCAACGACTGATGCTGCCAGCGGGGCGCGTTGTCGCGGTCAACGAGCAGGGCGCGCACGCCCTCGACGAAGTCGGTCGAGTCCGCCATCGCGCCGCCCAGCATCAGATCCTGCTCCAGCACCTGGTCCAGAGTGCTCATCCGGCTGGCCCTGCGGATGGCTTCCAGCGCGATACAGACGGCCATCGGCGAGCGGGTTGCCAGCACGTCGGCAGCATGGCGGGCGCCCGGTGCCGGATGTGCGTGCAGGGCCCGCAGGATGGCGTCGGCGTCATTGCCGGCATAGCAAGAGTCGATCCAGCCCCGCTCCGCGGCTAGGTCGCCCACGGCGGTGGTATCGCCGACGCCGGCGTCCAGCGACTCACCGGCCGCCAGCCGGTCGATGATCCCGGGGATGTCCTCGCTGTCGATCAGGGCATCGGCCAGGCCGATGCCGATGGCATCCGCTCCGCCGACCGGGAGCCCCGTCATCGCCAGGTGCGTCCCGACCTCGCCCGGCGCGCGGGACAGCAGGAAGAGGGAGCCGACGTCGGGCGAGAAGCCGATCGTGGTCTCGGGCATGGCGACCCGCGCGCGCTCAGTGACCAGGCGCAGGCTGCCATGAGACGAGAGGCCGACCCCGCCGCCCATGACCACGCCGTCCATGAAGGCCACGAAGGGCTTGGGATAGCCGGCGATCGTGGCGTTCAGCTGATACTCGTGAGCCCAGAAGCGCACGGCCTCCCCTGACCCCGCCATCACGACGGTGCGCAGCGCCCGGACATCGCCGCCCGCACACAGACCACGGTCGCCGGCGCCCTGGATCGAGACCGCGAGCACGGCGTCGTCCAGTGCCCAGTCCTGCAGCTGAGCCAGGATCGAGCTCACCATGACGTCGTTCAGGACGTTGATGATCCTGGGCCGGTTGAGCAGGATCCGCCCCAGGCGGCCCTCCCGCGCATACAGCACGTCATCGGTCATCCCCGGCCTGGCCGCAAACTCTGTTTCGCTCACCGCGCGATCCTGCCAGAAGTGGCCGGGGAGCCGCGCCCCCGTATCATCTTCTGCCGATTCGAGCCCCGGATGACAGGATGGATCTGTGCAGCAAGCAGTCGTGCCCACGACCTTCCGGACACCGCGGATCATCGCCCATCGGGGGTCCAGCGAGCACCTGCCCGAGCAGACGCTCAAAGCCTATGTCCGGGCGATCGCCGAGGGTGCTGATGCCCTGGAGTGCGACGTGCGGCTCACTGCCGACTCCCACCTGGTCTGCGTCCACGACCGCAGGGTCGACCGCACCTCGAACGGCAGGGGTCCGGTCTCCGCGCTGGAGCTGGCCACGCTCCAGGGACTGGACTTCGGCTCCTGGAAAAAGGCCCACGGCTCGGACCCGGAGATGCCCGACGCTGACCGCGAGCGGGACATGCTCCTGACTCTCCGTCACCTCATAGACACGACCTTGAGCTGCGGCCGCGAGGTCGGCCTGGCGATCGAGACCAAGCACCCCACGCGGTATGCGGGCCAGGTCGAGCGGGAGCTGGCGACAGTGCTGGGCGAGTTCGGGCTGGATCGTGCGTACGTGCCGGGGCGAACGCACGTGAGCGTGATGTCGATGTCGCAAGTGGCAATCGCCCGGATGCGACAGCTCTGTCCGGAGGTGCCGCTGGTCTTCCTCATGAAGGACTCGGTGCCCCGGCGATTCCGGGACGGCGGCCTGCCCAAGGGGTCGCGGATCGCGGGCCTGGACAAGGCGATCATCCGCCGCTGGCCCAAGACGGTGCGCAGACAGCACGAGCACGGACACGAGGTCTATGTGTGGACCGTTGATCGTGAGGCCGATATCGACAGGTGCCTCGACCTTGGCGTGGACGGGATCATCTCGAACCGTCCGGCTTTTGTCCGCGACTATATCTCCGGCAGGGACTAACGTTCAGAGGAGGCCAAGCCATGAACAGCGTGAGCAGGGGACAAAGCATGAACAGCGTGAGCAGGGGGACAAGGATGTCAGCGCAGACTCTGCGGGTTCCATGGAAGCGGAGCTCCCCTCGGGAAGCCCGTCGTGCCCTGGTCGCCTCGCTCCGTGAGCTCGACGTGGACCCGACGGTCGTCGATGAGGCCGAGATCGTGGTCTGCGAGCTGGTTGGCAACGCGGTTCGCCATGCCAAGCCGCTGGCGGACGGGACGATCCGGGTGAGCTGGACGGTCCGGGCCGGCGTGGTCGAGGTCGAGGTCACCGATGGCGGGGGTCCAACTATCCCGCGGCCGGCGCCGCGCTCGCTGCTGGCTGCGCAGGGGCGGGGACTGCGGATCGTGCGCGGGTTCGCCCACGAGTGGGGTGTGCACGAGGAGCGCGCAGGTCGCACGGTCTGGGTCTCGCTCGGCGGCCCGTCTCGCCGCCGAAGTCAGTGATCCCGCCTCGACCCGATCCTCCCGGCGTCAACTAGGGTTGGCGACCATGGGCAAGGCATCCAGGCGTCGCAGGACCGCCGGCAACAACGTTCACGACTCCCGGACCAGGGATCTCTCGGCGGCACCGGCTCCGTTCGTGGCCAGGCCCTTCGAGGGGCTGACCGGCGAGACCGACTGGGTGGCGATCCGCGAGGTCGTCCCGGCGGCCACCGCAACCGTGACCTTCGCCGAGGGCGCAGCTGCCGCCGACGGCCCCCGGACGGCGACGGTGGCAACGGTGCTGCCGATGAGCTGGTCGGGTCTGCGGCGCGCTGACGGTGACGTCATGGTGGCACTCCAGTCCGGCTCGACCACCGGTGATGCCAGTCGCGATGTGGCCCAGGTACTGCTGGCAACCGCAGCCTCGGAGGTCGGCACGCCTCTGCCGTCCGTGCCCCTCGCCACCGCCGCGACCCCCCGGCTGCAGGATGTCCTGGACCAGGCTGCACCGTTCGAGGTCTCCGTGCACGAAGGCTTCGACTTCTGGGTGCCGGACACCAGCGACCTCGATGAGGCGGGTCAGGAGTCCCTGGAGCGTGCCAACGCCGCGGCGATCCCGACCACCAAGCTCGAGTCCGCGCCGGCGGCGTACTGGTGCCAGGTTGGTGCACGCAGCTACCTTCGCTGGGTGCTGCCCCACCAGGAGGATGCCGCCACCGACGCGCTCGCCCGGCTGCATGCGGCGTCCGCCACGTCGCTGGGCGAGGGCACCCGGCTGCTCGGGGCCTTCCGGGCGTGCGGTCTGCTGGTTCCGGTCTGGGACCTTGACCCGGGACTGGCCGGTGCCGACTACGAGGAGGCGGTGGCCCGGATGGCTGTCCGACTTGGTGAGGCACTCGCCCGCAGCGGGGCCCTGAGCAGCGAGGAGCGGCGGGCTCGCTCGGGCCTGCTGAGTCGCCAGGTCACCCTGCGCTGAGCCCGGACGCCATGGATCCCACGACGACAGCCACCTCGGTCGTAGCGGTCATCGCCGCCAAGGACGAAGCCGACCGGATCGTGGCGACGATCTGCGCGGTACGCCTGATCGACGGCGTTGACCTGGTGATCGTGGTGGACGACGGAAGCTCCGATGCCACTGCGCGGCTGGCTGGTGGCGCAGGGGCCGCCGTCGTCGTGCATCCGCGCAACCGGGGCAAGGCCGCGGCCATGGCCACCGGCGCACAGGTGGCCGCCGACCTGGACCGGCGTGATCCGGCGGGCTCCGGGCGCCCTCGTGAGCTGCTGTTCATCGACGCCGATCTGGAGGAGAGCGCCGCCAACCTGGGCGTCCTGGTGTCGCCGGTCGCGTCCGGGGCGGCTGACATGACCATCGCTGTCCTGCCGCCGCAGCCGACCTCGGGCGGCGGTCATGGGTTCGTGGTGCGGCTGGCACGCAACGGCATCGAGAGGCTCACCGGCTGGACGCCGGCCCAGCCACTGTCGGGCATGCGGTGTCTGTCCCGGGAGGCGTTCGAGGCCGCTTCACCGCTGGCCCGCGGGTGGGGCGTCGAGGTGGGCCTCACCATCGATGTTCTCGGCGCGGGTCTGCGCGTGCTCGAGGTTCCCTGCGATCTCCGGCACCGGGTCACCGGCTCCGACTGGCGGGGCCAGGTCCACCGCGCGAAGCAGTATCGCGACGTCTGGCTCGCGCTCGCCGCCCGCCGGCTCGGGAGCCGCCTCCGACCGCTCCGCCGAGGTGTCAGAGCCGGCGGCCGTCATTAGCGCCTCGCGTTCTGACAGGCCCGGTGACGTGCCGGGCCCGGCGGACGGGTCAGAAGCCGGCCCCGGACAACGCGCCCTGGAGTCAGACAGGTCCGACAGGTTCGACAAGTTTCCCGGATGGCTGCGCACGGCGGCGCTGGCCCTCTCGTTCGGGCTGCTCCTGCTGGTGGCGGCGGCGGGGCCCTCGGCTGCCAAACCCGGTCTCGGGCCACCCGGGTGGGCTCCGGAGGATCTGCCGATCGCGTTGTCGTCGGCGCTGGTCACGGCGGGCTTGTGGGCGGCATACCTGCTGGGGGCCCTGGCGGTCGCCCTGGGGCTGCGCCGTGGTGTGCGCACCGGGCGAGGGTGGTGGCGGTCGCCGGCTGTCAGTCGGCTCTGGCCCGTGGCGTTGGGCGCTCTCGCGCTCCTGACGGCGCCGATCGGCTCGGCCGACCACACCAACTACGCGGCCTATGGGCGGATCGCGGCGCAGGGGGGCGATCCGTACCTCGTGCCGCCGATCACCTGGGCCGGGGGGCTGGACCCGGTCACCAGCGCCGTCGAGCCCCCCTGGACGATGACGCCGAGCGTCTATGGCCCCTTCGGCACGGCGCTGCAGACCCTGAGCTCCCTGGTCGGGCAGGACAACCTGCGTCAGACCGTATGGGTCTGGCAGCTTCTCATCGTGGCGGCCTGGCTGATGGTGCGGTTCGTGCTGCGTCGCGTGGCCGTCGACGCGGTGGCCCGCCGGCGGGTCGACGTGCTGTGGACGGCCAACCCTCTCGTGTTCGGTGTCGCGGTGCTCGGCGCGCACGTCGACCTGATCGCGACGGCGCTGGCTCTGCTGGCGGTCTTCCTCGCGGCCCGCCGGCCCTGGATCGCCGGCCTGGTGCTCGGCGCGACGGTCAGCACCAAGATCACCTACGGCATCGTGGGGCTGGCGATCCTCTGGTCCTGGCGCTCCATGGCGCCAAGGCCCATGATCCGCAGGCTCATCGCGCTCGCCGTGTCGTCCCTGGCGGTCTTCGTGTCGCTGCACGTCTGGGCTGGCCCGCACGTCTTCGAGCAGCTTCAGAAGGCCACCAGCGGGGTCTCGCTGGCCACAGCCTGGCGCCCGGTCGTCAACCTGCTGTCCGAGGTGATGCCGCTGGACGCGGCCCGCACGATCGTGTCTGCGGCCTCCGTCGTCGTGATCGTCGTCCTGGCGTGGGTGCTGTCGCATCTCGTGGGTTCGGGTTCGGGTCCGGCAACGCAGCAGAGCCCGCCGACCCCGCCGATGACGACCGCCCGGCAGACGCAGTCGGCCATGACCGCGACCTTCGTGCTCGCCACGGCCTACGCGCTGGGCGCTCCCTACGCCCTGCCCTGGTACGACATGCTCACCTGGGCCACCCTCCCGCTGATGCTGGGCACGGCCCTGGACGGGATCCTGCTGGCGCGGCTGACCGTGATGGCGATGGCCTATGTCCCGGGCCGTGTGGTCGCCATGAGCTCCGAGGTCGAGTCGCTGACCCTGGGCTTCCGCAAGATTGCCGGACCGCTGTCCGCCTGGCTGGTCTGGATCGCTATCGCCGCAGTCGCGAGGCGCGGGTGGTCGCGGGCCTCGCATCCTTCTGCTCCTCCAGCCTCTCGTCCTCCAGCGTCCTGATGGCGATCGCGATCACCAGCGGAAGGGCCAGGGTGGCCCCGACGGCGGGGATGGCTGCCCCGGAGTCGTTGAGCAGGAAGCCGACCACCCACATGACCATGATGGCGATCAGTCCCGGGCGCAGGAGCTGGATGTAGGTGAAGGACCGGCGCATCGGCGCCCCAAGCCGCGTGGTCGGCCGGGCCAGGCCGTAGGCGAACAGGACCAGTGCGAGCGGGATGAGCAGTGAGAGGGGGTTGCCGAACAGCAACGTGATGTTCTGCTCGAGCTTGCGGACGACGATGTCCCACGCACCACCGTCCAGGGTGGTCTGCACGAACCTGCCCAGGTGTGAGCGGGACTCGGCCGGACGCAGCCAGTCCAGCAGGCCGAGAAGGAACAGGAACCCGCCGATCCCGCCCCCGATGACCACCAGCCGCCGCCAGGTCAGCCTGATCTCCAGGATGTTCAGGACCAGGAAGACCACGGCGGGCAGCAGGGCCGTCGGTCCGCCGAGGTCGCTGCCCCAGGATGGTGAGGCATCGACGATGACGGCGCCCAGCCCGATGGCGGCAACCGCGGCGGCAGCCTGGCGGGTCTGTCCGCAGGCGACGAGGTGGTTGCCCACGGCGACGCAGAGCAGCAGGGTTGCCGTGCCGAACAACGCGAACGTCACGTTGCCCATTCCGTAGAACCGGCCGCCGACCACGGGCTGCTCGCCCATGAGGGACGAGAGCTGCAGCCGCGACCCGGTCATCACGTCCAGCGCCAGGACTGCCATGGTCGTCACGCAGACGACCATCAGCGGCCCGAACAGCCGGTGTTTCCACGGACCCAGGAGTGCCAGCGCCGAGACTGCCGCCGCGAACAGCGCGACCGAGGCCACGACGCTGACCAGGGGCACCGAGAAGTGCCACCAGGGAAGGAGGTTGGCCAGGAACGTCGACACCGGGACGGTCGCCGCAATGATGGCCACCCGGCGGGTGATCCGCAGCAGCTTGCCGCGCTGGGCCTCAGTGCCCCACCTGCGCCTCCAGAGCACGCCTGCGCCCAGATACACCATCAGCTGGAGCACGATGAAGCTGTAGAAGAACGGCTCGACGAGGCTGTGGACCTTGTGCGAGGCCTCGTCGTAGTCGAGCAGATGCGTCAGACGCTCGTCGGCGGACTGATCGGAGCTGTCGCTGGCCGGCAGAAACCGCAGCGGGGCTCCGCCCAGGCTCGGCGGACGCGGGACGCCCAGATGCTGGAGGATGGTCGGGGTGAGATCTGTGAGCTGCACCAGCCCTGGCTGTCTGGTCGAGCTCGACCCCAGCGTTCCGGCCCCGAAGTTCGGCCCGCTGACGGCAATCATCCGCAGGCGTTCGGTGGCTCCCGCGTCGGCCAGGCTGACGAGCACGACATCCGTCCCTGAGGGCGCGGCCGTGAGCACCGAGGCAACCCGGGCGTCGACAGCCGCGACCTGCTTCGCGCGAGTGGTCGTGGGACGAACCTCGTCCTGGGGGTCCACGTCGGCTGGATCACGGATCGCACCGACGTCGATCAGCGTCACGGGACAGGCGGCCAGCGCCAGCGGCAGGGTCGAGCTGTCGTACGGCTGGTAACGGACCACCATCCCGCTTGCCCTGGCCGCGCCCAGCGCGGCGCCCGGGCCTACGGCCTGCACGCAGTGCCCGTGACTGGCGAGCTGGTCGCCGAGCAGGCCGAGTGACGCATCGAACCTGGTGGCACCGGCTGCTGCGCGGTACTCGTTCCAGCGAGGCACCTTGCCGGCGATCGTCTGCTCGGGCAGCGCCCTGCACGGTGGCCTGCTGCTGGTGCTTCGGTCCAGCCCGCTGCCGCCGGACGAGTCGCCGGCCTGCTCTCCGGCCGAGAGAGTCAGCCAGCCGTCCACCGGGCAGGTGTTGGCGTGAACCGAGCGGACGGTCAGAGAGGCGGTCGAGCCATCCCGCAACAGGGACCACAGGGTCGGGGTGGTTCGCGGCGAGAGGTCACTCCAGGACAACCCCCCGGTGCCGATGACCACGATGGGCCCGGTGGCGCCCTTGTCCGCAGCCGTGGTCGAAGCGCCCTTCGACGAGGCCAGCATCAGGGAGCTGACCACCACGCCGACCAGCATCACGGCAGCCACAGCGGCAGCGAGCATCTGGCGGCGGGTCACGAGATCAAGGCTACGGTGCGGTTCACCAGGGAACGGCCACGTTGGCGACCTGCAGCAGGGACGCCAGCGCGAGGACCAGGCACACGCCTCCGCCGATCCGACGAATGGTGGTCAGCCTGATCCTCCTGAGCAGGGTTCGGCCGAGCACCGCTCCCAGCGCCGACACCGTTGCCAGGGCAAGGAAGGCGCCGGCTCCGACGGACACCGGGTCCTCGTACTTCACGACCAGCCCCGCGGTCAGCAGTTGGGACAGATCACCCCACTCAGCCACGAAGAGCACCACGAAACTGGTCCCGACAACCTGCCACCCGTGGATGCCCGACTTCGCCTTGGCCTCGAACTCCTGCTCTGTCTCGGCTTCCTCGGCATCAGCCTTGCCGGCGCCGCGGATCAGGATGAGACCGCCGACCAGGAACATGACCGAGGCGAAGACCTCGACCGGCGTCCGCGGCAGGCGACCGAGCAGTCCGCCGAGGGTCACGGCCACCGTGGTCTGCACCAGAAACGCCGCGCTCACCCCGATCCAGACCGGCAGCGGCTTGTACCGGGTGGCCAGGACCAGAGTGGCGATGAACGTCTTGTCGGGCAGCTCGATCGGGAGAATCAGGAGGAAGGCGGTAGCTGCAATGACAAGGCTCATTGCCCGGCAGCCTAACGAAGCGGTGACCAACCAGGCGTGGGTGGGCACCTGGTGCAGGCACGCCAGCGACCGCGGCTGACCTGACAGATGGGCGGTCGGGCTGATTCACGCCGAGGCCCTCAGCCGCCATACTCTGCTCTTGTGGACCTTGACCCGAGCAGCACTGTGGCGCTGCTCGTCGTTGCGCTGGGAGTCGCTCTCCTGGCCCTGGTGACTGCCGTGAGCGTCCACCTGCGGATCTCCGGCACTCAGGCCCGGTATCGCATCCTCTGGGCCGACGGTGAGAAGGACGTCATCGCGGTCGTCTCGCACCAGGCCAGCAACATCGCCCACCTGCAGAGCGACGTCGGGGAGGTCCGCGCAGAGCTCGCCCGGATGGCCGGCGACGTCGCGCAGAGCCTGCGTCATGTTGCCGTCGTCCGCTATGGCGCGTCTGGCGACCTGGGCGGCCGGCTCTCCTTCTCGGCCGCGATTGTCGACGACCGCGGGGACGGGATGGTCATCAGCTCGATCCATGCCCCGGGCGAGCCCCGCACCTGTGCCAAGGGCGTCGTCCAGGGCGTCAGCGAGGTGGCGCTGACCCCTGAGGAGTGGCAGGCGCTCGCCGCCGCCCGAACCGGAAAGGGCAGTACATGAGCATGCGATATGGATTCCTGGGCCCCGCTGGCACCTTCACCGAGATGGCACTGCGGCAGTGTCCGACCGCCGTTGCGCAGGAGGCCGAACGTATCCCCTTCATCTCCGTGGACGCCGCGCTCGCAGCCCTGCGCGCGGGCGAGCTCGACGCCGCGATGGTGCCGATCGAGAACTCGGTGGAGGGTGGGGTCAGTGCCACCCTGGACGCGCTGGCCAGCGGGGACCCGCTCGTGGTGGTGGCCGAGCAGGTCGTCCCGATCACCTTCGTCCTGGCTGCACCCGCCGGTATGACGCTCGCTGGCATCCGCGCCGTCTCCACCCATCCGCACGCCTGGGCCCAGGTGCGTGCCTGGATGGGGTCGCACCTTCCCGGCGTCGAGTACCTGCCCGGGGCTTCCACGGCCGCGGCGGCCGCCGGGCTGGCAGGTGAGAGCCCGCCATACCAGGGGGCGGTCTGTGCGCCCGTGGCGGCGGCCAACCACGGGCTCACGGTTCTGGAGGAGGACATCGGCGACAACAGCGGGGCGGTGACCCGGTTCGTGCTCGTCGCCCGCCCCGGTCAGCTGCCCGCGCCGACCGGGGCGGACAAGACCTCGGTCGTGCTGTTCCAGCGTGAGGACCACCCCGGTGGCCTGCTCGAGCTGCTCGAGCAGTTCGCCGCCCGTGGCATCAACCTGACCCGGATCGAGTCACGCCCCAACGGTGGCCGGCTCGGGGACTACTGCTTCTCGATCGACTGTGAGGGGCACGTCAGCGATGAGCGGGTGGGCGAGACGTTGATGGGTCTGCGGCGGGTCTGCGCCAACGTGCGGTTCCTGGGGTCCTATCCGCGGGCCGACGGCATCGAGGCGCACGTGTCGCGTGGCACCGGCGACCCGGAGTTCCTGGCGGCCAGGGCCTGGCTGACCAGCCTGCGCCACCCCTCGGGCTGAGCCGGGGTCAGCCCACCCTGACGACGAGGGCAAGGGGGTCCACGGTCGCTGACAGGGCGCGCGCCTGGCCAACCGGGTCGCCGTCGATCTGGACCTCCACGGGGCGGTCGCAGCGAACGGCCACCGACCTCAGCCGGTGGTGGTCCACCCGCTGGTGGCCCTTCCGCCTCCGGGAGATGACGCGTCCCGCCACAGCCACCCAGCCGACGACCCCGACCGGGGAGAGGATGACGGCGTCGAGCCAGCCGTCGTCGACCTGGGCCTGCGGCATCAGCACCAGGCCGCCGGTGATCTTGCCGCAGTTTCCGATGACGACGGTTCGTGCGCGACGGCTGAACTCGGGCTCGTCGTCGATGGTGACCCGGACCTTGAACTGCGGACCGCGCAGGTTCTTCGCGCCGGAGAAGGTGTACGCCAGCGGCCCTACCTTCTTCTTCAGGCGTTCGGGCGCATCAGCCATGATCGCGGCGTCGAAGCCGACGCCGGCCATGGTCAGGAAGATGTGCTCCTCGGGGCGCTCGTGCTCGCCGGACCGGTCCACGGTGAGCCGGCCCACATCGATCCGCTTGTTCTGACCGGTCAGCGCCACGGTGAGCGCGTGGTCCAGGGAGTCCACGGGGAGGTTGAGGTTGCGGGCCAGCAGGTTGGCGGTGCCCCCTGGCAGCAGTCCGAGGGGGGTCTCCGTCCCGACCAGCGCCGCCGCCACGGCCCGGACCGTCCCGTCCCCGCCCAGCGGGCAGATCACCGTCGCCCCGTCCAGGACGGCCTGTCGCGCCTGGCTGGTTCCCGGGTCCTGCGCGGTCGTCTCCACCCACATCGGCTCGCCCCAGCCTGCGGCCGCGCAGCCGCGGGTGACCTGTTCCCGGACCGCCTGCAGGTTGTCGAACTTGGTCGGGTTGACGATGACCGCCGCCACCCGCCTGGGTGTCTCGGGCTTCCCTGCCCCGGCGGGCCGGAAGTGCTCACGAGGGGGACGGCGCCGGGCGAAACGGCGGACGCCCGTCACCTGGGCAATGGTGTCGCCCGCGGCCGCCCTGAGCAGCCATGCAAGCAGCAACAGGAGAACGACGACTCCGATGGCAATCCTTCCGGGGGTGTCTGTGAGCACGTTGTGAGATTACCGGAAAGGACCCGGCGGGCATCTTCATGGCGAGCGGGGCGTCTGGCGCGACCACCGGACTTCGGCCAAGATGTGGCCATGACCTTCTCCGCTGATGGTGGTGACAGCCCACCGGGCAGCCAACCGTCCGACATCGGGCCCGACGACAAGGACTGGACGTGGGTCCTGCAGCGGGCCTGCCCCGAATGCGGGTTCGACGCCGCGGAGGTGCCCGGCCCGCGGGTCGCCGCGTGGGTGCGCGAGAAGGCTGCCGCCTGGCCGGCGGTGTGCGCCCGACGCCATGCCGGTGACCGGCCGGAACCGGGGGTGTTCTCGCCGCTGGAGTACGCCTGCCATGTCCGGGACGTATGCCGGGTGTTCGAGTCACGGGTGAACCTCATGCGCTCCGAGGTGGATCCGACCTTCGAGGTCTGGGACCAGGACGCCGCGGCGGTCGACGGCGACTACCGGGGGCAGGAGCCGCTGGCGGTCGGTATCGAGCTCATGGCGGCGGCTGACTCTGCGGCTGACACCTTCGAGGGGGTGGGCGAGAGCGACTGGCAACGCACGGGACGGCGCAGCAACGGCTCACGGTTCACCATCGAGACCCTTGGCCAGTACTTCCTGCACGAAGTGACCCATCACCTCCACGACGTGCACGGCTGAGTCCGGCAGACGGCATACCGGGGTCCGCTGCGGAGCCCGGGCAGGGCGCCTGGCAGGGTGCGCGGCCGAGCCCGGGCAGCCGGCCTGCCGGCGTGGTTCGGGTGCTGCGGCCGGCAACGGGTTCGAGGGCGTGCCCGGGGCGAAGATATGCTCGGCGTCGTGATTGACATCAAGCTCCTGCGTGACCAGCCCGAGGTGGTTCGGGCGTCCCAGCGTGCCCGCGGTGAGGACGAGGGGATCGTTGACGCGATCCTGACCGCGGACGAACGCCGGCGATCCACCATCGCCGAGTTCGAGTCGCTGCGCTCTGAGCAGAAGTCGTTCGGCAAGCAGGTCGCTGCCGCAAAGGGCGAGCAGAAGGCTGCGCTGGTGGCCGCGGCCAAGGCCACCTCCGACCGGGTCAAGGTGCTGCAGGCCGCCGCTGCTGCCGCCGAGGCCGAGCTGGGCACGCTGATCCGCCGCGTCCCCAACGTCGTCATCGAGGGCATCCCCAGCGGTGGCGAGGATGACTACGCCGTCCTGGAGACTGTCGGCACCGCCCGGGACTTCGCCGCGGAGGGCTTCGAGCCCAAGGACCATCTCGAGCTCGCCGAAGGCCTGGACGCCCTCGACATGGAGCGCGGCGCCAAGGTGGGCGGATCGCGCTTCTACTTCCTCAAAGGTGTTGGCGCCCGTCTTGAGCTCGCCCTGCTCAACATGGCGATCATGCAGGCGGTCGAGACGGGGTTCACCCCGATGATCACCCCGACCCTGGTCAAGGCTGACATCATGGCCGGCGCCGGATTCCTGGACTCGCACGCCGAGGAGGTCTATCGCCTCGAGGCCGACGACCTCTATCTCACCGGGACCTCCGAGGTGGCCCTGGCGGGTTACCACGCCGACGAGATCCTGGACCTCTCCGGCGGTCCCAGGCGGTATGCCGGGTGGTCGGCCTGCTACCGCCGCGAGGCCGGGTCATACGGCAAGGACACCCGCGGCATCATCCGCGTGCACCAGTTCCAGAAGGTCGAGATGTTCAGCTACTGCCGTCCGGAGGATGCCGAGGCCGAGCACCAGCGTCTGCTCGACTGCGAGCGGCAGATGCTGGCCAAGATCGAGGTGCCCTACCGCATCATCGACACCGCGGCCGGCGACCTCGGTGGCCCCGCCGCGCGCAAGTTCGACTGCGAGGCCTGGGTGCCGACGCAGGGCCGGTACCGCGAGCTCACGTCGACGTCCAACTGCACGACCTACCAGGCCCGCCGCCTCAACACCCGCGAGCGTGACCCGCAGTCTGGGGGCAACGCCACGCGTCATGTCGCGACTGTCAACGGCACGCTGGGCACCACCCGCTGGCTGGTGGCGATTCTGGAGAACCACCAGCAGCCGGACGGTTCGGTCGTCGTGCCCGCAGCACTGCGTCCCTTCCTCGGACTCGACGTCCTGACCCCGACGGCCTGAGCCGGGCGCGAGGATGGAGAATCGGCTGATCGCCCTCGATCTGGACGGCACGATGCTGCTGCGCGACGGCTCCATGTCGCCGGCGGTCTGTGAGGGTGTCCGCGAGGTCGCCGGGGCCGGAGTCGACGTGGTCATCGCGACCGGCCGCGGGATCGGGTCCACGATGCCGATCGTCTCGCTTCTCGGGCTGGAGAGTGGTTTTGTCGTCTGCTCCAACGGCGCGGTGACCCTCCAGCTGGACCCCGACGAGCCGGGCGGCTATCGGATCCTGGACATCGTGACCTTCGACCCGGGGCCGGCGCTGGAGATGCTGCGAGGGTCCTGGCCCGACGCCGTTGCCGCGGTGGAGGAGGTTGGCGCTGGCTTCAAGGTGAGCGCCCCGTTCCCGGACGGTGAGCTGATGGGTGAGGTCCGGGTCGTCCCCTGGGCCGAGCTCTCGACCTCACCGGCGACCAGGGTGACATTCCGCAGCCCGACAGGCACCGCCGAGGACTTTCTCGCCCTGGTGGAGCGGATCGGCCTGCACTCGGTGAACTACGCGGTCGGATTCACCGCGTGGCTGGACATCAACCCCGAGGGAGTCTCGAAGGCCTCGGCCCTGGAGATGGTCCGGCGCCGGCTGGGCGTCGATCCCGCAGAGACCACCGCGGTCGGCGACCAGCGCAACGACCTCGAGATGCTGCACTGGGCGGCGCGCAGCATCGCCATGGGCAATGCCCCCGACGAGGTCAAGGCCGCCGCCGACGAGGTCACCCTCGATGTCGACCAGGACGGTCTGCTCCCCGTCCTGAGGTCCCTTCTGCGCTGAGAAACGGGCTAACGGGACTGCAGGGCGTCGAGGGCAACAGCCATCGCGGCGCCGACCCGCCAGTCCAGCCGCCAGCCGTTGGGCAGCGTCGGAAGCTCCACGTCGTACCGATCACGCAGGCTCCGACGACGCACCGAGCTCAGCACGACGGAGCCATCCGGCGCGGTGAAGTCGAAGTGGAACAGGAACGGTGAGGGCAGGTCGCTGATGAAGGGCAGGAACTCCCAGAGCCGGCGCAGGATCGCGACGTTGGGGTTGCGCTCGGTGCCCTTGGCCTGGAGCCCGTCGGCGGCGGTCAGCTGCCAGGTGGAGCGCAGCAGCGACTCGCGGAACTCCTTGCGGAAGCTGCCGATCGGCGTTCCTGCCGAGTCCGTGACGTCATAGGTCGCCTTGAGGTCCATCCGCTGGCGTGCCTTGAAACCGAACACCGGCTGGGTGCGTGCCTCGTCGGCGTAGAAGGTCACCTGCTCCTTGAAGGCCATCCGCTTCTGCTGGGCCACGGCGATCATCGGCCCCTCGACCCCGTCGACGCCGACCGACCTGACCTCATAGCGGTTGACCATCATGGTGATCCTCTGATGGATGACGAAACGGTCATAGCCCGTGCTGTTGGTCATGTCGGCATTCTGCTACAGGCCTGTTACTGGCATGCTGGGCGGGTTATGTCCGAACTCATCATCACCTCGCCGGCCAACGCCCGCCTGAAGTCCCTGGTCTCCCTGCGCCGCCGCCGGGCGCGTGAGGAGGCCGGGCTCACCCTCATAGAGGGGTATGACGAGCTGTCCCTTGCGCTGGACGCCGGCGTCGTGCCGCGCACCGTCTACCACTGTCCCGAGCTCATGCTCGATCCTGAGGTGCAGCAGGACGTCGTGCGGCGGGTGGAGGCGCTGGGCTCGGACACCCAGCAGCTCGGGCGGGTGGCGTTCGAGAAGGTCGCCTACCGCGAGGGCCCGGATGGCTTCCTTGCGGTGGTGGACTCGGTGGTGCGTTCCTGCGCCGACCTGAGCGTCGGGCCCGCGCCGCTGGCCCTGATCTGTCAGGGGGTGGAGAAACCGGGCAACCTCGGGGCGATGCTGCGGACGGCCGACGCCGCCGGAGTCGAGGCTGTCGTGGCCGTCGATCCGGTCACTGACTGGAGCAACCCCAACCTGGTGCGCGCCAGCAAGGGCACGGTGTTCTCGGTGCCGGTCGCGTCCGCTGGCACGGCGGAGGTGCTGGCCTGGCTGTCGGACCACGGGATCGCGCTCGCCGCCACGACGCCGGACACGGACCTGGACTACACGGAGGTGGACTTCACGGGGCCCATCGCGATTGCTGTCGGAGCCGAGAAGCACGGCCTGACCGACGAGGTCCTGGAGGCGGCGGCGTACCGGATCCGGATTCCGATGGCTGGCCGGGCGAACTCCCTCAACGTGGCGACATCCGCGGCCGTGGTCATCTACGAGGCGGTGCGGCAGCGCCGGAGGGCATGATTACCGCAAAACGGACCCCGGTCAAGAGCCCGCCGGGTCATAGTGTCACGATTGCGGTATGCGAGTTGACCACGTGTCCTATGCGGCCGAACCTGACGGGCTGAAGCCGACTGCGGCCCGCCTCGCGAAGAAACTGGGAGTCTCGCCGGTGGACGGCGGTGTCCATCCCCGCTTCGGTACCCGCAACATCATCCTTCCGCTGGCTCACGAGCGTTATGTCGAGGTCGTCGCGGTGCTGGACCACCCCGCGTCGGACAAGGCGCCGTTCGGCCAGGCGGTCCGGGCCCGCTCTGAGGCAGGCGGTGGCTGGCTGGGCTGGGTCGTCTGCGTCGACGACCTCTCCGAGGCTGAACAGCGACTGGGCCGGGAGGCCGTGATTGGCAACCGGCGCCGACCCGATGGCGTCGAGCTCAAGTGGCGTCAGCTTGGCGTCAAGGGGCTGATCGCCGATCCGCAGCTGCCGTTCTATGTCCAGTGGGACGACAGGAGCGTTCACCCGTCGGTCGGGGCCACCACAGACGTCACCATCAGCGGCCTGCAGATCGCCGGTGACCCCGACCGGGTCTGCGAGTGGCTCGGCCTTCCCGCTGACCAGACCTCGACCGTCATCGACTTCACCTGGGTCGAGCCGAATGGCACCCCGGGTCTGGTGGCCGTCACGTTCGATACGCCGCAGGGTCCCGTCACCATCTGAGCCGGTCACCATCTGAGCACAACCGGGCAGTCTGCCCGGTTGTGGCAACCCGGCAGGCCCCGAGCCGGTAGATTCTGCCGCATGTCCAGTGACGTCCAGTTCAAGGCCATGAACGCCCTTCATCGCATCATGCTCAAGGTCAGCGGCGGTCGCCTGGGGTGGACCGCCCAGGACATGCCGGTGCTGGAGCTCACCACCACCGGTCGCAAGAGCGGGCAGCCCCGCTCCGTCATGCTCACCTCACCGCTGCAGGAGGGGGCGGCCCTGGTCGTCGTGGCATCCCGGGGTGGAGATGACCAGCCACCCGCCTGGTTCCTCAACGTGAGGGACAACCCCGACGTCCAGGTGAGGCTGCAGGGGGAGCCCAGGCAGCGGATGCACGGGCGCGTTGCCACGCCCGCGGAGCGCGAGCGGTTGTGGCCACTGGTCATTGCGGACCACAAGAACTACGCCGGCTACCAGACCAAAACGACTCGGGTGATCCCGCTGGTGCTCCTCGAACCGGTCGTCACCCTTGGCCCGGTGTCATTGGGTGCCAACAGTACTGACCAGCCGACCGGCTGAGGCCTCGTCGCTCGGCGATGCGAAGACCATACAAATCGCTGCGAATCCTGCGTGTGCCCGGACCTAGGACCAAGGTCCGATGGCGCTTGTACCCGACCCTCAGGCACGCTGATCCTCTTCAGCATTTGCTGACTGCAGATCTGAGATTCCACGCGTTCCGCGTGACAGCCAGAGGAGGTGCGTGCCATGTACATTCCAGGACCGATTCCGTTCCGATCCCCGCTGCGCGCCGGTCGCTGCCATCCTTGCCAGGTGGGGGAGGCGCCGCGACCGTGAGTGCATGAGGCGCGAGGTGCGAGGCGCTCGACAGGTAGGTCGGTCCTACCCGAGCACGCGTCGCACCTGGCAGCAGCCCTTCATCGGACACGTGAGATGGGGCGCGTCTCATGGCGGACACCACGTCAAGTGATCCGTTCATCCGGGAGCCGGACTCCCCCCTTCGGCGAGTCCGGCGAAGGCCCACCGCTCGCTCAGCCACCTGCGCACGGCACGTGTCAGCGGGGGGCATCCAGTAGCCTCAATCACCCTCTCCTGTTCTGTCAGGGGATGCGAGTGGCGACGAACAGCGTGTGCCCGCTCATGCCTTCTGGACGAAGCGTTCCTCGAAGATGGCGACTCCTGCCGACTCGAACCAGGCCCGGTAGGTCGCCGCCCCGGGATGGCTCCACCACATGGACGCGCCGCCCGCCAGCCAGTCACTCTCGCAGCTGGTACGCCGTTGCCGCACCCCAGATCGAGCACGTCACCGCCCGAGGGGACCCGATCGCGGACGAGACCCAGCCACCGGCATACTGGCGCTGCGTGGCCTCGTCAGCGGTGTCGCCGCGGTAGGAGCGTGACAGGACGTTGTAGCCCGCGCGAACACGGGCGCTCTGCTCCTGCTGGTCGCCCACGTCAGTCGAGGTAGTCGACCAGTCGCGGGGCGAGGCCGACGTAGGTCTGCGGGGTCAGCTCGAGGAAGCGGCCTTCGACATCGGGTGGCAGGCCCAGGCTCCCGACGAACTCGCGGAGGTCCTCGCCGCTGATGCGACGGCCCCGGGTGAGCTCCTTGAGCCGTTCGTACGGGTTCTCCATGCCTTCGACCCCCTGGGCGCCGAGGGCGCGCATCGCGGACTGGATCGGCTCGCCGAGCACCTCCCAGTTGGCCTCGAGGTCGGCGGCCATGGCGCTCGGGACGGCGTCGAGTCCGGCCAGGCCCCGGCCGGCGTTGTCGATCGCCAGCAGGGAGTGGCCGAAGGCTGTGCCGATGTTGCGTTGCATGCTCGAGTCGGTGAGGTCGCGCTGCATCCGGGACTGCACCAGCGTCGAGGCGAGCACATCGAGCAGGGCGTTGGAGACCTCGAGGTTGGCCTCGGCGTTCTCGAAGCGGATCGGGTTGACCTTGTGCGGCATCGTCGACGAGCCGACGGTGCCCTGGCCGCGCACCTGGGCGAAGTAGCCCATCGAGATATAGGTCCAGAAGTCGGTGCAGAGGCTGTGCAGGATCCGGTTGAAGCGGGCGATGTCGCTGTAGAGCTCGGCCTGCCAGTCGTGGCTCTCGATCTGGGTGGTCAGCGGGTTCCAGGTGAGCCCGAGGGACTCCACGAAAGCCTGGCTGATCGCCGGCCAGTCCGCCTCGGGCAGGGCGGCGACGTGGGCGCCATACGTCCCGGTCGCGCCGTTGAGCTTGCCGAGGTACTCCGCGCGGCCAATGCGGGCGAGCTGCCGCCTCAGGCGGTACGCGATCACCGCGATCTCCTTGCCCATGGTGGTCGGCGTCGCGGGCTGACCGTGCGTGCGCGCGAGGAGCGGCACGTCGCGCAGGTCCCTGGCCATCGTGGCGAGGGCGTCCACCAGGGCGTTGGCCCGGGGCAGCCAGACCTGCTCGACGGCGCCCTTGATCATCAGCGCGTAGGAGAGGTTGTTGATGTCCTCGCTGGTGCAGGCGAAGTGGACCAGCTCCGACACCGCAGCCAGGCCGGTCGCGTTGTCCACGTCCATCGCGGTGAGCCGGCTCTTGACGAAGTACTCCACGGCCTTGACGTCGTGGACGGTCTCACGCTCGAGCTCGGCGAGCTCGGCGATGTCGGCCGGGCCGAAGTCGTCGACGACGGACAGCAGGCGTGCCTGCTCGTCGGCCGTGAGCGTTCGGACCCCGGGGACGATCTGGCCGGTGGTGAGGTGGATCAGCCAGGTGACCTCGACCCGGATGCGCTCGCGGTTCAGGGCTGCCTCGGAGAGATGATCCACGAGTGGGGCGACGGTCTTGCGGTAGCGGCCATCGAGGGCGCCGATAGCGATGGGCGGGGACGCGTCAGCAAGCGAGACCATGGTTGCCATCCTCCCAGAGTCTGGGCTGGCCGGTGAACCGTGTCCGGCAGGGCGCGATGACATCCCGTCCGTCCCGGGGAGCCCCCGTCAGGGCGCCATGCCTTCCGGCAGGGGAGATCCATCCTCGGGGAGCCAGCGGCCGGCCTCCGGCTCGCCGGGCGCAGGGTGCTCAGGCTGACGGGCGGTCTCGGCCAGCACGATCCCCACCAGGACGATGACCGTCCCGACGATCTGTGCCCTGTTGAGGGACTCCCCGAGCAGGACCCAGGCGATGATGCCGGCGCCGACGGGCTCGAGCATGCCGATCAGACCCACCCGGGCGGGCCCGAGGCGGGCGACCGCGAACAGCACCAGCAGGAACGGCGCGACGGTGCCCAGCACGATGATCCACAGGACCATCAGCCACAGCGGCACGCCGCCGGGCAGGACACCGGGCAGGTCGACGGTGTGCGAGAGCCGCGCGAACGGGAATCCCGGCCACGGCGAGGCGATCGCCCAGAGGATGGCCGAGAATCCGAAGCAGAAGCCCATCAGCGAGATCGGGTCGCGTTCGCGCTGGCCATGCTCGCCCATCAGGTAGTAGCTGGCCAGCGCCGCCCCGGCGCCGAGCGCGCTGATCAGGCCGATCGGGTCGAGGGTCATGCCCTTCCAGAACTGGGCCACCAGGGCCAGGCCGCTCAGCGCGCAGGCCAGTCCGAGCCAGAGCCGGGACTTCACCGGCTGCTTCTGCACGAACCGCACCCACAGCGCCACCATCAGCGGTGCGGTGTACTCGAACAGCAGGGCGATGCCGACGGGCATCCGCTGGATCGCCACGAAGTAGAGCCACTGGACCATCGCGATCCCGGTGAGGCCGTAGAGCGCCAGGAAGCCCAGCTCGCGCCGGCTGACGCGCAGGGCTGCGGGGTTCGTCAGGGCGGTGATGCCCAGCAGGATCAGCGCGGTTCCTGCGCTGCGTGCCGAGACGAGCTCGAGGGAGGAGATGCCGTTCTGCAGCGCGACCTTGCTGACGTTGCCGTTGACCGCGAACAGCACGGCCGCGGCGATCGCCAGGAGCACACCGCTCGAGGTGCGCGAGGAGCTCGTCATGTGGTGCGCCGGTGCCAGGTCACCAGGCCATGCTGTCCCATCGGGGGGCTCGGGGCCGCGCAGGCTCAGTGCGCGGTCATCTGACGGACCGGGTCACGGTCCTGAAGGCACGCGCCCCGGCCCCACCGACGTCGACATCTCGGCGGCGGCCGGGGACCGGGGCCGTCAGGGCGAAGCCCCTTGACACCTGAGGGTCATGCCAGTAGCTTTTTGGCTATGAACAGTAGCCCAGAGAGTGACCTCCAGCTTCTCGATGTTCCCGGCGGCCGGCTGGCCTATGACGTCGCGGGTCCCGACGACGCGGCGCTGGTCCTCTGCGTCGCGGGGATGGGCGATACGCGTGCGGCGTTCCGGTTCCTGGCGCCGAGGCTGGTCGAGGCCGGCTACCGCGTCGCCCGGATGGACCAGCGGGGCCACGGCCGGTCGAGCGTCCCGTGGGACGGCTATGGCAGCCCCGCCACCGGTGAGGACATGCTCTCGCTGATCCGCCACCTCGACGGGCCCGCCACGATCATCGGCCACTCCAATGCTGCCGCCGCCGCAATCTGGGCGGCTGCGCAGGAGCCCGATCTGGTCTCTGGGCTCATCCTGATCGGAGCCTTCCTGCACGACGGGACACCGTCCCCGGTCCTGCGCCTGGCCGAGAAGATCGTCACCGGAAGTCCCCTGATCTGGAGCCGGCTGTTCTACCCGTCCCTGTACAAGGCCACCAAGCCGGCGGACTTCGGGCAGTACCTGGGCGCCATGGGGGCCTCCTTGCGCGAGCCCGGCCGGATGGCTGCGGTCCGGGGCGTGGCCACCGAGCAGGAGCGGTGTCGCGGGCGGGTTCCCGAGCTCCGGTGCCCGGTGCGGATCGTGATGGGCACCAGAGACCCCGACTTCCCGGACGCCGTCGTCGCGGCAGAGAACGGCGAGGCCCTCATCGGCCAGTACACCGAAGCAAGCCTGGAGCTGATCGACGGTGCGGGCCACTACCCGCACGCAGAGCTTCCGGAGGTCACCGCGTCGGCGATCCTGCCGTTCCTGGCTGAGGTGGTCCGTGCCTAGGGCGCGCCTCTCCACGGCCTCGGTGGTCGACGCGGCGGTCGACCTGGTTGACGAGCGAGGACCGGGCGCCCTGACTCTGGCCGCGGTCGCCCGCCGGACCGGCGTGGCCACCCCCTCGCTCTACAAGCACGTGCGCAGCCTGGAGGCGTTGCAGCAGAAGGTCTCTGCCCGGGTGACGGCCGAGCTGGCGCGGGCCCTCTCGACAGCCATCGGCGGCCGGTCAGGGGAGGAGGCCCTTCGGTTCCTGGCCCACGCCTACCGTGACTATGCGCTGTCCCATCCCGGGCGTTACCCGCTGACCCAGCTGGTGCCCGACGCCGCGGACCCGGAGCACCTGGCCGCCGCCGATCAGGCGGTGCAGACCATGTTCGCGGCGCTGCGTGGCTACGGTCTGGGCGGCGACGAGTCAGTTCACGCCACCAGGATGGCGCGCAGCGCCCTGCACGGCTTCGTCAGTCTCGAGATCGCCGGTGGTTTCGGGCTGCCGCAGGACGTCGGCTCATCCTTCGAGCGCAGTGTCTCGGCGCTGCACGTGAGCCTGCTCAACTGGACGCAGGTGGCTCGATGATCCGCACCGTCAACCTGGGCGTGGCGTTCCTGCTCGAGCTTGCTGCGCTACGCCGTCAACGCGCTGATGCTCCGGACCCGGTGACGGGATCGCCGGTGTGTTGTGAGAGGTCGAGGACACGGTCGAAACCGGCAAGACCGTCGCGGCGATGGCTGACCATGATCACCGACTGCCCCGTGGCGGAACCGGTGAGGTCTCCCATGACCGCGTCTGCCGTGGCGTGGTCCAGGTGAGCCACCGGCTCGTCGAGCAGCAGCACTGGTCGCCCGGAGAGCAGAGCACGAGCCAGTCCTAACCGGGCCCGTTCTCCGCCGGATACGCCGCGTCCACCGGTACCGATGACGGTGTCCAGGCCCCTGTCGAGATCGAGGAGCCACCGGGCCATGCCCGCCCGGCCCAGCGCCTCGACGAGGTCAGCATCGGGCGACCCGGGTCGCGCCAGAGCGAGGTTGGCACGCAGGGTGGAGGCGAAGAGGTGCGGCTCGTCGTCCAGGACGGCGAACGTCTGGCGCGCTTGCCCGAGCTCGATCCCCAGCGCGTCCTGGCCATTCACCTGGTAGCTGCCGCCGGTGGGGTCGAGAGCCCGGGCCAGGACGGCCAGGAGCGTGGACTTCCCGCAGCCGTTGGGGCCGGTGATGGCCAGCCTGGTCCGCGCCGGGACGTTCAGGTCCAGCGGCCCGACCTGCGGCGTGCTGCCGGACCACGCTGCGGTGAGCTCACGCACGGACAGGCCGGGCGGACTACCCGCGGTGGGTTCCAGCGGCCGGGTTCCGGTGGCGCTGACTGCCGGCTGCTGCTCGAGCAGGGTGCGCAGCCGCAGGGCGCTGGCCTGGGACCGGGCGAGGGCACGGGCGACATCGGGAAGGGTGGAGAGGGCATCGCCGAGCGCGACGGGCGTCAGGACCAGGAGCGCTGCGACCGGCGTCGAGATCGTCGTGCCGACACCCGGCAGGATGGCGACAGCCATGGCGACGGTGCTGGCAGCAGTGAGCAGCAGCAGGAGCCCCGAGGCCACCGCGCGACCATAGCTCTGGCGCCTGGCCGCCCGGCACAGCTGCGCGTGGGCGGTGGCCAGCCAGGTCTGCGCCCGGTCACCGGCCCCGATGGCCTGGAGCTCACCGGCGTTGCCGGACACCAGGGCGGTGACCCGGGCCACCTCAGCCCGCGCCCCCAGCAGGGCTTGCTGGGATCGCGTCTCCAGCCGCCAGCCCAGGACGAGGACGGGCGCTGTCAGGATCGCCATCGCGGTAATGACCAGGCCGGCTACCGGAGACAGCATCGCCAGGACGATCGCGGCCACGATGCTCGCGACCAGGGCCGACATGATCGGAACGGTGACCCTGACCTGCGCGTCCACCACGTCAGTCAGGTCATCGACGACTCCGGTCAACAGGTCGGCCCGGCCCCGCCGGCCAAGTCGTGCAGGCGTCAGCGGGATGAGCCGCCTGTAGGACGTGGTCCGTCGTTCGGCAAGGTCAGCGAGGGCGGCGTCGTGCGAACGCAGGCGCTCCCAGTAGCGAAAGACCGGCCGGGCCATGCCGAAGGCACGGACGGCCACGATAGCGGTGAGCAGCAGCAGGATGGGGGGTCGCTCGCTGGCCCGGACGATCAGCCAGCCGGAGGTGGCCGTGAGGGCGATACCGGACGTGGTCGCAATCCCGCCGAGCAGCCCGGCGCCGAGGATCGCCCGGGAGGTGCCGACCCACCTGCCGGCGCCGGCAGGTGCCGTGGTGGGCGATCGGGCGTCGGGAGTCGTCATGAGAGGCACTCGGCGAGATTGGCGAGCTCGGCTGCGGGATGGGTGACCAGGTGGATGTGCTCGTCTGCCAGGGCGAGCAGCTCGGACCGGTGGGTGACTGCGACGACGGTGCGCAGCGCGGCCAGCTTCTGGATCAGCCTGTGGGCCAGCGCTGCCGACTCGTCGTCGAGATGCGCCGTGGGTTCGTCGAGCAGCAGCAACGGGGCCGTGGACAGGGCGGCCCTGGCCAGGGTGAGTCGGGCTCGCTGGCCGGCCGACAGCCCGAACCCGTCGTCGCCGAGCCGGGTGTCCAGACCATCCGGCAGGGTGACGACCATCTGGTCCAGCCCGACCATGCGCAGGATCTGCCAGAGCTCATCGTCGGGACATTCGTTGCCCAGGGTGAGGTTGTCGCGCACTGTCCCCGGCGCGAGGAACGGCCGCTGGCTGACCAGGTGTGAACGAGGTGTCGTGAGGGTGCCGGTGCTCGGTCGGCGGAGCCCTGCCAGCAGCTCCAGGAGCGTCGACTTGCCGACCCCCGACGGTCCGGTCACCACCGTGAGCCCGATCGGGAGGTTGAAGGACACGTCGCGCAGCACCCGGATGCCGGCCCCCGGGAAGCCATATCCGATCCTGTCGCCGATCACCGGACTCGGCTCGACGAGTACATCACCGGGCAGCAGAGTGCTGGTCATCACGGCGGCAGGCACCAGGCTGTTGCCGTCGGGCGCCGCCGCCGGGCTGTCAGCGACGTCCTGCCGGGCGATGGTGAGGTCGATCTCGGCCAGGACGTCGTTGAGGGCTTCGGCTCCGTCGGCGGCCGAATGGAACTCCGTGCCGACCCGCCGGATCGGCCAGAAGGCCTCTGGTGCCAAGAGGATCGCCAGCATGGCGGTGGCCAGGGGCATGTTGCCGGTCGCCAGGCGAAGGCCGACGGTCACCGCCACGAGTGCCACCGAGATGGTGGCCAGCAGCTCCAGGGCCGCGGAGCTCATGAACGCCAGCCGCAGGGTCTTCATCGTGGCGAGCCGGTGTCGCTGGCTCACGCTGGCGATCGAGTCCACCTGGGCGTCGGCGCGCCCGTAGGACGCGAGGGTGGGAAGGCCCCGCATCACGTCGAGGAAGTGGCCGGACAACGCCGACAGTGATCGCCACCGACGCTGGGTCGACTCCTGGGTCGTCCGGCCGATGAGAGCCGCGAAGACCGGCAGCAGGGGGACTGTCAGGGCGACGATCAGGGCGCTGGGCCAGTCGACGAACGCCAGGGTGACGATGGCGAGCAGCGGCAGGAACGCTCCGGAGACCAGCGCCGGGAGGTAGCGCGCGACATACGGCTCGATGCTTGTCATCCCCTGGGTTGCCAGAGCCTGCGCGCGTCCTGCCTCCGGGCGCGAGTCGGCGTCCCGGGTCAGCCACGCACCGATGAGTCGCTCGCGAAGCGCGGTCGACACCCGCAGCCCGGCCCAGGAGCCGACCAGCTCGCTCGCCGCAGCCAGCACCGCGCGGACGATGAACAGGCCCACCAGCCAGATGCCGGGTGTCAGCACCGGCCGGCCCTCGACCACGCTGACGACCAGCGAGGTCACCGCGAACGCAAGCGCGATCGTCGTGAGGCCCTGCACCACGCCGATCGCCCCGAGAGTGAGGATCGGCCAGCGTGTTGCGGGGACCCGGGTCAGCAGTCGGGGGTCGAACGGACGGCTCAAAGCGCAGTGCCCACAGGGATCGCCGGGATGTGGTGGGTGCCGATCCGCCGGCGGAACGTCCAGTAGGTCCACGACGTGTACACCAGGACGATGGGCGTGAATATCGCTGCCACCCAGGTCATGATCGTCAACGTGTATGACGTGCTGCTCGCGTTCGTGGTCGTGAGCGAGAACGCGGCGTTGGTCGTGGAGGGCATGACGTTGGGGAACAGCGCCAGGAACAGGGTGGCCACGGCGGCCCCGATCGCGACGAACGTCCCGATGAAGGCCCATCCCTCACGCTCGCGGAACGAGGCGAACAACCCGGCGAGCAGAGCGACCGCCGCCACGACCGCGGCGATCCAGGACCACAGCGAGCCGGTCGACACGTTGACGGAGACGAGCAGGGCCACCGCGAGCACCGCGGCCACGGCGCCGGTCTTCAGCGACAGCGCCCGGGCCTCGTGCCGGATGTCGCCCTCGGTCTTGAGCGCGATGAAGATGGCCCCATGGGTGAGGAAGAGGGCCACGGTGGTCAGCCCGCCGAGCAGGCCGACCGGGTTCAGGAGGGTGAACAGGTTCCCGGTGTACTCCTTCGCGGCGTTGATCGGCAGGCCCATCACCACGTTCGTCAGCGCGACCCCCCAGAGCAGGGCGGGGAGCGCCGAGCCGAAGAAGATGGCGTAGTCCCAGCGTTTGCGCCAGGTCGGGTCATCCGTCTTGCCGCGGTAGTCGAAGCCGAGCGCCCGCACGATCAGGGCCACCAGGATGATCAGCAACGGCAGGTAGAAGCCGCTGAACATCGTGGCGTACCAGTGCGGGAAGGCGGCGAACGTCGCGCCGCCAGCGGTGAGCACCCACACTTCGTTACCGTCCCAGACCGGTCCGATCGTGTTGAGCATGACGCGCTTGCGCACTTCTGCGTCCTCGCCCCTGCCGAGGACCGGCATCAGCATGCCGACGCCGAAGTCAAAGCCCTCCAGCACGAAGTAGCCGGTCCACAGGACGGCGATCAGGATGAACCAGACGGTCGTGAGCTCCATGATGTCCCTCTGAGTCCTCGTTGATGGTCAGCGTTGGTTCGTTCGGCAGGTGTCAGTAGGCGAAGACGAGGGGGGCGTTCTGGTCCCGGTCGGAAGGATCAACGGGCTCCTCGAACTTCGGGGCCCCGATCGCGATGTAACGCAGCAGCAGCCTGACCTCGACGACGGCAAGGACGCCATACAGGAGGGTGAAGGTGATCAGGGAGGTCCAGACCTCGCCGGCGGACACGCTCGGAGAGATGCCGCTGGAGGTTGTCATGAGCCCGAAGACAATCCAGGGCTGCCTGCCGGCCTCGGTGAAGATCCAGCCGAAGCTGTTGGCGAACAACGGAAGCAGCGGAGCGGCCAGGGCGAGCCAGAGCCACAGGCGACGCTCAGGGACCCGGTCGCGGCGGGTCGCCCACAACACGGCGATGGCGATCAGGGCGCCGGCGATGCCAAGCCCGATCATGATCCGGAACGACCAGTAGGTCAGGGGGATGGTGGGGGTGTAGCTCTCGCTGAACACCCGGGCTGTGGCGTCCGCGCCGTACTGCTTCTGGTACTGGGCCTTGATCTCGTTGATGCCCTCGACGGACCCGTCGAAGCGTCCGGTGGCCAGGAAGCTCAGCAGGCCCGGCACCTTGACGGAGTACTTCTCCTGGGTACCGTCCAGCGAGCCGACCGTGAAGACCGAGAACGGTGCGTTGCTGCTCTCGGAGTTGTAGAGCGCCTCGGCGGCGGCCATCTTCATGGGCTGCACCTCGGTCATCACCTTGCCCTGGAGATCACCTGAGACGACGACGCCGAGCGCCGAGACGAGGGTGACCCAGGCGCCGACCCGGGTGGCCTTGCGGTACATGGTGGCGTTCTTGCCGACATCCGGTTTGCGCAGGTGCCACAGGCCAACCGCCATGACGAAAGCACCGCCGACCATGTAGGCGCTGGTCATGGTGTGCGGGAA
>DASVKO010000238.1:0-10599 GCA_036385355.1 Dermatophilaceae bacterium
GATCGGCTGAGCACTCGACCATGCTCGACCCGGTCATCGAGGAGGGCCTGCTCCAGTGCTGCCCGGGTTGAGACCTTCAGCGGATGGTGGCGATTGAATCCTCGCCCGACCGACCTCACTGTCTGAGGCGCGACTCCGAGAGCGGCCCGCCCGGAGGCCCCCCGGGCGACGTGCAGCTCGATCGTGCGATGGAGCCACCACAGGAACCCCGTAGGGCAGTCCGGGTCGTGGTCTAGGTCTGCGACGTATGCCGCCCTCGCCAGCTGCCACGTATCCGGGTCCCAGTACAGCCCGGTCGCGACCTGTTCCCCGCTCACCAGATCTCTCTCCCCCCACGCCTAACACCCACACGGCTGCATTCCCGGTCGGGTCCGTCCGCTCGTCGCATCGCTTTCCTCTGGATCCAGCATCGAGGAGGCGGCCGGTGGCCGCGCTGCCGACGCGCCGATCCCCTGGGCCCATGCGTGCGCCCGTCCACAGCCTCACACCCGCGCTGTGGCTGTCCACAGGCGGCAATTCGCGGTATCGCGGCGACGGTCACAGCGAAAGAATAGCACTATCAGTTCGATCTATTCGACTCTAGGAGCACCCATGGACACCGCAACCACCACCGCCGCTGTCATCGAGGACGGCACCGGCACTTTCCAGGTCGAGCACATCGACCCAGCGCAGGCCGTCGTCGGCATCAACGTGCGAGCCGAGGCCCGCCTCTCCCCCGGCTTCGTGGCCAGTATCCGTGAGCGCGGTGTGCTTGTGCCCGTAGTCGGTCACCGCGACGAGCAGGGCCGCTTCGTTGTCCTCTACGGCCAGCGGCGCATCCTGGCAGCCGTCGAGACCGGACGCACCAGTGTCCCCGCCTACGTCATCGACTGCCCCGAGGACGTTGACCGGATCATCGACCAGATGGCCGAGAACGACCACCGAGAAGGGATCAACACCGCCGACCGGATCGGCGGAATGAAGCAGTTGGCCGCGTTCGGCCTGACCGCCGCGCAGATCAAGCGTCGCACCGCCCGCCCCCGCGACGAGGTGGACGCCGCCCTCACCGTCGCGCGCAGCGAACTGGCCTCGAAGGCCGCTCAGCGGTGGGACTTCCTCACCCTTGACCAAGCCGCAACCTTGGCCGAGTTCGACAACGACCCCGAGGCCGCGAAGGCCCTCACCGTCGCCGCCCGCGAGGGCCACGGCTTCGAGCACGCTGCCCAACAGTTGCGTGATACCCGCGACGACGACGCCGCCCGCGCAGCCGTCGCCGAGAAGCTGACCGAGACCGGGGTCCGCGTCGTCGAGCACCCCGGCTACGACGACAAGACCGTCAAGGACCTGGGCCGGCTGGCAGCCAAGCCCGAGAGCCGCGCATACAACAAGGGCACCCACGCGACCTGTCCCGGCCACGCTGCCTACGTGTCCATCCAACAGCGCTGGGACAAAGACGAGAAGGGCAAGCAGGTCCGCATCCGCGACGCCGAACCGGTCTACGTCTGCACCGACTGGCGTGCACAGGGCCACGCGGACTTGTGGGACCGTGCCCCCGAGAAGCGCAAGGCCAGCGACATGACGCCCGAACAGCGGGAGGCAGCCAAGGCCGAGCGCCAGGACGTGATCCAGTCCAACAAGGCGTGGGATACCGCCGAGCCGGTCCGGCGCCAGTGGCTGGCCACGTTCGTCACGCGCAAGGTCGCCCCCAAGGGCGCCGCCGCCTTCCTCGCTCACGTCCTGACCGAGCACAGCGCGGTTGTCCACGACATGGGCGGCGACCACCTCGCCGCCGAATGGTTCGGCCTCAAGCCCGCTGCCTACGGCATCACCAGCGGGTGGGGCAAGGTCATCGAGCAGGCAACCGAGCAGCGCGCCCAGGTCATCGCGGTTGCGCGGCTGCTGTCCGCGCTGGAGAAGAACACCAGCCGCGACTCGTGGAGACGGGTGTCCCCGGCCACCGCCCTCTACATGGGCACCATCGCCGCATGGGGCTACGACCTCGCCGAAGTCGAGAAGCGCGCGGCTGGGCTCGTCCCGACCAAGGCAGCCCGCCGACCCCGCGCCAGCGCCGCGCCCGTTCCTGAGCAGGCGAGCGACCAGCCCGACACCGAGCAACCCGGCGAGGCGCCGACAGTCACCGGCTGAGCCCCCTTTTTGACTGTGGGGAGTTGACCCTGTGGACAACTCCCACAGTCGAATAGATCGAATAGAGTTGCCCTATTCAGCCAGACACAACCCGAAAGGACGAACCACGATGGCTCACTACATCGAGACCCACGGCTCGCAGGCAGCGGCGCTCTTCGCGCGCAAGGACCCGTGGCACCGGCTCGGCACAACCGTGCAGGGCGAGGCATTCACCGCCGAGGACGCCATGCACCTGGGTCACCTGGGCGGATGGGACGTGCGCAAGATCCCCCTGACCGCCAGCGAGATCACCGAGAACGGCGTCACCACGATGCCCGTCCCCGGCTACGCCACCGTGCGGACCAACCCGTTCACCTCACGGCCGGAAGCACTCGGCGTCGTCGGCTCCGGCTACACGCCCTTGCAGAACGAGGAGCACGCCGAGTTCCTCAACCGACTCGCAGACGAATCGGGGGCCATCTTCGACACTGCGGGATCCCTTCGCGGGGGACGGCAGGTCTTCGTGACGATGCGTCTGCCCAAGTCCCTCATGGTCGGCGGCTGCGACCGGGTCGACCTCAACATCGCGGCGCTGAACAGCCACGACGGAAACAGTGCGTTCCGGCTCCTGATCACCCCGGTTCGGGTGGTCTGCGCGAACACCCAACACGCCGCCCTGCGCGACCACGTGTCGAGCTGGAGCATCCGCCACACCCGCAACGCCAAAGCCGCCGTGCAGGCCGCACGGGAAGCGCTCGGCCTGACGTTCGCCTACGCCGAGGAGTTCGAGCGCGAGGCCGAGCGCCTCATCAACATGACCATGACCGACGAACAGTTCCACCACCTCGTGGCCGCGTCCTTCGGCACCACACCCGAGGACGCCCCCGCTCAGGCCCGCAACGCTGCCCGTGAACGCTCGGGCCGACTCTCCCACCTGTTCCACCACGCCGACACCCAGGCCGGCGTTCGCGGCACCGCGTGGGCCGGCTACCAGAGCGTGGTCGAGTACGTCGACCACTTCGCGCCCGTGCGCACCAAAGGCGACACGACCCAGGCCCGCGCGACCCGGCTACTCACCACCGATGAGCCCGCCCGGATCAAGCAGGCTGCATGGTCCGCACTGGTCCCGGTCTAAGCCGAAGGAGCACCGATGACAACTCACGCGATTGATGCCCTCGACCTGTGGCTGATCGACAAGGACGCCGAGGACCTGATCAAACCGCCGCCGGGCGTCGTCTATGACCGTCTCGGCTACGGGATCGTCTTCATGGACGCACGCGGCCGCGACTTCACCTTCGCCGACACCGGCCGCCATCTGCAGGCGTGGTGCGGTCAAGGCTCCCGGCTCACCCCGGCAATGGCCCGCGACCTCGCAGCAGCCCTCGAGCGCTTCGCCGACTACGCCGACGGCGCGACAGTCTACGTGTTGACCGAACGCACCTGACCCGCGAACACAAGGCCCGGGCGCGCGACTCCGACTCCGCGCCGGGGCCTTGTCACGTCCGGGAGCGGTTCACCACAGCGGCAGCTGCTCCCCGCACAACGCCCGCAGACGAGCCAGATCGGCAGCCGCCAGCGCCGGGTCAAGCCGGACCAGGTCGCGCAGTTCCCGAGCCCGACGGCGCGACCCACGCGGATCACCCAGCGGCGACCCGGTCCGATCTTTGCGGATCGCCCACTCGCGCCGGTTCGAGGCATACGAGGACGCGACCACATGCTCAGGGTGAACCCGCTGACACAGCGGGTTGTCACACCGATGCCCCAACACGGGAACGGCGGCCGCCGCCTCCACCCCATGGACAAGCGCGAACGCGAACCGGTGCGCAATCACCACCCGGGCCGGGGCGTACCAGAAGCGCCCATGACCACGGCCTGACACCGCACCCCGCCACCAACTGCACGACGAGCCGGGAACAGCGACGATCTTGTCGCGGTACCGGCCCACGACCTCGCCGTCGCGCAACGCCGCACCCAGCAGCGCCAACCCTTCTTCGTCCAGCCGCCTGGCACTCACGCGGGCATCACCTTGCCGTCGACACCTGCGCCACGGCTACCGGCAAGGTAGCCGGGACCGACTTCTCGTCGCCCTTGGCCGCCTCGGTGTCACCGACCTCCCCGGCCACCTGCCGCAGCCGGGTCGCCTCCCGCAGCGTGATCTGCTCGCCGCACCACCGCACCGCTTCCCGCAACGTCAACCCGCCCGCGCTGGTCATCTTCACCAACGCCTCACCGGCCCGCTTCTCACACGCCAGCACGAGCGCGTCCCGCTCGGCCAGCGCCGTCACCACGGCCACCGCTAACCCGCTACGCCTGCGCTCCTGCTCGGCCCGCTCGGACCTCATCCGCGCCTGCGCATCCAGCGCCGAACGCCGAGCCGCCTGCCGCACGCTCTGATTCGCCATCGGAACTCCTTCCATTGACACACGTCCCGAAGACCTAAAGCCTCACCAACCCCTCCCAGTGGACATGCACGCACCGACAATCCCCGCCACCACGTTCAACCCCCACCCGCTGAGGTTCGACCGACGAACATGTAGCCCGACCCTGTCCCCCCATCACAAACCACCGATCCACTGCCTCACACAACTCTTGCATTCCCGGTAGTTGCTCTTTCAACTACTGACCTCTCACCGCCACTTCGCGGCTTTAGGGAGGTGTGACGATGTCCATCCATAAGTTGACTGCTGGGTCGGGGTACGACTACCTGACCCGGCAGGTCGCGGCCCAGGATGCGACCGAGAAGGGCGCAGCGAGCCTGGCGAGCTACTACGCCGAGAAGGGCGAGTCGCCAGGGCGCTGGGTGGGCTCCGGGTTGGCCGGCCTCGATGGCTTAGCCGAGGGCGACGTGGTCACGGCTGAGCAGATGAAGGCGCTTTTCGGCAGCGGACGGCATCCGCTGTCCGAGGAAATGCGGGCCCGGCTGCAGGGGCCCGGCCTTACGGCGAAGGACTTCGACCTCATCTCACGTCTGGGGGTGCCGTACAAGGTGTATGCCAACGACGTCAGTGCCTTCCGGCTCGAAGTCGCCAAACGGGTTGCAGAGCTCAATAGGCAGGCGGGGCTGCCCGCTGCCACGCCCGGGTCGATCCAGGACCGTGCCCGCGTGCGCAGCGAAGTCGCTTCGGAGTTCTTCCACGCAGAGTTCGGCCGGGCGCCACGGGATGCTCGTGAGATAGCCGCGACGATCGCGAAACACTCTCGGCCCAAGACCACCGCGGTGGCAGGCTATGACCTGACGTTCCGGCCGGTGAAGTCCGTCAGCACGTTGTGGGCACTTGCTGACCCGAGCATGTCTGCGGCGATCGAACGCGCTCACGACGACGCGGTCAAGGACGCCCTGGACTTCATCGAGTCGCACGCCCTGTTCACCCGAACCGGCACCAACGGTGTTAGGCAGGTGGACGTTCGCGGACTCATCGCCACGGCCTTCACACATCGCGACAGCCGCGCTGGGGACCCCTTGCTTCATACCCACGTGGCCGTTGCCAACAAGGTCCAAACCCTCGATGGTCGATGGCTGGCGATCGACGGGCGGGTCATGTTCAAGGCCACCGTTGCAGCGTCCGAGACGTATAACACGGCCATTGAGCGCCGTCTTGGGGACGCTCTCGGTGTCCGCTTTGCCGAACGGCCAGACCCTGACACGCGCAAACGTCCGGTCCGAGAAATCGTCGGCGTTGATCCCCGAGTTAACGCCCTCTGGTCCTCGCGCAGAGTGGACATCGAGGCGCGGCGCAAAGTGCTCGCTGCCACCTTCCAGCGTGACCATGGCCGCCCACCCACGCCCATCGAGTCCATCCAGCTCGCCCAGCAGGCCACCTTGGAGACACGCGCCCCAAAGCATGAGCCACGGTCCTTGGATGATCAACGTGCACAGTGGTTGCGGCAAGCCCGGGAGGTGCTCGGCGGTCAGCCCGAGGTCCACGCAATGCTGGCCAGCGTCTCGGGTCCCGTGCGCGCTTCAGGCGTCCACGTTGATGCCGCGTGGATGGCCCAAACCGGAACCCGGATTCTGGATGCCGTGCAGTCTCGCCGGGCTCATTGGCAGTCCTGGCATGTGCGCGCCGAGGCGCTGCGTCAGGTGCGCGGCACCGATGTGCCCACCGAGCATGTCGACCGTGTGGTCGACATGCTCGTCGACGAGGTCCTGGGCGGCTTGTCGACGCCCCTGACTCGCAGCGGTGACGGCATCAACGAGCCTGAAGTGCTACGTCGGGCAGATGGCTCAAGTGTCTACACCGTGGCCGGCTCCGCCCTGTTCACCAGCGCCGCAATCCTCGCCGCCGAGCAGCGCATCGTGTCTCGCGCGGGCCAGAGTGACGGACAGGCGGTCTCGCTCCACGCGGTCGACCTGGCCCTGCTCGAGTCGGCCGCCAATGGTCTAGCCCTCAACGCCGGTCAAGCCACGTTGGTCTCGGAGATGGCCACCTCAGGTGCGCGTGTGCAGTTGGCGATCGCGCCGGCCGGGGCCGGCAAGACGACCGCCATGGCCGCTCTGGCCGCAGCCTGGGCGGAGGGCGGCGGCACCATCGTCGGTCTGGCCCCCTCCGCCGCGGCGGCGGCGATACTCGGTGAGCAACTGCGGACCGCGACCGACACCATGGCGAAGCTCACGTGGAGCATCGCCCGCAACGACCTACCAGCCTGGGCCGAAGGCATCGGGCCGAGGACTTTGGTCGTCATCGACGAGGCCGGGATGGCCGACACCCTCTCCCTCGATGCGGTCGTCGAGTTCGTCGTCGCCCGCGGCGCGAGTGTGCGGCTTGTCGGTGACGACCAACAGCTCGCCGCCATCGGCGCCGGCGGCGTCCTGCGCGACATTCAGGCCAACCACGGGAGCCTGCACCTGACCGAGCTCATGCGCTTCACGGATCAGGCGGAGGGGGCGGCGTCCCTGGCCCTGCGTGATGGCCTGCCGGAGGCGTTGGGCTTCTACCTGGACCGTCAGCGGGTGCACGTCGGGGATCTGGCCACGATGACCGACGACGTGTTCAGCGCGTGGCAGGCCGACCACGCGGCCGGCCGGGACGCCATCATGCTCGCCCCCACCCGAGACCTGGTCTCCGAGCTGAACCAACGCGCTCGGGCCCACCGTCTCGACGGCCGCCCGGCAGGACCCGCCGTGCCACTAGGCGACGGCAACCAGGCATCCGTCGGTGACCTGATCATCACCCGCAGCAACGACCGGCGGCTGCGGACGTCGCCCACCGACTGGGTCAAGAACGGCGATCGGTGGAGCATCGTCAGGCTGCAACCGCGCGGCGCGCTGACCGTCCAGCACGCCCGGAACGGGCGCCTCCTACACCTCCCGGCCGACTACGTGGCTACCGCTGTCGAGCTCGGCTACGCCTCCACCATCCACACCGCTCAGGGACTGACCGCCGACACCGGCCACACTCTGCTCACCGGCGAGGAAAGCCGCCAACTGGCATACACCGCAGCCACCCGCGGCCGCATGGAAAACCACCTTTACCTCGAGGTCGTCGGCGACGGCGACGTGCACAACGTGGTGCGCCCCGACCATGTCCACCCCCTCACCGCCACCGATCTCCTCGAACGCATCCTGGCTCGCGACGACTCCCCCCGATCGGCAACCACGATGCGCCGGGAGGACGACGACCCGGCAACGCTGCTCGGCCATGCCACCGCCCGATATCTAGACTCCCTCTACGTCGCCGCCGAGCAACTCCTCGGCCCTTCCGGCGTTGCCATTCTTGACAATCAGGCCGACCGCGTCGTCTCCGACCTGACCACCGCACCCGCGTGGCCCACCCTGCGCGCCCACCTCATCCTGCTCGCTGTGCGCGGCGTCGACCCCCTCACGCAGCTGCGGGCCGCGGCCGGCCTACGCGAGATCGACACCGCCGGCGACGTCGCCGCCGTCATCGACTGGCGCCTGGACGACACCGGCCTGCGCAGCGCGGGAACCGGTCCGCTGCCATGGATTCCGGGTGTCCCCGAAGCCCTCTTCGAGAACGGCGAATGGGGTCCCTACCTCGCAGCCCGAGCCTCACGGGTCCGTGCCTTGGCAGAGGACGTCCGCGAGGCCACGCTCGTGGCCTCCACCCCGATGTGGGCTCGTCAGGGACAGGCCCGCCCAGGGGATGACCTGCTCGGCGACGTCGCCGTATGGCGCGCCGCTATGCAGGTCGACCCGGCCGATCGGCGCCCTACCGGCGCGACACAGTTGGCGACCGCAGCCGGGCGCTGGCAGCGCGGACTTGACGTCCGCTTCGCTCGGGACCGCTCCCCCGCATTGGCCGAATGGAGTCTGCTGCTGGACCGGGTCGCGCCCACCACCGGGAAGGACGCATTCGCCCCCTACCTGGCCGAGCGGCTCGCTGCCATCTCTCGATCTGGCCTGGACGCCCACACCATGGTGCGACGCACCCTCGCGGAAGGCGCCCTGCCCGACGACCACGCCGCGGCAGCGCTGTGGTGGCGGATCTGCGGGCACCTGTCCCCCGCCGTCGCGGCCCAGGTCGACGCCGACCACGCCCTGACCACCGCATGGACCCCCCGCCTGAGCGAACTAGTCGGCGTCGAGCGTGCCGCCGAACTCCAATCCAGCAGTTGGTGGCCGGCCCTGGTGACCAGTGTCGACCACGCCCTCGCACGGGGCTCCGCAGTCGAGGACCTGCTCACCGGGGCCCCGACCCGCGACGGGGACGTCGACCCCTGCCAAGCCCTCGTGTGGCGCATCTCGGTCCTGTCCGACCCGCCCCCGCACCCCGACGAGACAGAGGCATGGCAAGAGCTCGACAGTGCCCCCGACGACATGTGGCAAGGCACCCCTCCTCCCTCTGACGCACTCACCCACGAGGACTGGCTCACTCCCTTGGCCGAGCCACCCGCAGAACCTGACCCCTTCGACGAAAACCCCGTCGACATTGACCCGACGGAAATCCTGGAGGAGGACACCGACATGTCCGTGGCCGCGACGCTGCACTGGGCTGCACGGACCCGCGAGTACGCCGGACCGCTGGATCCCAGCGAGCGGGAAATCTCCACCATGCTCGACCGCGCCTACGAGGCTGACACCGCCGCCACCAGTCCCAGACGGATCAGCGAACTCAATACCCAGGCCCAGGGGTACTTCTCCACTCACCTGCACGATGCGTGGGCGGGGTCCTACCTGCGCGACCGGTTGGGCACCCTTCTCGAGGACGACCCGGGCATCCGGCCGGGTTACGCCCCCGCCGGCTGGACCGGGCTGGTCACCCACTTGCGGGGCCTCGGGGCCGGCGACCAGGAGCTGAGCGACGCCGGTCTGACCACAGTGGCCCGCACAGGCCGGCTCGTTGACCGCTTCCGCGACCGGGTGATGTTCCCGATCGAACACGACGGGCAGATCCTCGGATTCGTCGGCCGCCGCAACCCCGGCCTCTCGGACAAGGACGGCGCCGGACCCAAGTACCTCAACACCGCCGACACTGCGCTGTTCCACAAGGGTGCTCAGCTGTATGCCATTCACCCCGAATTGCTCACCGTGGGAGCCACCCCCGTCCTGGTCGAAGGACCAATGGACGCCTTGGCCGTCACGCTCGCCGGCGAAGGCCGGTACGTGGGCATGGCACCGTTGGGCACCTCCCTGACCGAGGCACAGGCCTCGCAGCTCGCCCACCTTGGCACGAACCCCATCGTGGCGACCGACGCCGACCTCGCCGGCATCGTCGCAGCCCACCGCGACTACTGGCTCCTCACCCAACACGGACTCGCCCCTCAAACCGTCACCCTCCCCCGCGGGTCGGACCCAGCATCCCTTCTCGCCGACCACGGCACCGCCGCAGTGCGGGACGCTCTGGCCGCAGCGACCCCACTGGCCGAGAAGATCCTGCGCGAACGCCTCGACGGTCTGACAGGGCATGAAGCTCTGAAGGAGGGCGTCATGGCTGCCGCCGCCGATGACCCCACCCGCTGGGATACCGCGGCCGACCTGATCGCCCAACACGTCCAGGTCCCAGTCGCCGCTGTCCGCCGCAATCTCGCCGGCGCCGTCCGCCGCTGGGACACCGACCCGCGCGCGGTGACTGCCGACCAGATCGGCAAGCTCAGCGAGGTCCGCGGACGACTAGCCGCCCAGAGCGCCCGCATCGCCGCCGAACGCTGGATCCCGCTCGGGCAACAACTCGACGAGCGTCTGGTCACCCAGAGTGACTGGCCTGCACTGGCTGGCCTGTTCGAGCAGGCTGACGCCTCCGGCGTCGACGTCTCAGACCTCACCCACCGCCTGCTCATCGACGCCCCCCTAGGTGAGATACCTGCCCAAGATCTGCGCTACCGGCTCGCTGCCCACCTGCCCGTCGAGGACCTGCACACCGACCCGACCCCTCCCACAAGGGCACGCTCACCTCAGAGCTCACCCCAGGACCCGCTGATCAGCAGCCGCCCGCAGCTCCGCGGTCCACGCCTCTGAATCGCGAGAGGGGCTCTGCTCTGACTGCGGTGTGACGATCCGCGTCCCAAGCCCGAAGGAAAAGCGTCCGCTCATGCCGA
>DASVKO010000239.1:0-5317 GCA_036385355.1 Dermatophilaceae bacterium
CCCGTGGCGGGTGCGGAGTGCGGCCCGGCTGTCATCCAGCGTTCGGCGATTCGGATCCAAGAGCCACACCCCTTCGTCAAAGGGGCTGAAACCCAGCTGCGACCACACTCCTGTCATCCGCTGGGCAGCGTTCTCATGCTCCTCGTCAGTGGCGTCAAATCGCTCCAGGGGCCCGGGGAAGCAGAGAGCGACCCGGCATCCTGTCCGCAACTGATCCAGGGACTCCCCCGCGAGCAAGGCAGCCAGGTTGTGGCGTTGCCACTGGGGTTGCAGCTCCACACGGTCCAGAACCAGCACACGATGCCCCACCCGGTCGAGGCGGGCGTCCAATCGTTCCGTCAGCTGACCGCTGTTGACATCAAAAACCGTCTCGCCGATATGCGCGATGTTGTCGTTTGAGCTGTCCAGTGCCTCCCACGGGTCAGGGCACTTCAGCAGGTCGACGATGAGGATCTGGAGCTCGCCGACCGGTTGATGCGTGGCCTGGCCATCTCGGCTCTCTGGCCCGTTGGCGACTGCGCTCACTGTCCATCGCTCAATGCCGCGGGAGCCGTCGTCGATGATGGGTCGACGCACTGAGAAGCTGAGGTGGATGTCCGAGATCTTCGCTGGCAGCTTACCGCCTTCGTCCCGGTCGCTGGCTGGCTCGGCAGAGTCCTCGCCGGCCTCGACATCTTGTGAGGTGTTCATGTGCTCAGTGTGGCTATCACGTTCACGATCCGGAAGCCCGCAGGACGCGACGCTCGAGGCCGGTCCCCGTGATGACCTGGCCGAGAGCATCAGTCAGTTCGGTCACCGAACCATCGTGCGCTAGCCTTGCGAGGTGGCGCTGGGTAAGAGCTATGTGCGGCAGGACTGCTCGCTCGCCCGCGCGCTGGAGGTCGTTGGCGAGCGCTGGACCTTGCTCCTGGTACGCGACTGCTTCTACGGCGTACGACGCTTCGGGGACCTGCAGGCCCACCTCGACATCCCGCGGGCCGTCCTGACCGAGCGGCTGAACGCCATGGTCGCGGCCGGTCTGCTGGTGCGCCGTCCGTCCGGCGGCAGGCACGAGTACGTCCTAGCCGACCGCGCTCTGGCCCTGTGGCCGGCGGTGTTTGCGCTGGCTCAGTGGGGTGAGCAGTACTGGTCGCCGGCAGGACCGCGGCGTATCTTCAGCCACGCCGCGTGTGGCACCGACGTCGGGCCCAGGGGCTTGTGCCCCTTCTGCCACGACGTCCCCGAGCCGGCGGACCTCCTCGTCCGGCCCGGTCCCGGCGCCGACCCGACGGCCCGCGCCGACCCGGTCAGCATCGCCCTGCGCCGCCCGCACCAGCTGCTCACCCCGCTTCTACCCGTCCCCCAATCGGCACGCGCCGCATCCTCAGGAGAACCCGATGACCGACCCGGCCGAACAGCCCACCACCGGCATGCCGAACCTTGACCTGGAGGCGGGCAGCCGTTTCATCGCCGCCGCCGGCCTTGTCGTTGACGAGGTCAGCGGCACACGCCTACGCGGTCACCTTGACCTCGGCCCCGAACACCACACCCCTTGGGGCGTCGTGCACGGAGGCGTCTACACGACGGCCGTCGAGAGCGCCGCGAGCATCGGCGCTTCTACGGCGGTTGCGGATCGCGGCCAGTTCGCGGTCGGCGTTCACAACGCGACGGACTTCCTGCGCCCGAGCACCGGCGGTCGTGCGGAGGTCCTGGCGGTGCCGTTGCACCAGGGACGCACGCAGCAGCTGTGGCTTGTGACAATCACCAACGACCAGGGCAAGGAGCTCGCCCGCGGACAGCTCCGCCTGCAAAACGTGCCCCTCACCCCGTCAGGCGCTTGAGCCGGAGCTGGCTTGACCGTTCGCAGCGCAACGCCTTGCACGCGGCTGGTCGCGGGTCGCATCCGGGACATAGGCGCTCAGGGCCACTCGCGTGCTTCTTTGCTCGGTCTATCACCCAGGACGCGGCGTCATTCCGTGTCATTCCGGTCGACAGGTGAGACAACCGGAGAAAATGCCACGAAACTCTTATGGAACGCAATGGAAATGTGGCATGTTGGAGTCTCGTTGACGAGATCGGAGTGACGTGCCATGGCATTTCCCAGCGCGCTGGTGCTCGGCGGAGGTGGCGGGATCGGTGCCGCCGTCAGCCGTCGTCTGGCCATGGATCACGCCGTGACGGTCGGGTGCTGGCATGACGTCGACCGGGCCAGGCGACTCACCGAGGAGCTGACCGCCCTGGGCCAGACCGCGCAGCTTGTCCAGGCCGACGCGACCACCGAGGAGGGAGTCGTCGAGACGTTCGATGCGGCGAACCGTCACGGCGACCTGCGTGTCGTCGTCCACTGTGTCGGTGGCTGGGACTACCCGCGCATCACCGACCTCACCCAGCAGTCGATCGACGACTCGCTCACCCTCAACCTGCGTTCGGCGCTCCTGGCCCTGCGCGAGTCGGCGCGTCGCGTCGTCGATGGCGGCCGCGTTGTCCTCCTGTCGAGCGCAGCCGCTCAGCTCGCACCGGCACGACAGAGCACGTATGCCGCCGCGAAGGCCGGCCTCGAAGCGGCTGCCAGGGTCGCAGCCAAGGAGGTCGCCGCCCGCGGGATCACGGTGAATGTGGTGCGGCCCGGGGCAACCGACACGGACACACTGCGGCGGGGCACCTCGCCCAGGGCCATCGAGGCGATGGCCGGATCGAATGCCATGCGACGGCTGGGCACCCCCGAGGACATAGCAGGAGCCGTCCTCATGCTCTGCGCCGAGGACTCCGGATGGGTCACCGGTGCCATTCTCGATGCGACTGGAGGACTGACATGACCGAGGCGATCGAGCAGATCCGGGCGAGAGCGGACCTCGACCTGCGCCTGCCAGCACGTTGTGGTGTCGTCGGCGGCGGCCGGATGGGGGCGGGCATCGCGCATGCCTTGCTGCTCGCCGGCTGCGAGGTCGTACTCGTCGAGCGCGACGATGAGTCGGCGACCGCTGCCACAGGGCGGGTGGAGCGTGCCGTCCAGGCCAGTGTCAAGCGGGGCACGGTCGAGTACCCGGGCAAAGTGATGTCCCGATTCGAGGCCGTCACGGGCTACGCCGGCCTGGCCGGAGCAGGGCTCGTGGTGGAGGCCGTTCCCGAGGACCTGGACCTGAAGCTGACCACGCTGCGGGCGATCGAGGATGCTGTCGATGCGGACACCGTCATCGCATCCAACACGAGCAGCATCTCGTTGGACACGCTGTCCCACGCTCTCGCCCGGCCGCAACGGTTGCTAGGGCTTCACTTCTTCAATCCCGTCCCGGCGAGCAAGCTGGTCGAGATCGTCATCGCCACTGCCACCGCGCCGGGGCTGCGCGAGCGCGCCGTGTCCTGGGTGGAGCAGCTCGGCAAGACACCGGTCGTCGTCCGCGACGCCCCTGGCTTCGCCAGCAGCCGCCTCGGCGTGGCGCTCGGGCTGGAGGCCATCCGGATGGTCGAAGAAGGTGTCGCCTCGGCGCAGGATATCGACGCCGCGATGACCCTTGGTTACGGCCACCCGACCGGCCCGCTGCGGCTGACCGACCTGGTGGGTCTGGACGTGCGTCTGGGCATCGCGCGTTACCTGGAACGCGAGCTGGGGCCGCGGTTCACGCCACCGGACCTGATGGTGACGCTGGTTGAGCAGGGCCACCTCGGCCGCAAGAGCGGTCGGGGCTTCTATGACTGGACGCAAGAGGAGAGCGCATGACCGCCGACGTACTTCAGAGCTGGGTTGCGGGCCAATGGAGGGGCGGCGACGGTGACGGTCAGCTCGTCCGGGACGCGGTCACCGGCGAGGACGTCGCGCGCGTCACGAGCGCCGGCCTCGACCTGGCCGAGGTGGCTCGCTACGCGCGACAGGTCGGCGGACCGGCACTGCGCGGGCTGGACTTCGCCGGGCGCGCCGGGGTGCTGAAGGAGGTAGCGGCCGCGCTCGACGCCCGCAAGGAGGAGCTCTACGACCTGTCCGCCCGAGCAGGCTCGACGCGTCGTGACTGCGCCGTTGACGTCGACGGGGGCATCGGCACGACCTTCGTCTACGCCAGCATCGGCCGCAAGGGGCTTCCCCAGGGACGAATAGTGGTCGAGGGCACCCAGGAGCAACTGGGCAAGGCCCGGACGTTCGCCGGCCAGCACATGCTGACCTCACCGCGCGGACTGGCCCTGCAGGTCAACGCCTTCAACTTCCCGATCTGGGGAATGCTGGAGAAACTGGCCCCGGCACTACTGGCCGGCGTCCCCACCGTGGTCAAGCCGGCAACCCAGACCTCCTACATCACGGCTCACGCGGTGCGCATCCTCGACGAGGCGGGAGTCCTGCCCGAGGGCGCCCTGCAGCTGATCTGCGGGTCGCTGGGTGACTTCTTCGACCTCCTCGGGGGCCAGGACCACGTCGGCTTCACCGGTTCCGCCGCCACCGCATCACTGCTGCGAAGCCACGCGGCGGTCACCTCCCGGTCGGTTCGCTTCAACGCCGAGGCCGACTCGCTGAACTTCTCGGTGCTCGGGCCGGACGCGGGTCCGGACACCCCGGAGTTCGACCTGTTCGTCAAGGAACTTGTTCGGGAGATGACCGTCAAGGCCGGACAGAAGTGCACCGCCATCCGGCGCGCTTTCGTGCCCGCCGCACTTCTGGACGACGTCACCGCGGCCGCCGCCGGCCGGCTGTCCAAGGTGGTTGTCGGCGCGCCTGGCGCCGACGGCGTCACCATGGGAGCCCTCGTCAGTACCGCCCAGCGGGACGACGTCCGCGGGGCGGTCAAGATGCTCGCTGCCGCCGGTCGGATCGCCTTCGGCGACCCCGATCGGGTGGAGGTGGTCGGCGCGGACGCCGAGGTGGGAGCGTTCCTCTCGCCGGTGCTGGTGCAGGTCACCGACCCCGACCGGTCCCAGCCGCACGAGGTGGAGGCGTTCGGGCCGGTCAGCACGCTGATGCCCTACGCCGACACCGACGGGCTGCTCGACCTCATCGCCCGCGGGCAGGGGTCCCTGGCCGGCTCGGTGGTCTCACATGACCCCGACTTCGTCCGTGAGGTCGTCCTGGGCGCGGCACCCTTCCACGGCCGACTGCTGGTCCTTGACCGCGACGACGCAGGGGAGTCCACTGGTCACGGCATACCCATGCCGCAGCTGGTCCACGGCGGGCCCGGACGGGCCGGCGGGGGACAGGAGGAGGGTGGCCTGCGCGCCGTCTACGGACACCTACAGCGGACGGCGCTGCAGGGCAGCCCGCAGCTGCTGGCCTTCGTGCTGGGCAATGGGTCGAACCAAAAATAGTCGACAAAACGTCGGCCTCTTCGCAGAAGAGGTGTAGAGCACTATCAAGGCT
>DASVKO010000240.1:0-4693 GCA_036385355.1 Dermatophilaceae bacterium
GACGATGCGGTCGGACAGGACCTTGGTGCCGCCGGTGACCGAGCTGCGGTCACCCCCGGACTCGCGGATGACGGGCGCTGACTCGCCGGTGATGGCGGACTCGTCGACGCTGGCGATTCCTTCGACGACGTCGCCGTCGCCCGGGATGATCTCCCCGGCCACCACGACCACCTTGTCGCCGAGGGTGAGCTGGGTGGCTGGGACGTTCTCAACAGTGCCGTCGCCGCGTAGGCGGTTGGCGATGGTCTCGGTCTTGGCCCGGCGCAGGCTGGCGGCCTGTGCCTTGCCGCGGCCTTCGGCCACGGCCTCGGCGAGGTTGGCGAAGATGACGGTGAGCCACAGCCAGACCACGATCCACCAGGCGAAGGTGGTGGGGGCCGAGATGGCCAGCACGGTGCAGCCTGCGGCGCCGATCTCGACGATGAACATGACGGGGCTGTGGACCATGACGCGGGGGTCGAGCTTGCGGACAGCGTCAGGGATCGATGTCAGGAACATCTTCGGGTCTATCAAGCCTGCCTTGACCCGGGCGGGGGGCGTGGGCGTGGCAGCTGACATGGCGGGAGGTCCTTCGGGTTCGGGTGTGGTGTGGGGGTCGCGGCCGCTGGTGGTTGTCGACATCACAGGCCTTCCGCCAGTGGCCCGAGCGCAAGCGCGGGGAAGTACGTCAGCCCGGCCACGATGATGATCACGCCGGCGAGCAGGAACACGAACAGCGCGGTGTGGGTGGGCAGGGTGCCGGCAGTGGCCGGGACCGATCTCTGGCGTGCCAGCGACCCGGCCAGCCCCAGGGCCAGCACGATGGGGATCAACCGGCCCCCGAGCATGACCAGGCCGAGCGCGACGTTGTAGAAGCCGGTGTTCGCCGACAGGCCGGCGAACGCGGACCCGTTGTTGTTGGCCGCGGACATGAACGCGTAGAGCACCTCGGACAGGCCGTGCGGCCCCGGGTTGAGGATGGATGCCCTGGCCGCGGACAGGCCCATCGCGAGCCCGGTCCCGGCCAGCACGAGCACTGGCGTCGTCAGGATGTACAAGGAGACGAGTTTGATCTCACGGCCGGTGATCTTCTTGTGCAGGTACTCCGGGGTGCGCCCGACCATCAGGCCGGCAATGAACACGGCCACGATCGCGACGATGAGGATCCCATAGATTCCCGTGCCGGTGCCGCCGGGCGCGACCTCACCCAGGCCCATGTTGAAGATCGTCAACCCCCCACCGAGGGCAGTGAACGAGGAGTGGAACGAGTTCACCGCCCCGGTCGAGGTGCCCGTGGTCGAGGTCGCGAACAGCGACGACGCAGCCACACCAAACCGGGTCTCCTTACCCTCCATGGACGCCCCCGCCAGCTTCAGCGCGGTCCCGGGGTGTGCAGCCTCCAGCGACCAGATGCCGGCCAGGATCAAACCCCACAGTGAGGCCATCGTGGCCAGGATCGCGTAGCCCTGCCGCGTGTCCTTGACCATAAGCCCGAAGGTGCGGGTCAGCGCCACCGGGATGAGCAGGATGAGGAAGATCTCAAGGAAGTTCGAGAACGGGTTGGGGTTCTCGAACGGGTGCGCCGAGTTCGCGTTGTAGAAGCCGCCGCCGTTGGTGCCGAGCTCCTTGATGACCTCCTGGGAGGCGACCGGACCGCCGGTGATGCTCTGGTGGATGCCGGCCAGGGTGGTGGCATCGGTCCCCGAAGAGAGGTTCTGGATCGCGCCGGCTGCGATCAGGACGATCGCTCCCACGACCGCCAGCGGCAGCAGGATGCGCAGGCAGCCGCGGGTCAGGTCGACCCAGAAGTTGCCGATCCGGTCTGTGCGCGAACGGATGAAGCCGCGGATCAGCGCCACCGCGACGGCCATGCCCACCGCGGCAGAGGCGAAGTTCTGCACGGCGAGCCCGGCCATCTGTGCCAGGTGCCCCATGGTGGACTCACCGGAGTACGACTGCCAGTTGGTGTTGGTCACGAACGACGCGGCCGTGTTGAACGCCTGGTCCGGTGCGACGCCGGGGAAACCGAGGCTCAACGGCAGGTGCGGTTGCAGTCGCAGCAGCCCGTAGAGGAATACCACGCTCACCGCGGAGAACGCGAGCAGGGAGCGGGCGTAGACCGGCCAGCGCTGGTCGGCCCTGGGATCCACGCCCATCACCTTGTAGCAGGCCCGCTCGATGCGGGTGTCGTGCTCGCTGGTGTAGGTGCGCGCCATGTAGGCGCCCAGCGGCCGGTAACACAGCGCGAGGGCAGCAAGCAGCAGGGCGACCTGAAGCAGGCCGGCGGCAGTGTCAGACATCTCAGAAACGCTCCGGGAACAGAAGGGCCGCCACGAGGTAGCCCAGAAGAAGGACGGATATGGCTAGCCCTGAGGCGTTCTCGATGCTCACAGCCGCTCGACCCCCTTGACGATCAGCGATGCCAGCGCGAAGAACGCTCCGGTGAGGATCACGAAGACGAGATCAGGCATTTCGTTGCACTCCAGTCATCAGGTGGCTTCTTGTCGGCCACGGGTGAGTCTCTACCCCGCATGCGACGCGCAACAGGGCTCCTAACGGATTCCTAACGCCTGTCTGGAAAGGTCCTAACGAAGTCTTAACGGTCAGGGTCTGTTTCATGTCGGGTGATCCCTTTTCGCGCGTCGGCTCGGGGGCGTACAACGATGGGATGGTTGTACTGGATCGGTTGAACAGGCAAAACCTGTTACTGGCAACGGGGCTCGTGGGTCCTTTGGTGGCCTGCGCGATCCTGCTCCCCTTCAGAAGCAGTGTCCCCAACACCAGCGACGCGTTGCTGCTGGTCCTGGTGGTGGTGGGGGTCGCCTCAGCCGGCGACCGGCTGGCAGGCTTCCTCGCTGCGCTGTCAGCCGGGCTGGGGTTCGACTTCTTCCTGACCCAGCCGTATCAGAGTCTGGCCATCGCCTCCGCCGCAGATATGCAAACGATGCTGCTTCTCCTGGGGGTGGGCGTCGCGGTCACCGAGATCGCTCACCGGGGAAGGGAGCAACAGGCAAAGGCCAGGCAACACCTGGGCTACTTGCAGGGGGTGGAGACAGTGGCCACGATCTCTTCCGAGGGCAGCTCCTCCCCCTCCGCGCTCATCGAACTGGTGGCTGGCCAAATCGTGCAGGTGATGGGTTTGGAAAAGTGCCGGTTCGACTACGGCATGGGCGCGGACTACCCGCGCCTGGAACCTGATGGGAGCGTCTTACTGCGCAATCAACCCTGGCCCGTCGACAGTCTCGGGCTGCCTGCCGACAAAGACACCGAGCTGTTCGTCAAGAGTGGCGGAAGATTCATGGGGAGGTTCCTTCTCACGGCAAAACCTGACACTCGACCTTCCCGGTCCGAGCGCATGGTGGCCGCCGCCCTGGCAGCGCAAGTCGGCGCGGCCCTTGGCGCCTACCGCGACCCGCGATCCTCCGAAGGAAACTGAGCCCGTTCAGCTCAGGCCTTCGGCGAGCGGTCCGAGGGCGAGGACAGGGAAGAACTCCAACCCGACAACGGTAAGCGTGACGACAATGACGAGAGCGACAAGTAGTGCGCTGTCGGTGCGCAACGACCCGTCCGCAGCGCCTTGACGTCGGGCATCGAAGCTGCCCGACGTCAGCTGTACTCGGTTCGAGGACAGACGCTGGCCGTGGTGCCTGAATGTGGGGCCTCCAGGTCACTTCTGCTCGTGGGCTGCGAGGGTTGCAGTTCGGCGCTGGTGATGTCGGCTTCGGCGGTCGACTTGTCGACGCCGAGGCCGGCGAGCACTCCGGTGCCGTCCTCGAGTTCCAGCAGCGCGAGCAGGATGTGCTCGGTGCCGATGTAGTTGTGGCCGCCCATCCGCAGAGCCTCGCGGAAGGTGAGCTCCAGCGCCTTTTCGCGCCCGCGGGTCGAACGGGATGAGTTCGGATACCTGGCTGCCGCGCCAAGGGTCTTGCTGATTTCGCATCAGGGTCGACGCTGCCACTCCGCCATCCGCACACGGAGATCCGGGAAATCGTTGAAGTCGCGCCCCTGGACAGGTCGCGCCACTCGACGGACAGAGCCCTACGTGTCGTCGTCGCGAGGCATGAGGCTGTACAGCGGGTTTGCGATCGCGAGGTGCCCCTTGTACTCGCCGATGCGGCCCTCTGCGCGCAGCTGCACGCCAGGCTCGATACCGCTGATAATTCGTCGGCCGTAGAAGAGGAGCGTCACGCCGCCGGTGTCATCGACCAGCTCACAGCGCAGCGCAGGACTTCCCGCGATGGGAGAGACCTCAACGGATCGGACGCGACCTTCGACGACCACTATCTGACGGTGCGTGGCGTTGCGGATGGCCACCCGTTGGCCCCGGTCCCAGGTGTCGGCCGGAGTTGCCACGATCGTGTCCCGGCCAGCACCCTCCTGGTCGAGCGCCAGGTCCACATGCTCGGCTCCCCGTCCAGGTTCGCCTCCGGATCCGAACCGTCGCAACGGGTGCTTAGAGGTGCTGGCGTCATAGGGGACGATGGTCGCCGCGGCACCGGGCACCCTGGAAACGGCCGCGGCGATGTCGTCCGCGGTCCGGTCGTGCAGCATGCGGCCGATGAACGCCCCGTACGAGCGCCGGGGCAGCACCAGGGTGACCTGGGTGGAGGCACCATCGGCCATCAGCCGCTCGGTGAGCTCGAGGGCGGCCCGCGGCAACCGGCGGTCCGGGCAGTCCACGAGCTCCAGGGACAGGTCGAGGCCGGGCTGGGCA
>DASVKO010000241.1:0-2227 GCA_036385355.1 Dermatophilaceae bacterium
CTCGACGAGCCACTGCTCGTAGTCGTCGATCGTCCAGCCGGACTCGACGACGAGCTCCTGGTAGATGCCGACGGCAGCGAGGGCACGGTAGATCGCCCCGGCTGCCGGGAGGGGGGTCACGAGGTGGTCGGCGAGGGAGCCGACGATGAGGTTCTGGACGTGGTTGCGTCCCGCGAGCTTGGCCCGGAGCATGGCCCGGGTCTTGGGGTCCTCGGCGGCCGCGGCGTCGAAGAGCACCATGACGTCGTAGCCGGTCTCGAAGAGGGACCGGAGGAAATGGGCGGCGTGACGGACCGTGGCCATCGGGTCCGGCTCGACCACGGCGGCTGCGACGATGTCGCGGGCGTGGGCATCCTCCAGCCACGTCTCGCAGATGGCCGAGAGGATCTCGCGCTTGGCGCCGAACGAGGTGTAGACGGTCCGCTCGGCCACGCCTGCCTTCTGGGCGATGGCGGCCATCGAGGTCATCCGGTACCCGTCGACCGCGAACAGCGCACGGGCCGCGGCAGCGATCCGGTCATGGGTGGCCCGGGCTTGTTCCTGACGGTAGGTGCTCGGAGCCTTGACAGCGTCAGCCATGTGGAGCACAGTACCAGTGAAGTGAATGCAGTAAGACTGTAGTCAATGCAGCACCACTGAAGGGAAGCCCACCATGGCCAACGCCTACCACGTCCTCTACCGCCTCGGTGTCACGCCCTGGGAGGCGAACCGCGACGACGGGCCCCTCGCCGAGGTGCTGGCCACCCGCCCGCCGGGCCGCGCCCTGGACGCCGGGTGCGGCACCGGCCGGCACGCCGTCTCGATCGCCGAGCACGGCTGGACGGTGACCGGAGTCGACGGCGTCGGCCAGGCCCTGCGCAAGGCAAGTGCTCGAGCGGAGACCGCGGGCGTCGGCGACCGGGCGACTTTCGTCCAGGGTGACGTCGCCCACCTCGACAGCGTCCTGGGCGAGGACCGTTATGACCTGGTCCTGGACATCGGCTGCTTCCACGGCCTCACCGACCCGGACCGGATCGCCTTCGCCGGCTGGGTCACCCGGCACACCGCCGATGGCGCCGTCCTGCTGCTCCACACCGTCCTGCCCCGGTCCGGGGTCGGCCCCAGGGGCATCGACGACGCGGGGGTTCGCGCCGCGTTCGGGCCCGCCTGGTCGCTGTCGACGACGGAGTCGACGACAGCCGGCGGGGGCCCCCTTCGCGGGGCGGTGTTCCGCTGGTGCGTCCTGCGCCGCCGCGCCGACGGCTCGGGACGGGGGTGAGGACCATGAGCGACCCACTCGCCCTCTTCACCCGCCTCATCGACGAGGCCTTCAACGCCGGCGACCTCGAGGTTCTCGAGGAGCTAGTCGCACCGGACTTCGTGGAGCACCAGTTCGAATCGCCCCAGCGACCGGCCCGGGCCGTCGGCCCCGCTGGCGTTGCGCGGATCGTCCGGGAGTTGCGGGCCGGCGCCGACGACTTCCACCTGGCCATCGAGGAGTCCAGCGTCACCGGTGACACCATCTGGGTCCGGCTCCGCGCCACGGGAACCGACACGCGCGGTCAGCTCGGCCGGCCGCCCACCGGCAAGGAATTCGAGATCACCGTAGTCGACGTCGCGCGCTACGCCGACGGGCGGATGGTGGAGCACTGGGGTGTGCCCGATCGCCTCGGCCTGCTCCTCCAGCTCGGGTTGTTCGGCTCACCAACGCCATCCTAAACGCCCGCGCCGGAGGTTCGTCGAGAGAGCCAGTCCCCGCGGTCTGCCGCACGGAGGCCTTCGGGCGCGCAATCGGCCGAACTGGTCAGACCGGGCACCCGTCGTCCGTTGAACGGTCCCCTCGTCAGGGTCGACGGTCGCCAAACACCCGTGTGTAGCACTCTCGGCACGACACAGAGGTAGGAGATCGCGGGTCTCTCCGATAGCTCGACGGGGCCGGCAGGCAGCAGACGGACCGAGGTGGCGAAATGAGACCCGGCAGCGGTTAGATGGCCGGCTCGTGTCGCGCCGACGGCGATCCGTTTGAGCCGGGGGCGGGCTTAGCCTGAATCTGGTTCTGCCGCAGACGCCGGTGACCCGATCAGTGGCAGTTCGCCGCTGCCCATCCCTGTGTGACATCGCACCGGGCTGAGCCCCAAGCCGCTCTTCGGGAAGAGCCGCTCCAAGAGGTCCAACGCCGGGGTAGCCCATAGTGGGCTACCGGAATGACGCTCGCTGTACCGGGTGCCACGGGATTCGTGGCACTCGC
>DASVKO010000242.1:0-3840 GCA_036385355.1 Dermatophilaceae bacterium
ACGATGAGGCCAGTCTCGAACAGGGAGTATGACGTGTCGAACGTCTGGGCGAAGCCCGCCACGATCGTCGGCAGGAAGAAGCTGATCGCGTAGAGGCCATAGACGACGCCGAAGTAGACGAGTCCCAGCCCCCACACACGCAGGTCGGTCAACGCGCGCCGCAGCGGCCAGTCGAAGCGTTCAGCCGTATCCCGGTTCTCGGCGTCCATCGTTGTGGTCAGCCAGGATCGCTCCTGCGCCGAGAGCCACGTGCCCTCTGCCGGCCGGTCCGTGAGATGGAACCAGGTCATGAGACCCAGAACGTCAGGTAGAGCAGGACCCGCAGACCGTACAGCCAGCCCGCCGTCGGCACGAACGCCATGCCCGCCGCAACCAGCCCCCAGGTCACATGATGCGAGCCATCCAGCGCCGGGCGCCGAACCGGTGAAGGGCCAGGTTGCTGGGGATCTCGAAGCAGAGGTAGCCGACGAAGAAGAGCAGACCCATGAACGGCAGGAGCCGGCGCGAGACTGTGCGAACCACCCGCTGCCCCAGCTCTGCGTCCGGCAAGGTCACGGTTTCGCTCAGTGTCTGATCTCTTTCGGATGGTGACCTGCTGGCCGCGGGAGGACGCCGGTCACGTTCCACGTCGATCGACCTGGACCGGCAGCCCCCTCCACCTGCTGCCCTGTATGAGACGAAGCCGGTGGTCAAGCCAGGGTCGCGACCCCGTCGGCCACCAAAACCGCCGGGCCGGCCAGCTCGACCTGATGGTCCGGCAGCGCCCGGACCCGCAGCGTCCCGCCGGGCACGTCAACCCGCCACAGGTCGGTGGGCGCATCCGTTCCGGCCCACCACCGCGTCGCCAGCGCAGCCGCCGCGGCGCCGGTGCCACACGAACGGGTCTCACCGACGCCACGTTCGTGCACCCTCATGGCGATATGGCCGGGGCCGATCGGCCGAACGAACTCCACGTTGGTGCCATGGGGCGCAGCGGGGTTGACCTCCGGCAGCCCGGTCAGGTCCAGCGCGGCCAGATCTGCCGAGTCCGGCAGTGCCACCACGACATGCGGGTTGCCGAGGTCCAGGCTCAGGCCGGGCATCGGGTCATGTCCGCGGACCTTGACCATGGCGTCGAAGCCCTTCTCGTTCGCGCCGTCGACGTCCGCGATGCGCCAGCCGCCGAGGTTGACCGCGATCAGGTCGCCGTCGAAACGGACCAGCTTGACCCCGTCGCGGGTGGCGATCGCGAACTCGTCGGCGGTCTCCAGGCCCTCACGCCGCAGGTACGCCGCGAACACCCGGCTTCCGTTGCCACACATCTCGGCGGCGCTGCCGTCGGCGTTGCGGTAGTCCATGAACCAGCGGGCCCGGGTGCCCTGATCGCGCACCTGCTGCTCGGCCGCAGCCTGGGTGGGAACGACCCGGATCACACCGTCAGCACCGATCCCGGCCCGGCGGTCGGTCAGCCTGCGCACCTGCTCGGACGTGACGTCCCGTGAGCCGTCGAGATCAGGCACCAGCACGAAGTCGTTCTCGGTGCCGTGGCCCTTGGTGAAGTGGAGCTCGCCGTTGTCAGTCATCACCGCCATTGTTGCTCACGGCGGTCGCTCACGCAGAGCCGACGATCTCGATCGCGCGGTCGATCAGCTGCGGGTCGTCATAGGCGAGCCAGTGGATGCGCGGGTCCGGGCGGAACCACGACTCCTGGCGCCTGGCGAACCGGCGGGTCGCCACGATCGTGTCCTCGATGGCCTGCTCAGCGCTGAGGCCGGCGTTGAGGTGCGCCAGCGCCTGGCTGTACCCGAGGGCCTTGGCCGCGGTCCGGCCCTCACGCAGGCCGGCCACGTCCAGCCGGCGTACCTCGTCGAGCAGGCCGGCGTCCCACATCTGGTGAACACGGGCCGCAATACGCGCATCGAGCTCTGGCCTGGGAACCCGCAGGCCGATGGTGATGGCGCGCAGGTCGTACTCGCGGGTCGGCAAGGTCGCCGAGAAGGGCCGGCCGGTGAGCTCGATGACCTCAAGGGCCCGAACGACCCGCCTCTCGTTATTGGCCTGGATGGCCTGGGCCGCAACGGGATCCGCCCGCATGAGCCGGTCGCGCAGGGCCGCGATGCCCTCCGCCGCGAGCTCACCCTCGAGCCTGGCCCGGACCGCCGGGTCGGTCGGCGGGATCTCGAGCCGGTCGAGCGCGGCGCGAACATACAGCCCCGAGCCGCCGACGAGGACCGGCCGGTGCCGGCGGGAACGGATCCCGGCCAGGTCCAGCCGCGCCCCTCTCTGGTATGCCGCGACGCTGGCTTCCTGGCGCACGTCAAGGACGTCCAGCTGGTGGTGGGTAATCCCCCGGCGCTCCCGGACCGGGACCTTCGCCGTGCCGATGTCCATACCCCGGTATAGCTGCATGGCATCGGCGTTGACGATCTCGCCGTCGAGTCGCTCGGCCAGGTTCAGTGCGAGGTCGGACTTGCCACTGGCTGTTGATCCCACGACCGCGATGACTGCCACGCCCGCAGTCTCCCAGATCTGACGTCGCCGGGGATCCGCCCATCGAGCCAGCAGCGGACCTCGTAGCGAAAGAACCGGCTGCGACCGAACCATCTCGTTCCGACAGGCCGCTCGCGGACCACTCCGCGATCGACGGCGTCGGTGTTCCACACCGGGGCCATCTCGATCACGAACCGGCTTGCTCCCTGGCGTACTTCCAGAGCGGAGTGGTACAGCTCCGCCACAGCGCGGTGCTCATGTCGGGCCATTGCGGCCTCGAAGAGACGACCATTCCGGCGCACGAACCTGCCGCCCGCTCCGAGCGGAAGCCAGTACAGGTCAATCCTCGAGTGCTGCGTCTGTCCGGCCATCGATCCTCCCGTCCACTACTCAACCGCACTGGGCGTCACGAACGCATCTGAACGTCGCAGCCGAGCTCCCGTCGCCGAGTGGACGTGTCGACGCTGGGTTGATCGGTGGTTGCGTTGTGCCTCCCGTCGGGTCGGCCAAAGACGGCAACGAAGGAGGCAGCCCGAACTGACCTCGCCGTTGTGCCACGCCTTGGCGCTGGTGACTCGGCTGCACGGAGCAGGCTAGTCGGCTACCCGCACTTCGTTGGAAGCGACCAGCTCCGCCCGGGGCGAGACAAGCCTGAACCCGACGGGCGGCTCTGGGTCGGCGGGCCCGTCGCGCCCGTGGCCGCGGGACGCTGCCAGGCTGAGACCGCCTGACACACTGCTGGGATGGAGCAGCTCCCGGTCGACATCCCCCGAGCGGCCACGGTGACAGAAGTCGCCAGCGTGGCCGGGTTGCTCGATGCGTTCAACCGGGAGTACGACACCCATACTCCCGGGAAGGCCGTGCTGGCGACGCGGCTTGGGCGGCTCCTGGCCAGTGGGGACGTGGTCGCCCTGCTATCTGGCGACCCCGCGGTCGCCGTCGCGTTGCTGACCCTGCGCCCGAACGTTTGGTATGACGGCCCGGTCGCCCTGCTCGACGAACTCTACGTGTCGCCCGAGGTGCGCAGACGAGGTGTCGGCTCGGCACTGCTGGCGGCCGCCGAGGCGGTGACCCGACAGCGTGGCGGGGAGCTGCTGGAGATCAACGTCGACGGAGACGACACCGGCGCCCGCCGCTTCTACGAGCAGCACGGCTACGTCAACAGCGAGCCGGGCGAGGACCAGCCGCTCCTCTACTACTACCGGGAACTGGGAAACGCGACGTCCTAGGCCGAAGTTACGTGCCGTGTGACGGACGAACTCCCTGTTGAGCAGGGGGTTCGTCGTTTTCGGTGTTTGGGTTCTGGCTACGTCAGGGTCAATGGGATGGGCTGGCCGAGGAGCTCGAAGGCTCGTCGCTGGGTGGGTGTTG
>DASVKO010000243.1:0-2646 GCA_036385355.1 Dermatophilaceae bacterium
CAACCCAGCGCGCAGCCAGGTCCCACCGACCGCTATCGTCACCACCCACCAGACGGCCAGATTCCCTTGCCAGCCTGCCGATTGCCGCACTCAGCCGAGACGATGCGCATACCGTCGCGAGTTCGCATCGGATGCAATTGGCGGCAGAAGCAACAACGGAACGGCCAGTGGCGATAGCGGGCTGAGGACAGCTGGGTTACGCCACTGGCCGTTCGGATGTGGGTGGGTACCGGGAGGGCCGGGACCTTGTAACGGTTTGATCGCTGTGGATGGGCTGGTGGTGGTCTCGCCCTACTTTGCGCCCTATGCCGGTGGAGTTCCTGACGGATGATGAGGCGGTTATCTGGACCTGGATAGTTCGATCATGGCTTTGACCTGCGTGTTCGTGTTGCTGACAGTGTCAGCTACGGGGCGTTCCGGGGAGTCCTCGGCGCAGGTCACGGAGTTGCCCGAGCGCGACGGCGAGCTCGTTGGCGAGCCGGTCGTTGTCCTGGCGGAGCTTCTGGTTGGCAGCGCGCAGGGTTCGCACGATGGCTTCGTGCGACTTGATGCTGACCTGCTGGTTCTCCGGGAGGGCAGGACGGCCTGAGCCAGGCTGGGCATCGGCGACGGCGCGTAGCCGCTCCAGCAGCGGCGCTTGGGCGTGGTCGTAGAGGAAGGTCCGGGAGACCTTGGCCCGGGCGGCGACGCCGGCGATGGTCACGGGGCCGCCGTCGCGTTCCATGTCACCCAGGGCGGTGCGGACACGGGCGATGCACTGGAGCCGACGCTGCTGGGCAGCCTCGATCAAGTGGGAAGAGTTGTCAGCCCGCATCGGCTGTGCTTCCGGTCGGGTGGCCGGCGGCATTGTCGTCCCCGTGCGGCGGCGGTTGGAGTTCGTCACGGTCGGTGGCGGTGATGCGGGCGATCAGGTGCTCGACGCCGGTGGCGAGCCGGGCGTTGACTTCGGCAGCTCGCGTGCGGCCCGCGACCTCAGCGGCAGCCTGGAGTTCACGGGTCCGGGCGAGGGTGTCGATGTGGATCGGCAGGAACTGCGGAGCGCTCTGGAAGTCTCCGCACACGTAGCAGCCGTCCGCAGCGGTCTTGGGGCACGGGCGGGCGATGTGCCGGCCGCACCAGCCAGCGGCCACTGCGTGCAGGCGGCGGCCGATCTTCTCGGCCAGCCACTCGACACCCGACAGGTCACCGTCAGCCTGGAGGCGGACGACCTGGCCCTTGAGGTTGAAGCGGACCTCGTACTTCTCCTCGTACTCACGGCGCAGAGTGTCATCGGAGATCCGGGAGTAGTGCTCCTGCATCCTCCAGGAGGTATGCCCGAGGACCTCGCGAATGGTGCGGCCGGAGATACCCGCGTTCGCCATCCGGGTGCCGAGTGTGTGACGGAATTGATGCCAGCTCACGGTGGCCGGGGCACCACTGGCGTCGATGAGGTCGATGCGGCTCATCCAGGCGTTCAGGCGGGTGTCGACGGTCCCGTAAGGCATCGGGTACTTGCCGTCCGGATTGGCCATGACCTTGGGGAACAGCCATCGGCAGGCACCGCCGTACCGCTGCCTGACACGACCGATCTGCCCGCGGATCTCGTCCACGACCACCCGGGAGGCCGGGATAGCCCGGTAACTCTTGTCCTTGCTCTTGTAGTGGACCAGGGCCCACCGCCCTGCGGGGGTCTTCTTCAGGCAGTCGGTGTTCAGGGTGAGCACCTCGCTGATGCGCAGGCCCTCGTCCCGGCAGATCAGCAGCAGCGTCCGGGTCTCGGGGTCCAGCAGCGCCAGGTTCTCCTCGGACTCGATCTGCTCCATCAGGTACTCGTCGATGAAGTTGGCGTTCAGGCCGCGGGGCCGGGGATACTCGTCGCGGTGGATCCGGGCGTCGGCGGGCAGGGCTGGTGCCCAGTCGTAGCGACGCCACGTCTCCAGCAGCAAGGACACCGTGGACAGTGAGCTGCTGCGGCTTCCGGGGCTGATCGGCAGTCCGTAGTAGCGGCCCTTCTTCCCCACGGTCCTGCGGCCGAGCCAGCCAATGAATGTCTCCAGTAGCCGCCGGTCCAGCACTGCCGGGTCGTCCTGCCGGTCGGGGCAGGCCTCGGCGAGGAAGCCGGAGAAGAGCTTGAAGCTGACCAGGTTCCGGGCCACCGAGCGGAGCTCCAGCCGGGCTAGGCGCAACCGCGCGTAGCGCATGACCTTCTCGCGCAGCCACGGCTGGGTGATGACGGTGAAATCCAGCGGGGCAACGCGTTGCCGTTCCTCGACGCTGAAGCCCAGGCGCTCGGGCCGCCAGACAAGCCGTTCCCACTCTTCGGCCGGTTCATCGAGGTCTTCCAGGGCCTCAGACAAGGTCGTGAAGATCGACGGGACCAGGCTGTGGTTAGGCGACAGCCCTCGCCAGTATTCGACTGGCCGGTCCCGGACCGATGACACGCCCTCCTGCAGGAAGGTGATCACTGTGCGAGTCCATGCGCTCGGGTAGATCTTGCTTCTGCGCTGGTCCGTGCGGAGCTGGAGCAGGTACTGGAACTCCAGGGCGGCCAGCGGCCCCATGCCACTGACGGAGAAACCGGGGACCGTGCGGCTGGCAAGCTCGGTTGGGAGCCGATCCAGCGGCGGTCGACCGACTCTGGACCAGCGGTAACGATGACCGTCACAC
>DASVKO010000244.1:0-3613 GCA_036385355.1 Dermatophilaceae bacterium
GCTCGTCGCCCTCGGCCACCGGGTCGAGGTGTTCTCCGGACCCCCGTACCCCGAGCTCGACGAGGGCGTGGCGCTGACCCGCGTGCCGAGTCTGGACCTGTATGCCGAGCCCAACCCGTTCCGGCTACCGCGCCTTTCGGAGTTTCGCGACCTCACCGACCTGCTCGAGTTCGGCACGATGTGCACCGCCGGATTTCCCGAGCCGCGGACATTCAGTCGGCGCGTCGCGCCGCTGTTGTCCGCCCGCGCCTTCGAGTTCGATGTCGTCCACGACAACCAGGGCCTTGGTCCGGCGTTGCTGGAGGTCACCAGGGCCGGGCTGCCGCTCGTGGCCACCATCCACCATCCGATCTCTGTCGACCGTGAGGTCGAGATCGGGGCCGCACCGTGGTACCGGCAGCTCATGGTGCGCCGCTGGTTCGGATTTGTGCGGATGCAGGCCCGCGTTGCCAGACGGATCGATCAGGTGCTGGTCCCCTCGCTCAGCAGCGCGCAGGACGCGACCCGCGACTTCGGCCTTCAGCCCCACCAGCTGCACGTCGTACCGATGGGCGTCGACACAGGGCTGTTTCGGCCGCGGGGGCACCGAGTACCAGGACGCATAGTGGCCCTGTGCAGCGCGGATGTTCCCCTCAAGGGACTTGCCGTGCTGCTGCAGGCACTTGCCGCCCTGCCGCATGATCAGGACGCCCACCTCACCGTGGTGTCAAAGCCGGCGCCGGGCGGCAAGACCGAGCAGCTGGTCGACACGCTCGGTCTCTCCCAACGCGTGCACTTCGTGTCTGGTCTCACAGACACCGGCATCGCCGAGCTGATGGCCTCGGCCGAGGTGGCCTGCGTGCCCTCGCTCTACGAAGGGTTTTCGTTGCCGGCGGTCGAGGCTATGGCATCGGGCACGGCGTTGGTTGCCAGTGACGTCGGCGCTCTGGCGGAGGTGGTCGGCCGTGACGGGCGTGCCGGAGTCCTGGTCCCCGCCGGAGACGCGGCCGCGCTGACGACAGTGATCGGAAGTCTGCTCTGCGACCCTGCGCGCCGGGCCGCCATCGGGGCGGCCGGACGCGCTCGGGTGCAGGAGCGGTTCAGCTGGACGGCCACCGCGCAGGCGACGGTCGAGGTGTACCGGAAGGCGATAGCCGAAGCAGCCACTGGCCCGATCACCGACCGGCTGCCGGTGGCCTCGTGCTGACCATCGACTTCGACCGCTTCGGTGTCCTGCCGGGCCACGCCCTTCTCGACCTCGGCTGCGGCACCGGCCGGCACACGTTCGAGGCCTTGCGCCGAGGCGCAGACGTAGTCGCCCTCGACCAGAATGCGGAGGACCTGTTGGGCGTCGAGCTGATGGTCGCCGCGATGGTTGATGCGGGCGAGGTCACGCCGCCCGACGGCCCGGTGACGCTTCGCGCCGATGCTCTCGCCCTGCCCTTCCCGAACGACAGCTTCGACCGGGTGATCGCCTCGGAGATCCTCGAGCACGTTCCCGAGGACGGCGCGGCGATCGCCGAGATCGTTCGCGTCGTCAGGCCCGGCGGTCTCGTCGCCGTCAGTGTCCCGCGGCAGTGGCCCGAGCGGATCTGCTGGGCGCTCTCGGACGCGTACCACGAGGTCCAAGGCGGTCACGTGCGCATCTACCGCGGCCACCAGCTCCTCGAGGCGCTCGAGATCGCAGGCCTGGAGCCGCTCGGCAGCCACTACGCGCACGCCCTCCACTCGCCGTACTGGTGGCTGAAGTGCGCTTCAGGAGTCGAGCGGGAGAACTCGCTCACCCAGGGCTACCACAGGCTCCTGGTCTGGGACATGATGCGCCGCCCGTGGCTCACCCAGACCGCCGAACGTCTGCTGAACCCCATCCTCGGGAAGAGCCTGGTGCTCTACCTCCGTAAGTCGGGCGTCACCGCGTGAGGCGGTCCCTGCCGCACCTGCCGGGCACTGTGACCGCCGACCAGATCCGGATAACCGGGGAACACATTGCCGACCAACAGCTAGCCAGCGGGCTGATCCCCTGGTTCCGCGGCCACCACGGGGACCCCTGGGACCATGTCGAGGCGGCGATGGCGCTGACCGTCTGCGGGCTCGACGACGCAGCCGAGCTGGCGTTCGAGTGGAGCGCGGCGCACCAGTCGCCCGACGGCAGCTGGCCGATGGAGACCACAGGCAGCGTCATCGGCGACGAAAGAGTCGACACCAACCAGTGCGCCTACCTCGCTGTCGGGGTGTGGCACCGTTGGCTGATCACCGGGGACCGGGCTCAGGTCGACTTGATGTGGCCGGTCGTACGAAGAGCCATTGAGCTCGTCGTCGCGCTGCAGCTGCCTTTCGGCGGGATCGCCTGGTCGCGCAACGAGGCCGGTGAGGTGACCGAGAGTGCCCTGCTCACCGGCAGCTCCAGCACGGTGATGTCCCTGCGCTGCGCCATGGCACTCGCCGAGCTGGTTGGTGACCCACAGCCGGACTGGGAGCTCGCGGCCGCGCGGCTCGCGCACGCGGTGGCGATCCACCCTGATGCTTTCCTGGACAAGAGCCGGTACTCGATGGACTGGTACTACCCGGTGCTCGGCGGCGCCGTTCGCGGCTCTGCGGGCAGGACGCACCTGAACCGCAGGTGGGACGAGTTCGTCGTACCCGGCGTGGGCGCCCGCTGCGTCTCCGACCGGCCGTGGGTGACCGTAGCGGAGACCTGCGAGCTGGTACTCACCCTCGACGCGATCGGCGACCGCCCACGGGCGCGGGATCTGTTCGACACCGTGCAGCACCTGCGCGGCGACGACGGTGGTTTCTGGACCGGTTACGTCTGGCCCGACGACGCGATCTGGCCCGAGGAGCGCAGCACGTGGACCGCGGCGGCTGTCGTCCTTGCAGCCGACGCGCTGGCGAGTTCGTCTTTGGGGAACGGGCTCTTCCGTGGCGACGGGCTGCCCATACTGATCCGGATTGGCGCGGAAGACTGCGACGCCCAGTGCACCATCCTCACCGGAGATCTGGCGTGAGGCTCGACCCCGCCCTGGCAGCGCTGGCCGCACGCACGAAGGGTTTCATGCCGGACGAAGAAGCGGCGGCCTTGCGCCAGGCCGCAGCAACCGCCGCACCCGGTCTGTGGCTTGAGATCGGCACCTACTGCGGCAAATCCACTGTGCACCTCGGGGCCACGGCTGCCGAACGAGGCGCGCACCTGGTCACTCTCGATCACCATCACGGTTCCGAAGAGAACCAGCCGGGGTGGCAGTGGCACGACGAGTCCCTGGTAGACCCCTGCACCGAACGGCTCGACACGCTACCGTCCCTGCGGCGCACCCTTGCCGAAGCCGGCCTCGAAGGTGTCGTGAGCGTCCTGGTCGCGACCACACAACAGGTCGCGCCATGGTGGACAACCCCACTGACCTTTCTATTCCTGGACGGCAATCACACGGAAGAAGTCGCCCAGCACGACTACGCCGCATTCGCCCGGCACCTCCTGCCCGGTGGCGTACTCGCCGTCCACGACGTGTTTCCCGACCCACGCGATGGCGGACAGCCACCCTGGCACGTCGTGCAACGAGCGTTGGGCGAAGGCACCTTTACCCAGGTGGGCGAGCACGGCTCGCTACGCGTACTGCGGCGCACCTCCGGATAGTGCCCT
>DASVKO010000245.1:0-3535 GCA_036385355.1 Dermatophilaceae bacterium
CTCGCGCAGCCTGTACTCCCGCTACGTATTCAACGCCATGTGCGAAAAGCTCTACGACGTCGACGCCCAAGCGCGCATCGTTCCCCAGCTCGCCACCGACCTGCCCAAGGTCTCGGACGGCGGCAAGACGGTCACCATCCCCGTCCGCGAGGGTGTGAAGTTCGCCGACGGCACTGCGTTCAACGCCGCTGCGGTCAAGTCCACCTTCGAGCGCAACCTGACCCTCAAGGAGTCGGGACGCAAGAGCGAGCTGGGCCCGATCACCGCCGTCGACGCGCCGGACGCAGGAACGGTTGTCGTCCACCTCAAGGAGCCGTTCGCCCCTTTGACTGCGGCACTGGCGGACCGGGCCGGGATGATCATGAGCCCCAAAGCCACCAAGGCGCTCGGTGTGGAGTTCTCCTCGGCGCCGGTCTGTGTCGGACCGTTCAAGTTCACCAAGCGGGTGCCCCAAAACTCGATCGAGCTGTCGAAGGACCCCAACTACTACGACGCTGCCAAGGTCCACCTCGACTCGATCTCCTACCGGATCATGACCGACGCCAACATCCGGGCGGCCAACCTGCGCTCCGGTGACGTCAAGGTGGCGGACTCCCTGTCCGCACAGGACGTGCCCAACCTGCGCAAGGAGACGTCCCTGTCGGTGTTGCAGTCCCAGTCACTCGGTTACCAGGGGGTGACCTTCAACGTCGGCAACGTCGACGGCGTCGGCACCCCGGCGAAGAACATCGACAGCCCGGCGGCGCAGAACCCCAAAGTGCGCCAGGCATTCGAGTACGCCATCGACCGCGCCGCTCTGGTGAAGGTGATCTTCAACAACCTCAACACCGTCGCCTGCTCGCCGATCTCACCAAAGAGCGAGTTCACCTCACCTGCGGCGCAGAACTGCAGGCCGCACGACCCCGCGAAGGCCAAGCAGCTGTTGGCCGAGGCCGGCGTGAAGACGCCGTTCCCGATCACGATGATCACCTCGAACAACCCCGACAGCCTGCGGTTCGCCCAGGCGCTGCAGTCCAATGTCAAGGACGGTGGGTTCGACCTGAAGATCAAGCCCGTGGAGTACGCCTCACTGCTCGACCAACAGGACGCAGGCGACTTCGAGCTGTTGCAGCTCGGCTGGTCCGGCCGGGTCGACCCGGATGCCAACATCACCAACTTCGTCGGCACCGGTGGCAGTCAGAACGTCGCGGGCTTCAACGACCCCAGTCTGGACGCGATCCTGAACCAGGCACGGCAGTCCCAGGACCTGGCGCAGCGGCGTGACCTGTACGGGCAGGCCGTGACCAAGATCCAGGCGGCGGACCCGATCATCTACATCTACCGGCAGCGCAACCTCACCGGTGTCTCGAACACACTCAAGGGCGTGCAGGTCTTCCCGGACGGTGTCGTCCGGGTGGCGTTCTCCGGCCTGTCCAAGTAGACAGCCTGCGGCGGCTTGGTTAGGTAGGCGGCGTGCGGCGGTATCTGCTCAACCGGGCGTGGCAGTCCCTGGTCACGTTGTTCCTGGCGACGGTCGTGGTGTTTCTCGGAGTGCGCGCCCTGCCCGGTGACCCGGCACTGGCACTGGCAGGCGAGGACCGCACGCCGGAGGCACTGGCCGCGATCCGCCAGCAGTACGGCCTCGACCAGTCGCTACCCATGCAGTTCTGGCACTTCGCGAGCAATGCGCTGCACGGGGATCTGGGCACCTCGATCCGCACAGGCACCAGCGTCGCCTCGATGCTGCGAACGGCGCTGCCAGTGACAATCGAGCTTTCCGTGCTGGCCATCCTGCTCGCAACGTTCCTCGGCGTCGGCGCGGGAGTCGTAGCCGCCGTGCGCCGTGGGCGCCCTGCCGAGTGGTTCGCTAACGCCGTCGCGTTGATCGGGCTGTCGGTGCCGCACTTCTGGCTCGGACTGATCGCGATCCTCTACCTGTCGGTAGCCACGGGCCTGTTCCCCGCCTCGGGGTTCGTGCCGCTGCTGGAGGACCCGATCGCCAATTTGCACCACATCATCCTGCCCGCAGTCATCCTGGGCACTGGTCTATCGGCCGTCATCATGCGGCAGACCAGGTCCTCGATGCTCGACTCGTTATCGACCGACTACGTTCGCACGGCCAAGGCGAAGGGACTGCCGCCCCGGGTCGTCATCGGTCGGCATGCCTTGCGCAACAGTCTCGTCGTGGTCGTCACGATCGTCGGGCTGCAGCTCGGCGGCCTCATCTCGGGGGCGGTCGTCACCGAACAGATCTTCGGTCTGCCGGGCTTCGGCAAAATGACGATCGACGCGGTCTTCCAGCGGGACTACCCGGTGATCCAGGCCGTCGTGCTGGTGACGGCTACGTCATACATCGTCATCAACTTCCTGGTCGACCTGCTCTATTCGTTCATCGACCCCCGTATCCGGGTAGGAGGTGAGTCGGCTTGACCGCCACTGCAGCCCCCACCGCGAAGCTGCACCGCGAGGCCAGCCGCCAGGCTCGCGTGATCCAGCGACTGCGGCGAAACCCGTTGGCAGTAATCAGCTTCAGCGTGCTCGTGCTGGCGACGTTCGTCGCCGTGCTGGCCCCGTGGCTGGCGCCCTACGCCCCGGAACAGACGGACTTCGCCAACACCTTCTCCCCACCGGGCACTGCGGAACACCTGCTCGGAACCGATGACCTCGGACGTGACGTGCTCTCGCGGATCATCCTCGGATCGCGAGCCTCCCTGGAGGTGGGGATGCTCGCCGTCGCGACGGCGCTGCTGATCGGAGTCCCGCTCGGGCTGGCGTCTGGCTACGTCCGGTCCTTCGACACGGTGATCTCCCGGTTCACCGACCTGCTGCTGTCGTTCCCCTTCCTCATCCTGGCTGTGGGGCTTGCGGCCATCCGCGGCGCGAGTCTCGGCAACGCCGCCGTAGCCATCGGCATAGCGCAGATTCCAGGAATCATCCGGGTGGTGCGCTCCGACACGCTACGTCTGAAGTCTCTGGACTTCGTGGCCGCCGCGGTCGTCGACGGTGCCAGCGACCTGTGGGTGCTGACCCGGCACATCCTGCCCAACGCGACCTCGGTCGTCCTGGTGCAGGCAACGGTCGCCATCCCCTCCGCAATCCTCGGCGAGGCGGTGCTGTCCTTCCTTGGGCTCGGCATCCAGCCACCGGCGCCGAGCCTGGGCACCATGCTTGCCACCGCACAGCAGTTCGCGGCGCGTGCCCCGTGGGCGGCAGTCCTGCCCGGTGTGACGATCATGGTGCTGGCACTGGCATTCAACGTGTTCGGCGACAGCCTCCGGGACGCCCTCGACCCCAAGGGGAGCCGGGAATGACCTCACCGACCCAGACCCACCTCGGGGCGCCGCAGGACGTCGCGCCGGTGCTGGATGTGCGTGGCCTGTCCGTCACCTTCACGACAGAGAGCGGGACAGTCTCCGCGGTGGACAACGTCGACCTGACCCTGGCGCCAGGGGAGATCGTTGGCATCGTCGGAGAGTCCGGTTGCGGCAAGAGCGTCACGGCGATGAGCCTGGCCGGCCTCCTGCCGCGCAGCGCCCGCGTCTCCGGTTCGGCCCGG
>DASVKO010000246.1:0-11022 GCA_036385355.1 Dermatophilaceae bacterium
CATCGTGCTCGTCGCGCTGCTGGTCTGTCTCATCCCAACCACCATCGGGGCACTTCTGTCGGCGATCGGCATCGCCGGAATGGACCGGCTGGTCCAGCACAACGTGCTGGCCATGTCGGGGCGGGCCGTCGAGGCCGCCGGCGACGTGAACACCCTGCTGCTGGACAAGACCGGCACCATCACGCTCGGCAACCGCCAGGCCGCCGAGTTCCTCCCGGTGCACGGTGTCGAAGACAGCGAGCTCGCGGACGCCGCCCAGCTGTCCAGCCTGGCCGACGAGACCCCGGAGGGGCGTTCCATCGTCGTGCTCGCCAAGACCGGCTACGGTCTGCGCGAACGGCGGGCCGGCGAGCTGGACAACGCGACCTTCGTGGGGTTCACCGCGCAAACCCGGATGAGCGGGGTCGACATCGACGCCGGACACGAGATCCGCAAGGGCGCGGCCGCCGCCGTCATGAAGTGGGTCCGCGACAACGGCGGGCACCCCACCGACGAGGTCGGCTCGATCGTGGACGGCATCTCCACCGGTGGCGGCACCCCCCTGGTCGTCGCTGAGCTGGTGGAGGGCCGGCCCGCACGCTGTCTGGGGGTGATCAGCCTCAAGGACGTCGTCAAGGAAGGGATGCGCGAACGGTTCGAAGAGATGCGCCGGATGGGCATCCGCACCGTCATGATCACCGGAGACAACCCGCAGACCGCCAAAGCCATCGCCGACGAGGCCGGCGTCGACGACTTCCTCGCCGAGGCCACACCCGAGCAGAAGATGGCGCTCATCAAGGCCGAGCAGGAGGGCGGGCGCCTCGTCGCGATGACCGGCGACGGCACCAACGACGCACCAGCGCTGGCGCAGGCCGACGTCGGGGTGGCGATGAACACCGGGACGTCGGCCGCCAAGGAGGCCGGCAACATGGTGGACCTGGACTCCAACCCGACAAAGCTCATCGAGATCGTCCAGATCGGCAAGCAGCTGCTCATCACCCGCGGCTCACTGACGACGTTCTCCATCGCCAACGACATCGCCAAGTACTTCGCGATCATCCCCGCGATGTTCGCCGGCGTGTTCGTCGGCCTGGGCACGCTCAACATCATGCACCTGGCCTCGCCGGAGTCCGCGATCCTGTCGGCGGTCATCTTCAACGCGCTCATCATCATCGGGCTCATCCCGCTGGCGCTGCGCGGAGTCCGGTACAAGCCGTCCTCGGCGGCCCAGATGCTGCGCCGCAACCTGGCCATCTACGGCCTCGGCGGCATCATCAGCCCGTTCATCGGCATCAAGCTCATCGACCTGCTGGTGTCCCAGATCCCCGGCATCCGCTAGAGAAGGCGAAGAAACAGACCATGGCAAACCGAACCTCCCCGGCCCTGCGCCAGTATGGCGCCGCGCTGCGGACACTGCTCCTGCTCACCGTCATACTGGGCCTGGCCTACCCGCTGGCCATGACCGGCTTCGCCCAGGTCGCCTTCGGCAACAACGCCAACGGCTCCCTGGTGCAACGCGGCGGCGCAACGGTCGGCTCCGACCTCATCGGTCAGGCGTTCACCCAGCCCGTCCTGAAGAACGGCCAGCCGACCAAGGACGCCGACGGGAACCCGGTCGTCGAGGCGAACCCGAAGTACTTCCAGAGCCGACCCTCGGCGGCCGGGCTGGGTTACGACCCGACGTCCAGCAGCGCCTCCAACCTGGGCCCGGAGAACAAGGACCTGATCGCCTCCATCAAGGATCGTCGGGCCACCGCCGCCAAGCTCGACGACGTCACCCCGGCGCAGGTCGCCCCGGACGCGCTGCTGGCCAGCGGATCCGGCCTGGACCCCCACATCAGCCCCGCCTATGCCCAAGAACAGGTCCCCCGCATCGCCCGCGAACGAGGCCTCAGCCAGGATCAGGTTCAGGCCCTGATCAACGAGAACACCCAGGGAAGGACCCTCGGATTCCTGGGCGAGCCACGGGTCAACGTCCTGTCTCTCAACCTGGCCCTGGATGCGGCCCGCCCATGAGTCGTCGCAGTGCGCCCGCGGTTCGCCCCCGTCTGAGGCCCGGCCAGTGATTGGATGATGGTGTGGAGACGAAATGGATGGAGCGCCACCGGTCAGCCCTCATCGCCGGTGCGGCTGTTGGGCCACTGCTGTGCAGCGCCGGACTCGCGGTCTTCCGGGACAGCATCACCACCGCGACCGCCGCTCTGGTGCTGGTCCTCATCGTCGTGGCAGCCGCTGCCACGGGTGACCGGATCGCGGGGATCGTCGCGGCCCTGTCGGCCGGCGCGTGGTTCGACGTCTTTCTGACCCAGCCGTACCTCACCTTCGCCATCAAGGATCCCAACGACGTCGAAGTCACCGTGCTTCTCGCCCTGGTCGGGCTCGCGGTCTCGGAGATTGCGCTGTGGGGGCGTCGCCAGCAGGCGCGTTCCAGCCGCCGGTCGGGCTATCTCGACGGAGTGTTCGGAACCTCGAAGATCATCGCTGTCCGGGAGACGTCCCCGCAGGCCCTGATCAGCCACGTCGCCCAGCAGATCGAGCAGGTCCTGGGCATCGACGAATGCCGCTTCGTCCCGGGCCGCGGTCCGGGCCCGCAGGATGTCAGCCTCGATCACGATGGCCAGGTGACCCGCCGAGGGCACCTCGTCAACATCGAACGCGATGGTCTGCCCACCGATGACCGGATCGGCCTCGTCGTCAGGCAGGGCGACGCGATTCACGGCCAGTTCGTGCTGACGTCCGCAACCCGTGTCGTCCGCCCCTCTCTCGAACAGCTCAGGGTTGCGGTTCTGCTTGCCGACCAGGTCGGCGCCGCGCTCACCCACGCAGACTGACCCACGAGTGCAAGAGACAGCCGCCTGAGCCGCCAGTGCACCTACAGACAGGCCAGAATCAGACATGACACGCGGACGACTGCGGATCTACCTGGGCGCAGCGCCCGGCGTCGGCAAGACGGTCGCCATGCTCGGCGAGGGCCACCGTCGCCTGGGGCGCGGCACCGATGTGGTCGTCGGGCTCTGTGAGACCCACGGGCGCGGGTACACGGCGGCGCAGATCGAAGGCCTGGAAAGCGTGCCGCTTCGGGAGATCGAGTATCGCGCAGCGTCGTTCCGCGAGCTCGACGTCGACGCGGTGCTGGCCCGGGCGCCACAGGTCGCATTGGTCGACGAGCTGGCGCATACCAACGTGCCGGGCTCGCGCAACACCAAGCGGTGGGAGGACATCCACGAGCTGCTGGACGCGGGCATCGACGTCATCTCCACAGTCAACATCCAGCATCTGGAGTCCCTCAACGACGTCGTCGAGTCCATCACCGGCGTGAAGCAGCGAGAGACCGTGCCCGATGACGTCGTCCGTGCCGCCGATCAGATCGAGCTGGTCGACATGACACCCGAGGCGCTGCGGCGGCGGATGGCACACGGCAACGTGTATGCGGCGGACAAGGTGAACGCAGCGCTGTCCAACTACTTCCGGCCGGGCAACCTGTCGGCCCTGCGGGAGCTGGCGCTGCTCTGGCTGGCCGACCGGGTGGACGAGGCCCTGGACCGGTACCGCCACGACCAGGGCATCTCGGCGACCTGGCCGACCCGCGAGCGCATCGTGGTCGCAGTGAACGGTCAGCCCGAGGGGGAGACGCTGCTACGCAGGGCAGCACAGATCGTCTCACGGAGCGCCGGAGGCGAGCTGATGGCGGCCTACGTCACCCAGTCAGACGGCCTGGTCGGAGCCGATCTCAAAGCGATTGCCACCCAGCGCAAGCTCACCGCCGAGCTGGGCGGGACCTTCCACTCCGTGACCGGTGACGACGTCGCCCAGTCCATCCTCGACTTCGCCCGGGGAGTCAACGCGACCCAGATCGTGCTGGGGGTCAGCCGCCGGGGACGCCTGAGGTCCCTGCTGTCCCCCGGGGTCGGTGAGACGGTGGTCGCCGGCTCCGGCGACATTGACGTGCACCTGGTGATCCACGATTTTGCCCGCAAGGGTATGACCAGGCCGTCCCCGGTCGGCGGCGCCGTCAGCCTCCAGAGGGTGACCATCGCCTGGTTGATGGCGTCGTTGGGCCTGGGACTCTCGACGTGGCTGCTGGTGCTGACCCGCGAGAGCCACGACCTGCCCCTTAACATGCTGGTCTTCCTGGCTCTGACCGTGACCTGTGCCCTCGTGGGGGGGCTCTGGCCGGCCCTGTTCTGTGCCGTGGCCAGCAGCCTCGCGCTGAACTTCTTCTTCACTCCCCCGATCCACACCCTGACGATCTCGGACCCCCAGAACGCGGCCGTCCTCGTCGTGTTCGTGCTGGTGGCGACGGGCGTGGCCTCGGTGGTCCACCTCAGCGCCCGTCGCACGGCGGAAGCCGTTGCCGCAGAACGGGAGTCGCGCGTGCTGGCCCAGCTCGCACACTCCCTCCTGGGCGCCAAGGACCAGCTCCCCGCACTGCTGGACCAGGCACGCACCACGTTCGGGATGCAGTCCGTGGCCATCGTCCGGCGCGGGTCGGTTCGCGAACCGTGGGAAGTCCTGGCCAGCACCGGCCCCTTCGACGTCGACCAGGTGCGCGACGCGTCCGTGCGCTCGCCGGTGGACGATCTGACTGAGCTCGTCCTGTGCGGGCGGGTCATCCTGGCCGATGAGGCGCGGCTGGTCTCGGCCTTCGCGACGCACGCCGCGGCGATCCTGAGCCGTGAGGAGCTGGTCCACCAGGCCCGGGCCGCGACGAGTCTGGCCAAGGACAGCCGCACCCGAACGGCCTTGCTCGCCGCAGTCTCACACGACCTGCGAACGCCCCTGGCCAGCATCAAGGCCGCAGCCTCCAGCCTACGCCAGGACGACATCACCTGGTCGGCCGCCGACCAGGGCGAGCTGCTCGAGTCCATCGAACAGTCCGCCGACCGGCTCAACGCCATGGTCGGCAACCTGCTCGACATGTCACGGCTGCAGACCGGTTCCGTGAACGTCCACCTCCAGGACCTGCACCTCCTGGACGTGCTGAAACCCTCCATCTCGGACCTCGGTGACCAGGGCCGCCGGGTGCGCACCTGGCTCCCCGAAGACCTCCCCTTGTTTCGTGCGGACGCCGGTCTGCTCGACCGGGTGCTGGCCAACGTCCTGGAGAACGCGCTGAAGCACTCCCCCGGACGCCAGGAGGTCGTCGTCAGCGGCAGTGTGATCGGCGACCAGATCCAGGTTCGGGTGGTCGACCGGGGCATCGGGGTCCCGGACAACGCGAAGCAACAGATCTTCGCACCGTTCCAGCGTTTCGGGGACAGCGAGCGCGGTGACGGGGTGGGTCTGGGACTTGCCGTGGCACGCGGGCTCACCGAGTCCATGGACGGCACGCTCAGCGCGGAGGACACTCCCGGCGGCGGGCTGACCATCGTCATCGAGCTGCCGCTGACCAGGGCCCCGCAGTGATCAACCGCCCGCCACAGGAATGCGGCACCTCATGACGTTCATCCTGGTCGTGGACGACGAGCCACACATCGTGCGCACCCTGACCATCAACCTGCGGGCTCGCGACTACGAGGTCGAGTCTGCCGGTGACGGGCGCTCTGCCCTGCAGATCATCGCCGAGCGCAACCCGGACGTCATCGTCCTTGACCTCGGCCTGCCCGACATGGACGGCCTGGACGTCCTGCGGCGGGTTCGCGAGACCTCCACGGTCCCGGTGGTCGTCCTGTCTGCGCGCCAGGAGTCCGACGACAAGATCGAGGCGCTGGACGCCGGCGCCGATGACTACGTCACCAAGCCCTTCGGCATGGATGAGTTCCTGGCCCGTGTGCGGGCCGCCGCACGCCGGGGAGGCACCCGGGTCGAGTCACTGCCCACCGTGCATACGGCGGACTTCGTGCTGGACTTCGCGAACTATCGGGCCACCCGGGATGGGCAGGATGTCCGTCTGACCCCCACCGAGTGGCGACTGCTGTCGGCTCTGGCAGCAACGCCGGGCCAGCTGGTCACCCACGCGGCGTTGCTGCGCGCCGCCTGGGGTCCGTCATACGGCCGGGAGTCCAACTACCTTCGCGTCTACGCCAACCAGCTGCGCCGCAAGCTCGAGCCCGACACCGGCCGTCCGCGATACCTCATCACCGAGCCGGGCATCGGGTACCGCTTCATGGTCTGAGTCATGCTCAACAGCCGCCGGGCGCTGCGGGCCTGATATTGGCCACAGCCCACCGGGCGAGTGCGGTCACGTTCGCGGTGCCGGTCCCGAAGCTTCCGTCGGCAGGCTGCGAGGCGATGGCCAGACCGATCCGCGAGCCGTTCGCGAGGGTGACGATGCCCATCTGGCGAACGAGGTACCCCCCACCCGTGCCCGGACCCCAGCCGCCCTTGAACTGCGCGGGCCGGCCAGCCGCGCCGATCCCCCAGCGCTGACCGGACTCGACCGCCCCCATCAGCGCGATCACGTCGTTGCTGTACCTGATGCAGGGCAGCGCCGCCGCGAACTTCGCCTGGTTGGCCAGGGACCAGTTCGTCTGCCCGAACGCGGTGAATCCCGGGCGGACTCGCTGGGACTGGACGCGCGTCTGTCCATCGCCGGCAGAACGCAGCACAGCCTGCACCTTTGACGCCGCGGTCTGGGGTGGTCCCAGGGAGCTCCACAGCTGCTCGGCCGCGGCATTGTCGGATGCCGTGATGGCGCGCCGCATCAGGGCCCGCACGCTGGCGTCGGGCCGGCCCTGAGCCTTCGCGACGGCGGCCACGGCCACAGGAACCTTGACCGTTGACCAGCCGACGCCCGTTCGCCATGACCCGAGCTGCGTGGTCCCCGTGCCACCGACACTGGTGAAAGCCACGCCCTCGGATCCGCTCAGCTGCGCGGCCAGCCTGTCGAAACTCACCCGCAGAGCGGCCGGGTCGCCCGCCGGGGACAATGGCACGGTGGTCGTGCGGGACGCCCGCGGCGTGGCGCTCTTCGTGGAAGTCGCTCCCTGGGTCGGGCGATGAGGCTTCAGTCGGTCGAGCTCCCTGCGTAGGCGCTCGGACTCCAGCTCAGCCTGCTTCAGGTTCCTGGCCGCCACCGCAGACTGCGTGGAGTCCGCCTTCACGGCAGACGGGTCCGACGCCCTCCCGCAGCCGGAGAGCAGACTCGCGAGGGTGACCAGGGCCATGCCGGCACACCCCAGCCGCAGCCCGGTTCCGGTGGTCATCTGGCGGCCACGTGGCCGTCAGTACCTGTCGTGGTCAACGGCAGTCAGCGGATGTACACGATGGCATTGTTGCCGCCCCGGCACACGGTCGGGACACCGGCCACACACGTCATCGTGTAGTACTTGCCAGTTGTCGGGCTGTACACGCTGAGGGTCCTGGACCCGCCACCCGCGTCGTAGAGCTCGGAGGCGACATTGAATGCGAAGGCACAGCTGGTGTTCGCGGCCACGCTGATGTTGCCACCACAGGAAGCGCCCTGCGCTGTCTGTGCCCGCGGTGCCACCGGTGCCACCGGGGCCTGCCCTGGCGACGTGGCAGCCGCTGAAGGGGTGGCCGCCTGCGCTTTGGCCCTGGCCAGATCTTCCTTGAGCTTCTGGATATCCGCGTCCACGCTCGCTTGCTTCTGCTTCGCGGCTTGTTCGGACGCTCCAGCCGCCTTGGCTTTCTCAAGCTCCGACTGGGAGGTGCGGCTACACCCTGATAACAGGAGGCACGCACCGATGGCGAGAACGACAACAGGACGACCAAACACGTGACCTGGCCTCATGGACTCAGGATATTCCTCAGATCAGCGCGGGGGTAGACAACGAAGGTATTTGCCAGCCACCCGCGAACAATGCCGGGCTGAGCGTGTGAGCGCGATCGAGGGGCGTTTCGGACGGCCGGGTTGACGACCGGACAATCGGCCGATGCCCCGGTCAGAAGCTGTCGCTGCGACCGTTGCGGGTGAGGGCCCAGGCGTCCTCGCCACCCTCGTCCTCCACCTCTTCGTAGCCCTCGGGCGCCAGCGGGTCTCGTGTCGGACCGCCGAGTGGCGCCCCGATGACCGCGCCGGGAGCAGCGTGGCCCAGCTCCACGTCATCAGCGGACTGCGGGGCCGCCCCGTCGAAGACCGGGTCGGCGTCCGGGACCTCGTCGCCGCGCATCAGGGCGAGAGTGGTCGGCAGATCGTCAAACCTGACAAGGACGTCGCGGGCCTTCGAGCCCTCGGAGGGGCCGACGACGCCGCGGGACTCCAGGAGGTCCATCAGCCGGCCGGCCTTGGCGAAGCCAACCCTCAGCTTGCGCTGCAGCATCGAGGTTGAGCCGAACTGCGTGGTGATGACGAGCTCGGTTGCCTGCAGCAACAGCTCCAGGTCATCGCCGATGTCGTCCTCAACGACCTTCTTGGAGGCAACCACGGTGACGTCGTCACGATAGTGCGGCGTGAGCTGACCCTTGACGTGCTTGACGACGGCCTGGATCTCGGACTCGGTCACCCAGGCACCCTGCACCCGCATCGGCTTGGAGGTGCCCATCGGCAGGAACAGCGCGTCGCCCTGGCCGATGAGCTTCTCGGCGCCCGGCATGTCCAGGACGACCCTGGAGTCGGTGACCGAAGAGGTCGCGAACGCCATCCGGGAGGGGATGTTGGCCTTGATCAGCCCGGTGACGACGTCGACCGAGGGGCGCTGGGTGGCCAGGACGAGGTGGATGCCGGCCGCCCGCGCCAGCTGGGTGATCCGCACGATCGACTCCTCGACATCGCGCGGCGCCACGATCATCAGGTCGGCGAGCTCATCGACGATGATCAGCAGGTACGGGTAGGGATGGATGACCCGTTGCGACCCGGGCAGCACCTTGAGTGTGCCGGCCTTGACCGCCTTGTTGAAGTCGTCCACGTGCTTGAACCCGTATGCCGCGAGATCGTCGTAGCGAGCGTCCATCTCGCGGACCACCCACTGCAGCGCCTCGGCGGCCTTCTTCGGGCTGGTGATGATCGGCGTGATGAGGTGCGGAATCCCCTCGTAGCCGGTCAGCTCCACCCGCTTGGGGTCCACCAGGACCATCCGCACCTCGTCCGGGGTCGAGCGCATCAGGATCGAGGTGATCATCGAGTTGACGAAGCTGGACTTGCCGGAGCCGGTGGCGCCGGCCACGAGCAGGTGCGGCATCTTGGCGAGGTTCGCGATGACATAGCCACCCTCGACGTCCTTGCCGACACCCACGACCATCGGGTGCTCGTTGCTGCGTGCCGTCTGGCTGCGCAGGACGTCGCCGAGGCTGACCTTCTCGCGGTCGGCGTTGGGGATCTCGATGCCGATCGCGGACTTGCCGGGGATCGGGCTCAGGATGCGAACGTCAGCCGAGGCGACGGCATACGCGATGTTCCTGGAGAGCGCGGTGACGCGTTCGACCTTGATGCCCGGGCCGAGCTCGACCTCATAGCGGGTGACCGTGGGCCCACGGCTGAAGCCGGTGACCTGGGCGTCGATGTCGAACTGGTCGAGCACCTCGGTCAGGGAGTCGACCACGGCGTCGTTGGCGACACTACGGGTCTTGTGCGGGCGGCCGGCCTCGAGCAACGTGTTGACGGGCAGCGTGTAGGTGATGTCGCCGGCGAGCGCGAGCTGTTCCACCCGCTGGGGCATGGGGGTGTTCGGCGGGGCCTCGAGAGGCTTGCCCCGCAGGACTCCCGACTCCGGTGGCGCAATGCCTGCGGCGCCCGTGGCGCCACCGCCGAAGTCTCCGGGTGCCCCGGCTGCCACCGCGGTCGCTCCGGGTGCCAGGACGCCGGGTGCGGTCGGCCGCTTCTGGCCGGGCCGGAACGCGGCGGCCGCGGCAGCCCTGTCCGCCCTGTCGGCCTTGGCCTTCGCGACGATGGCGGCCTGCCGGAAAGCCTCGTCACCGTCATACGGTCCTGTGCTGATGGGTCCCGGACGGCGGCGCACCTTGCGGGTGGCGTCCGGATCGACGTCGTCGACCTCGTCGGCCGGAACCTGGCTCTCGTGCGGCCGGCGCAGCGCCCAGTCGCGCACCTCGCCCAGACGGGCGGGAATCATCCGGACCGGGGTGGCCGTCATGACCAGAATCCCGAAGAAACCCAGCAACATGAGCAGCGGCACGGCGCCCACGGTCTTGATGCCGGCAACGATCGGGCTCGAAGCCAGGAACCCGATCATGCCGCCCCCGTCACGCATTCTGAGAGCACCGTCAGGCGGGCTTGGCAGACCGGCGGAGATGTGGACCAGGCCGGCAGCGGCGAAGGTCAGCGCGGTGGTGCCGATCGTGATGCGGTTCGTCGACGCCTGGTCAACGGGCGCACGCAACATCCGGATGCCGAACAGCATCAGGGCGATCGGGACGGCGTAGGCGATCCGGCCGAAGGTCCCCGCGACGACTGCATGGACGACGTCCCCCGTTGTGCCCTGAAGCCCCCACCACTCGCTGGCCGCGACCAGGACCGCAAGCGCGAGCAGGAACAGGCCGATGCCGTCGCGACGGTGCTCGGGCTCGAGCTCGCTGGCGCTGGTCCCGATCCGGCGAACGGTCCCGCCGACAACGTGGGCGATGCCCATCCAGGTGGCCCTTACTGCTCTGACCGGCAGTGCTGCGGGCTTGACCTTGGCCCTGGAAGGCCTTGGCGCCGGCTTGCGTCGTGCTGGTTTGCGCGCGGCGGGCTGGCCGTTGCGTCCCTTGGCCGGGGTGGACGGTTTGCCGCGCCCCCCGGACTTCGGACGTGGGATAGGGGTAGTCGTACGAGTCGCCACGATCGTCACGGTACGCGAAACGCAGGGCCGTTTCACGCATCACACGCCTGCCACCCCGCCAAACCTAGGGACCGTGCAGTCCACAAGCGCCAAACCTAGGTGCCAGGTGTCAAACGCGTTGTTGACGGCGACATGGGTGAGGTCACCACAATATGTTGGCATTTCAGCGCACTCCCAGTGCTACATGTTGTGCCTCGAAACCATGGAAAACGAAAGACACCAGCCACCCAGTGAGGCTGCGCCTCTGACCGCCGAGCTGCGGGCTGGCTTGGCGTGTCGGGCTTGAGTCATTCTGGGGTGATGGCTGAGTCGTTGACGGTGAACGAACTTCTGGATGGTCACGTGGCCCTGGATCTGGAGTGCATGG
>DASVKO010000247.1:0-2910 GCA_036385355.1 Dermatophilaceae bacterium
TTGGCCACCGAGGTGCTGCTTGACGTCGCGGAAGCACACCTCGATGGACCAGCGGCCGGCGTAGCGGGAGGCGACCTGCGCGCCGGTGGCGCTCGTGTCGGTGGTGACGAAGAAGTCGTCGGGTTCGACCCCGGCCGGGTCACCGGCGATGACCAGGCGGACCAGGTCGGTCTTGTTGACCGCGTACCAGAGCACGTCGCGGACGTGGACCAGCCGTTCGACGGGCCGCCCGCGGAGGTCGACGGTGACCTTGCGCCACCCTCTGCCGCTGGCCTGGGTGGCGAGTCCGGTCGGGGTGGGCAGCCGGTCGCCCTTGGTCCGGGGCCGTCCGCGTCTGCCGGTGCGCGTCGGGGCGGGCTCATTGAGCGCGGCGTCGCGGCGCATCCGGGAGGTCACCTGGGTGCGGGGTAGGTCCGCGCCGGCCAGGGATGCGTAGGCGCCGTCGGCGCACAGGTGCAGCTTGCGGTCGGGCAGCCAGCCGGCGAGCTCGCGGATCATCTCGGCCGCGTGGGCGACGGTGGTCGTGGTGTCGTTCTTCTTGTGCAGCCGGACGTTGACCGGTAACGCGATCGGGCACCCACCCCACGGCGGGGTCACCCGCAAGGTGAGCACGACCAGGTTCAACGCGAGTGCGTATATGACGTGGCGGGCGGTGGAACGTACCGCGTCGCGGAAGATCCCGGCGCCGTTGACCTGGCGGCCGCCCCGGTGGAACACCGGTGTCGTCACAGTCCAATGCGACCACCCCGCTCGGGGCGAACCTGGTGACCGCGTCAGTGGCGAGGACCTGCCACAGCCGGCTCATGCTCCACGCCCCGTCGCGGACGAACCGGTGGTAGGCGTCGTGGGCGCGCTGCCCGGCCGGGTCGGCCACCGCGATCATCGCGGTGATGGTGCGCCGCCCGGGGGCGCACACCCACCCGGTGAGCAGTTGGGTGAACAGGGCGAAGCTCGGCGCGCCGAACACCGTACGGGTTCCCTCCAGCAGCGCCGTCCACGCACTCACCGGCCCCGGCCGTTGGCCGCCCGGAGGGACAACAGCGCGGCCAGCCCGGCGTTGCCGGCCTCCTGCAACCGGGCCTGCGCGGCCCGGTAACGCGCCACCGCCGCGCGCACCGTCGCCACCTGCCCGGGGGCCAGCATCACCGTGCGGTTGCGGCCCGCCTCGGAGTAGCTCAGCACGGTGGCCTCGTGCAGTTGCTCGCCGTCCGCGCACCGGCAGTTTGCCTTGCCGCATCGGCGCCGCTGCACCACGACGGAGCCACGGATCATCCGCGGCGTGCCACCCGACCCTCGACCTGCCATCACCCACATCCTCTCATCTGCACGTAAGACGCGTGCAGATAGATCATCTCGTGGGATGCCTGTTGTGCTGATGAACCGGTGCGGTGTGTCGCCAGAAACGCAAGAAGAGACGAACAGCCGACCTACGTCAGGACCTGCTCAAAGTGCGAAAGTCCACACAAAGGGAATCGTCATAAAGGATGAGTTGGATCAGAAAGGTCTCATCCAGAAAGATGAGCTCACGCACGCAACGCACCATCGACAAGGAGCTCGGCGCTGAGATCCTGGACGTCCAGCAAGGCCACCCGGCAAGCCGGTTCGCGGACTCTCAGCCGCCGATGAGCTCCACGATCGCTGCCTCGAAAACGCCGTGGTGGAGGTCGACGTCCGTTGTGGTCGTGACCGGCGACATCAGCGCCATGTTGTGGAACGGGGTCAGCATGATGCCGCGGTTCAACAGGTAGAGATGGATGAGGTCCTCGAGCTCGCCGTCCGCACTGGCTGCGGACTCGGTGCCGTTGCGGGGCGTCGGGCTGGCAAAGCGGTATTCCGCACGTGCGCCCAGCTGGCTCAGCGACCAGGGCAGGGAATATCGATCAATCACGGACTGCACGCCGGCAGCGAAATATGTCGCCGTCTCAATCATCTGGCCGAAGGCGGCGTCGGTCAGGACGTGCTCAAGCGTTGCCCGGGTGGCGGCGATCGAGAGCGGGTTGCCAGCCAGAGTGCCGCCCACACCGCCCATGTCGATGAGATCCAGATCGGTGCGGGCCAAGGCACGGTCGGCGAGCTCGGCGCTCAGCCCGTAGGCGCCCATCGGGATCCCGCCAGCGATCGCCTTGCCGATGATCAGCATGTCGGGCTCCAGCCCCCACGCCTTCGTTGCTCCACCCGGCCCCGCCGAGAGAGTGTGGGTCTCATCGTTGATGAGCAACACGGCGTACCGCCGGGTGAGCTCGCGAACTCCCTCGAGATATCCGGGCTCCGGCAGGACGATCCCGATGTTGGTCAGCGCCGGCTCCATGAGCACCGCTGCCACATCGCCATGCGCGAGCTGACGTTCGAGGCCCTCGAGATCATTGAACTCCGCGACCCGCGAGGTCACGGTGACGTCGACCGGCTCGCCGACGTTGCCGGGCCGGCTCGTGCCCTCACCATCAGGGCCGACCACGATCAACGACTCGTCGACGCTGCCGTGGTAGCAGTAGCTGTTGAACAGGATCTTGGGCCGACCGGTCAACGCCCGCGCGAGGTGGATGGCCCATCGGTTGGCGTCGGTGGCGGTCAGCGAGAAGCTCCAGCGTTCGAGCCCGAAACGGCGGGTGAGCTCTGCGCCCACCCATTCGGCGTCCTCGGTGGGCAGCATCGTGGTGATGCCGCCCTGGGTGGCGATGCGGTGCTGTATGGCGGCCACGGTCGGCTCGGGCGAGTGCCCCGCCATGGCGCCGGTGTCCCCGAGCGCGAAGTCGACGTACTCGAAACCGTCGATGTCCCAGACGCGGTTGCCCAGAGCCCGATCGAGGTAGATCGGGAAGCCCCCGGCGTTCTTGTTCATCCACGTCATCGGCACCCGGCCGAACAGATGGTCGGAACGGTTGTAGGCCGCGGCCGATCTGGGGTGCCGGG
>DASVKO010000248.1:0-6205 GCA_036385355.1 Dermatophilaceae bacterium
CGAATCTTGACGGCCACTGTGGTGGTGACTCCTGTTTCTTGTCTGGGTTGAGTCGGCACGGCATCCGCGTGGGGATACGGCTCGTGACGCTCGGATGGACACGTCCGAAGCGGAGAGAGGGGCCGCAGACAGACGAGTACGCCCGTTAGTCTGCCAGATAGCGCGCGATCCTTCGAACTCACGCTACCGGACGCGCCTGCCCGGGCCCGTGAACAGCCCGCAGGCAGCGTTCGAAAAGCCAGTAAAGTCGTGGGGAATGCCGACCATCCACCGGCCCGAGCGGAACTAAGAGACGACTGGGGAACCATGCTGTACCACGCGGCCAGAAAAACTCTGGGTCCGGTTGCCCGGCTGATCTATCGCCCCGTGATCGAGGGCGAGGAGAACATTCCCCGAACCGGACCACTCCTGCTGGCCAGCAACCATCTCTCGTTCGTCGACAGCATCGTCATCCCCCTGGTCGCACCACGGCGGGTGGTGTTCCTGGCCAAGGCTGAGTACTTCACCGGTCACGGCCTCCGCGGGGCCTGGATGCGCTGGCTCTTCACGGCCGTGGGCGCGGTCCCCATCCAGCGCGGCACCGCCGGCGCAGCCCAGGGAGCGCTGGACTCAGCCCTGGAGATCCTGCACGACGGGCTCGCGTTCGGCATCTACCCCGAGGGGACGCGATCGCGTGACGGTCGCCTGTACCGCGGCCGCACCGGAGTGGCCTGGCTGGCGCTGACGGCCGGGTGCCCCGTCGTACCGGTGGGACTCTCGGGCACCGAGGACATCCAGCCGGTGGGCTCACGGATCCCGCGGATCAGGAAGATCACCATCCGGTTCGGGAAGCCACTGGACTTCAGCTACCTTCAGGACGCCAAGCCCGGCCCGGCCCGGCGTGAGGCCACCGACGCGGTCATGGCTGCCATAGCGGAGCTGTCCGGCCAGGAGGTCGTCCGCCGCTACAACCACCCGAGCCCGCACTGACCCCGACGGGTCAGGAGCCGACGACCACACCACGACGGCGGCGGATGCCGAGCTCGAAGCGGCCGAAGATGGCGTCGACCACGATGCCGATCACGAGGATCGCGATCATCAGGGCGATCATGTATGACGTGTCGCCGAGCTCACGGCTGTTGCTCAGGAACTGGCCGAGACTGGGCCGGGAGGCGATGGAGACCATGAGCTCGCCGGCAAGCAGCGAGCGCCAGGCGAAAGCCCAGCCTTGTTTGAGACCTGACACGATGCTGGGCAACGCGGCCGGCAGGACGACGTGGCGATACAGCGAGAGTCCGCTCGCCCCCAGGTTGCGGCCGGCCCGGACCAGGAGGGCGGGGACGTAGTCGACTCCGTTGATGACACCGTTGGCGATCGAGGGCACCGCGCCGATCAGGATCACGAACAGGATGGCCTGCTCGGACATCTGGAACAGCAGGATGGCCAGCGGGAACCACGCGATGGACGGCATCGTCTGCAGTCCGGTGATCAGGGACCCGATGGCAGCCCGCAGGATGCGCGACCGGGCGACCAGAACGCCGAGCACCAGCCCCAGTGCTGCGGCGATGAAGAATCCCACGACGCCGCGGGTCATCGTGACTCCGACGGCCGTCCAGAAGTCCGGGGTCACGAGCCGATGGCCGAGCTCGACAAACACCGGCACAGGGCCGGGCAGGACGTAGCTCTCCTTCCACCCGCTGATGGCCACGAGCTGCCACAGGCCCAGCGCTATGGCGACAGCAGCCAGCTTGGGCCACGCCGCCTGCCAGAGCGCGTGGGCGCGGGGAGGTGTCCAGGAACCGAGCTGAAGGGCGTCCAGTCCCTGAATCTCGCTGAGCTGCCCAGTCACGGCGTCCTGCCCAGTCACGGCGTCCTGCCCGGTGACGGTGTCCCGCGAGATCACGGTGTCCCGTGAGATCCCTGTGCCCTGCACAGTCACCGTGTCCTGCGAATCGAGGTCAAACGCCATGACGGGCCACCTCCCTGCGCAATGCATCGGTGATCTCCCCTGCCAGAACCGAGACGACCCGGTCCTCGATGCGCCGCGGCCGGTCGATGGCCACGTCGTACTCCGCGACGATGCGCCCGGGCCGGCTGGACAACAGCACCACCCGATCCCCCAGGCGCACGGCCTCGCGCACGTTGTGCGTGACGAACAGGACGGTCAGCCGGCGTTCTCGCCAGATCGACTCAAGCTCATCGTGCAGCAGGTCGCGTGTCATCGCATCGAGGGCACCGAACGGCTCGTCCATCAACAGCACAGGAGCCCGGGTCGCCAGGGTGCGGGCGATGGCCACCCGTTGCTTCATCCCGCCGGACAGCTCGTGCGGACGACGATCTGCGAAGTCGGCCAGGTGGACGGCTTCGAGGTACTCGCGTGCCTGTGCTTCGCGATCCTTCTTGCCCACTCCCGCCAGGCGCAGTGGTGTCGCCACATTGTCCAGCGCAGACAGCCACGGGAAGAGTGCATGCTCCTGGAACATGAAGGCGGCCTGACCGTCCACCTCGACCGACCCGGACGTGGGCTTGTCGAGACCGCTGACGAGGTTGAGCAGGGTGGACTTGCCGCAGCCGGAAGCCCCGACCAGGGTGAGGAACTCCCCCGGCCGGGCTGTGAGACTGATGCCGTCCAGAGCGAGGATCCCGTTGTCGCCGAGGTAGCGCTTGGTCACCTGCTCGAGGGAGACGGCCGGTCGCGGGACCTGCCTCGGGTCAACCCGCGGCACGGCGCTCGAGGCCGTGGCGGACCTCCTCGTCTGAGTCGACTGCGTCCATGGGGTCGCCTGTGTCGGTTGAGCCGTCATGGGGTGATCTCTGCCTTTCCTCGTTCCTTGAGCAGCTGGTTGAGCAGGGTGAGGTCGACGAGACCGTCCAGCTTGGGCTCCTTGGTGAGGACCCCGACCTGGTAGGCGTGCTGGGCACCCGTGAGCAGTGAGGAAGGCACGGGGTCGACAGTGAACTCAAGCTGTCTCCAGGCCGCCGTGATCACGGAGGGCTTGAGTGGCTTGCCCGATATCTTCGCGATCAGGGCAGCGACGTCGTTCTGGGCCCTGGCCGGGTCCTTGGTGATGAGGTCGGTCGCGTCCAGGTCGCCCGCCAGCAGGGCTGAGACCGTCTTCGGATGCGCTGTGAGGAAGTCGGTGCGTACAGCGAGCACCGTGATCGCGAACTTCTTGTTCGGCCACAGGTCGCGTTCGTCCACCAGGACTGTGCCGCCGGCCTGAACCAGCCGGGTGGCATAGGGCTCGGGGACCCAGGCGCCGGCAATCAGCTTCTGCTTGAAGGCATCGACGATCTGCGCGTTCTCCTGGGGGGCGACATTGACGTCGCCACCGCCCTGAAGGTCGGTCTTGAGGCCGTGCTGCCTGAGCCAGTAGCGCAGGGCGATGTCCTGGGTGTTGCCGAGCTGGGGGGTGCTCACCTTCTTGCCCCTGAGGTCGGCCGCGGACTTGATCGACGGATCGACCACGAGCGAGGTGCCCCCGGTGGCCGCCCCGGCGACGACGGTGACGGCCTTCCCGCCCGAGTTGATGAAGGCGTTCGTGACCGGACCGGGGCCGACATACGTCGCGTCGATCGCACCCGACTTCAGCGCCTCCATGGCAGCGGGTCCGGCGTTGAATGTGGTGGCCTTGAGCTTCGTCGCCCCGAGGTGCTTCGCGAAGAGGCCCTCCTTGTCGGCGACGATGGCGGTGGCGTGGGTCAGATTGGGGAAGTACCCCAGCCGCACCTCCGGCGGCGCGACCCCCGCGGCTGCCGGCGCGTCACCACCACAGGCCGACATGCCCAGGGTTGCGACGACAGCGCCGACAGCCAGGGCGATGCGAGCGATGGGTCGGGACATCAGTGCTCCAGATTCTCCGCACGACCACCGGCCGCGCTGGCTCGTGCCTCGTGGGCACCGGCCGTTCCTATGTGACGGAAGGAGTTTTCTATAGCCTGACGTTATTGGTCAAGTAACTCGACGTTATGTCTCGGATGCTGGAGCCACCCCGGACCTCACAGCAAGGGCGATCCGCACCACGTTCGCCCGCCCGACGCCGTCGCCAGGACCGACGCCGCCGCCACTACCAGCACCGCCGCCACTACCAGCACCGTCGGCAGAACCAGCACCGTCGGCAGAACCCACGAGGTCCACGTCGACAGCCAGCGTCGGTCCCAGACCCAGCGACCGAGCCGGCGCGTGGTCCTGCGCCGGGGAGCACCAGACCTCGGGAACCGTCGCCGGATCCAGCCCGCAGCGCCGCAGCCCCTCGGCCACGGACCGTGCCTCGTCCGGCCGGAACGAACCCTCCACCACCGCGCCGACCGGCGAGTCCGCCAGCAGCGCCCACAGGGCACCAGGCCCGATCCCTGTGATGACGTTCCGGGAGAACAACGGGATCCTCAGCTCCGCAGCCAGCCGGCGGGCCAGGGTCGTGGCGCCGGAGCCGGCCGTGCCGTTGACCAGAACGACGACCTTGCGGGCACCTCCGCTCCGATAGGGCTGGCCCGGCCACTCGTCTCGCAGCACGACGTAGGAGTCGTGGTCGCGCCAGGCTTCGTGGCCGTCAGCACCAGGCAGCCAGAGCATGCGGGGCGAGAAGCCCTCATGCTGAAATCCCAGTGACCGCAGGAGCCCGGCCGAGCGCACGTTGCCCGGCTGGACCGTGGCCGCGACCCGGTGAAGGCCCATGCCACCAGCGGTCTCCGGCCTGAAGGCGAGGTCAAGGACGAGGCGGAGGCCTTCGGCGAAGAGCCCCCGACCGGCATACGGGTCATAGGCGTCGTAACCCATCACGGCAGACTCGAAACGGCCACGCACCGCGTTCACGATATTGATCTTGCCCACGATGTCGTGGTCGCCCTCGGGGCGCAGGGAATGGATAAGGAACGTGCGATAGTCCCGGGACTGCAGCGGCCGGTGCCGGTCGAGATCGTCGGGGTCGACCGGGTTCCACCGGGACAGCCGATGCCGGGACAGCTCGACCGCACGCCGGTATGGCGTGATGTCCTGCTCCTGCATCGTGGCGACCCGGACCCGATCGCCACCGGCCTCAGGCACTCCCGGGTCAGCGGACAACTGTGCCACCCATCACGATGTGCTCCGGCGCCGCCAGGACCCCGATATCTTCGCGCGGATCTGCCTGGTAGACCACGAGATCGGCACCTGCACCCTCCTCCAGACCCGGCCGGCGCAGCCACGATCGCGCACCCCAGCTGGCGGCTGTCAACGCCTCGATGGTGGACAACCCGGCTCTGACCAGCTCGGCCGCCTCCCGGGCGACCAGACCATGTGGCAGGGATCCGCCCGCGTCGGTGCCCAGGTAGATGGGCAGGCCGGCGTCATGGGCTGCCGCAATGGTCTGGTAGCGGCGGGAATGCAGGCATCGCAGGTGGGCGGCATAGGTCGGGTACTTGTCCTGCGCGCCGGCTGCGATCGATGGGAAGGTGTCAATGTTCACCAGGGTCGGCACGATCGCGATCCCTTGTGCGGCAAAGGAGTCGATGGTCTCCGGCACGAGCCCGGTGGCATGCTCGATGCAGTCCACGCCGGCCGCGGCGAAGTCAGCCAGGGACTCCTCGCCAAAGCAGTGGGCGGTCACCCGGGCGCCCTCCTCGTGCGCGGCGGCGATGGCCGGGACCAGGGCCTCGCGCGGCCAGCAGGGGCTGAGGTCGCCGGTGTCCCGGTCGATCCAGTCGCCGACCAGCTTGACCCAGCCGTCACCGGCCCGGGCCTCCCTGCGGACGTAGCCTGCCAGGTCCTCGGGCTCGATCTCGTGGGCGTAGTTGCGGATGTAGCGGCGCGTCCGCGCGATGTGCCGGCCGGCCCGCACGACCCGGGGCAGGTCCCTGCGCTCGTCGATCCAGCGGGTGTCGGCCGGAGAGCCCGCGTCACGCAGCAGCAGGGCGCCCGCGTCACGGTCGGCGAGCGCCTGACCCTCGGCGGTGGCTTCGTCCACGGCTCCGTGAGCGTCCAGCCCGATATGGCAGTGGGCGTCCACCAGCCCCGGCAGGACCCAGCCCGTCACGGTCTGGACGTCCGCACCGCCGGAGGGCGGGTCATACGTGATCCGGCCGCCGGTGACCCAGATCTCGTCGCGGGCCTCCTGCGGTCCGACCAGAACAGTTCCCTTGATGTGCAGCACCGGCGAGGTCATGCCCGCGACCCTACAAGGGGTGGGCGTTCGTCACCTCGCGGATCACGGCGCTGGTCACCGTGCCCGGTCCGGCGGGCGCGGGTCGG
>DASVKO010000249.1:0-32986 GCA_036385355.1 Dermatophilaceae bacterium
TCAGCCAGAAGACGCCCATCTTCAGGTCCTTGAACTGTCCCAGCCTGGTCAGGGTCACCGGCACGCTCTTCGTGGCGTCGCCGGTCATCGGCGCACTCAGGACGTTCACCGTGATCGGCGCCCCGGACGCGACGGGAAGGGTGCGCAGCAGGTGACTCACGTTGCGGATCCAGACGTCGTTGGGAGGCGGGACCTCGGTCGCGTGGTCCTGGGCCGCGGCAGTGGCGGCGGCCTTACCCAGGAAAAGCTGTATGACGTCGAAGGTCACCAGCCGGCGAGGAGAGCTCACCGTGGTGATTCGTGCCGCATACCGGCCGTCCGCCATGACCGGCACCGCTGCCCGCGGCGTCGACGTCGCAGAGGACGTGGAGGTGGCAGGCGCGTCGGTGGAAGCCGGTGAGGTTGATGTGGACGCTGGCGGCGTCGCTTCCGCGGTGCTGGTGGCGGTTGACGAAGCACGTGTGGAAGGTGCCACCGACTTCGCTGAGTCGCCCGGCGACGAGCTGCACGCGGCCATCACGATCACCGATGACACGAGGGCTGTCGCCCGCCAGAACCCACCTCTTCCTGGCTTTGTCATGGTGACTCCCAATGTGCGTTTCTCCTTGGAGGACACTCCTGTTCAGCCTCCCGGCGATAGGGCCAAAGGTCCTGAAGGACCGGGACCTTGGCCCCGTGACGGCGGGATTCGGCAATGGCAGGCTGGAATGGCGGGCCAGGTCTGTATGCGGCTGGGTCCCGGCCAGGCAGTCATTCTCTGGAGGCACGACATGATGAATCACCTGAGGCCCCGTCGCGCGTCATACCTCTTCGTGGCCGCGGCCACGGCGGTGGCGCTGAGCCTGAGTGGCTGCGTCACGGTCAACACCACAGACAAGGCCAAGACCGGCAGCGCCCCGAGCGTCACGACCACGGCCAAGGTGGTGCCGACAGCCAAGGTTCTGTATGACCAGATGCGCAAGAACGTCGCCGCGGCCAAGAGCGTCAGGATGAAGGGCGGCATCAACGACTCGGGGAAGAAGATCACGATCGACCTCGCGGGTACCAGCGACGGCAAGAACACCCGGGTGAAGATCAACGACGGCACCGCCGGGCTTGAGCTCCTCAGCGTCGGCGGCAGGATGTATATCAAGGCCGATTCGGCGTACTGGACCAAGAACGCCTCCTCGGCGATAGCCAAGCGTGCCGGGGGCAAGTACGTCAAGGTACCGGCGACGTCCGGCGTGATGGACGACTTCAAGGTCACCACGCTGCTGGAAGGGCTCTTCAAGGACCTGCCTCTCTCGGGCGCGATGCAGAAGGTCGAGCAGACCGATGTTGACGGCGTTCCGGCCTACATGCTGGCCGACAAGCTCAGCAGCCAGGATGGCCAGATCTACGTCTCGGCCGACGGGAAGGCGCAGTTGATGCGCATCGTGAGTGCCAAGAAGAACCCGGGCACCCTGGACCTCACCGACTGGAATGCCGTCCCGCCCATCAGCGCACCGCCGGCAAGCCAGCAGGTCACAGTCACCGGACTCTCCTGACGGCCGCACCGAAGGCGCGGTGGTCTCACCGGGCACCGGGGACATCGCGCCCGGAGGGTCCCAGGCTGGTTCGTGATACTGCGCGCTACACCGTCCGGTTGCCCACAAGTTCGTGGCGTGGCTGCACGGACACCGTGCCGCTGCGGGCTTTGACGGTCTGCCGGCGGTGGAGCGCCCAGTCGAGAAGGAGCCCGCAGAGAAGGCCGCCGACGACCCCGACCGCCACCGCGACAACTGGCCGGTCCTGGATCCACGCGCCGGCCAGGAGACCGATCGCGACGGAGTAGAGGGACCACATCACCCCGGCGAACGCGGTGAGCCCCACGAACCTGCGACGCGGGTAGCCGACCGCACCGGCGGTCAGGTTCACGGCCACCCGCCCGACCGGGACGAAGCGAGCCGCGAGGATGAACGACGGCCCGCGCCTTGCCAGTGCGCGCTCGGCGCTGTCGACGGTGCGTTGCCCGCGGGGGTTGCGCAGGATCCTGATTCGGCGGACGTCGATCCGGCCTCCCACGGCATACGCGATCTGGTCGCCGGTGAAGGCGCCCGCCGCCGCTGCGAGGAGCACCAGCGCAAGGCTCGGCGTACCGGTTGACACGGACAGCGCAGCAAGAGCGATGACCACGGATTCGCTTGGCAGGGGAGGAAAGATGCCGTCGAGGGTCGCCAGGGCGAACAGCGCGAGATAGGCCCAGGGTGCGCCGGTGAGTGCCAGAAGCCAGTCGTGCAGCATGGTCGTTCCTCTTCCGTGGATCGTGCCCCGCGAACTCCCGGCCGCGTTCTCTGTCGGCTCAATCCTGGGATCGGGAGCGCGCCGTGGCATCAGGGATGACCCTGGGGCGGACCCTGACTCGACCCTGGTATCTCCTTGTCCGCACCTCGGGTATCTCCTTGCCCGATAGGTGGTGTCGTCCTACCCAATGGTGGCGGGCGCGGGGGCCCCGAAGACCAGCCGGGTCTCGATGTTGCGGTAGCCGGCACGCTCGAAGGCCAGCGCCATCGGCGTGTTGACGGTATCCGTGGTGGCAGTGATCCGCCGCGCGTCCCGGCCCGCGTGGAAGCGGGTGATCTCGGCGAGCAGCTCGTCAATGTATCCGTGGCCGCGCAGCTCAGGGACCACGCCCAGATAGCCGACGTTGGGGTTGTACGCAGTGGCGGAGGGGATGGCCATCCCCACCAGCCCGCCGTCGGGGGTGTGGGCCAGGCGCCACCACTCCCGCTCGCCCGGGCAGCTCAGATAGAAGCCTAGGTCCTCACGGGCCTGTCGGTCGGGCCCCAGGGCGGCGAGCTCCCGCCGGGTGGCCACGTCGAGGGTGCCAATGGCGATGCGCCGGAACACCGCCAGGAAGGTCTCGTCATCCGGCTCGGGGGAGAACACCAGCCGCCCGGTGCGCTCGGGTACGCGGACCTCAGGGGTCCACTCGTAGAGGAGCCGCTCGACCTCTTCAGTGAGCCAGGCGCGCTTCGCGGCCGCCGTGCGCCACGCGACGGCGGCCGCGATCTCGGGACTGTCCCGCCAGCGGTTCGGCAGCGAGATGTTGTACTGCGGAACGTCCTTGGCTCCCTGCCTCCGGAAGGCCCGTTGACCGGCGGCGATGAGTTCGGTGCCCACCCTGGCTCGGTCGTCCACGGAGCTGTTGACGTCAAGGCAGTCCAGTGCGATCGGATGCTGGCTGTCTCTCCTGCCCCACCACAGGGCGCGCGCCAGTATCTCTCCGTCATCCTCGGCGACCCACGTCCACTCGGGGCGGTACTGCCGCTGGGCGAGCTCCTTACGGAAGCGTTCCTCGGCGATCCAGCCGACAGGGTCTTCGACGGTGTATGCGGCAGCACGGTCGACCTCGGCAGGCGTGATAGGGCGGAACAGCATTCGGCCTCCGGGGCTGGTGGGTCAACCCCGCGATGATCGCATGCTCGTCCCTTGACAGGTATCGGTTTTCGACCAGGTGAGACAGCTCCGGACGTCATGGCTCAGCGACGCGGCGGCCCGACACCGCGCATCTGGGGATTCGAGAGAGAGTATTGTGATCGCGCCCTCGGCGCAGGAGTGGCAGAGTCTGCACGTCGCGAAGGACACCCCGGAGCGGCGGGAGTCATCGCCATGGTGCTCGTGACAGCCGAGCTCGAACGAGAGGTCCCCATGTCTGCTCACCACCTGACGCACGCATCCGTACCGGAGATCCCGGCGCCGATCGTGATCCTGCCGGAACCGCCGACCTCGCCCGACGCGGGCGCGCTGCTGTGGGGATATCTCGACGACATCATCAGCCGCTACTACCAGCGGCCGGCCACGGCGGCTGAGATCCAGGGATCCCTGAACGACGACCCGAGCGGCGACCTGGTCCCGCCGCACGGGCTGTTCCTCGTCGCCCGGGACCCGGCCACCACATTGCTGGGTTGCATCGGCCTGCGGGTGGTGCAGGACGGCCTGGGCGAGGTGAAGCGGGTGTTCGTGTCGCCTTCGGCCCGGGGCCGTGGGCTGGGTGGCCTGCTCCTGGACGAGGTCGAGCGAGCGGCCCGCGAGCTGGGGGTCACCCGGCTGCGGCTCGACACCCGCACCGACCTCGTCGAGTCCCGCCGGTTGTACGCCAGCCATGGGTACCACGAGGTCGAGCCCTTCAACACGAGCCAGTACGCCCAGCACTGGTTCTCCAAGACCCTCGACTGAGCGGGCATCGCTGAAGGAGAGAGGACCCACAACCGATGGATGACGCCACGTTCCCTTATCTGTACGACCGGGCCGGCAGCCGCTACCCCATCTCGGAAGCGCGATGGCGAGGAGACGACGGATCCCCGCTGATGGTCTCGGCGCTTCCCGGGATCACCCGGGACGGCATCGATCGCTCCCAGCGGTCGCAGTGGCGCTATCGCGCCGCACTCCCCGTCGTGCCGGACCGATGGGTCTCGCTCGGCGAAGGCTGCACCCCTCTGCTGCCGGCCGCCGTGGACGGCGTTCCCGTCCTCGCCAAACCCGAGTGGTTCAACCCCACCGCCAGCTTCAAGGACCGGGGGACCACCGTCATGATCTCCGCCCTGGCCAGCCAGGGGATCACGGACATCCTGGAGGACAGCTCGGGGAACGGCGGGTCCTCCGTGGCTGCCTATGCGGCGGCGGCGGGGATGAGAGCCACCATCCTGGCTCCCGAGAACACCTCGGCCGCCAAGATCCTGCAGAGTCGCTTCCATGGCGCCACCGTCGAGCTGGTTCCGGGCGACCGGACCGCCACCTCGCAGGAAGCTCTGCGACGGTCAGCGACGCGTTTCTATGCAAGTCACAACTGGCACCCGTTCTTCCTCCAGGGCACCAAGCTGCTCGCCTACGAGATCTGGGAGGATCTCGGTTTCGCGGCTCCGGACAGCGTCATCGTCCCGGCTGGTTCCGGCAGCCTCGTTCTCGGGTGCTTCATCGGCTTCAGCGAGCTCGTGAGATCCGGTGCGATTCCCCGGGTTCCGCGAATCCTCGTGGCGCAGGCGGAGAACTGCAGCCCGCTGGCCAGGTCCTTCGCCCAGGGCCTGGCCCATGCCGCGGACGGATCCTGGACACCAACCCTCGCCGAAGGCGCGTCGATCGCCCACCCGGTCCGGGACGAGGAGGTCCTCGCCGCCGTCGCAGACTCCGCGGGAGGGTTCCAGACCGTCCCGGAGGAGCAGATACCCCGCGCGGTCAGAGAGCTTGCCGCCCAGGGTCTCTATGCCGAACCAACCAGCGCCCTGGTCGCGGCGGCGGTGCCCGGCTTCGTCGAGCAGGGGTTGGTGCGCCCCGGCCAGACGACAGTCATGGTTCTGACCGGGTCCGGTCTGAAGGCAGCCCGGACCATGGCTGACCTCGTCAACCTCTAGTCCGCATCCGCGCCGGCGCTGTCGCAGCCAACGCCGGTCGCAAGGATCCGCAATGATCGCAGGTCGGTCAGGATCGCCAGAGCCTCTGACAGCTCGTCAGCGCGGTGAGAGGTCAGGAGGGCCAGCGGCTGCGCGCCGGCCGCACGGAGCGAGGCCAGCCCCGCCGGTGTGTCCTCAACACCCACGCAGTCGCTCGCCGCGACCTGGAGCAGTTGCGCGGCGCGAAGGTAGGGCAGCGGGTCGGGTTTGCCGCGGGCAACATCGTCACCACCGATCAGGACTGCCGGCACCGGTAGTCCTGATCGGGTCAGACGCAGCTGAGCCACGGCGCGGGTCGCCGAGGTGACGACAGCGACGGGAAGGACCCGCTGAGTCAGCACGGCAAGGGCGCCGGGAAGGGCGACTTCATCTCCGGGCGCGAGCGCCAGGTCCTCCAGCCACGCCGCTTCGGCCGCGACCTCCTCGCCCGGAACGAATCGTGCGATCACCTCCGCCGACGGCGATCCGTGGGCGAAGCGCAGGACCGTGCTGACATCCAGCCCTCGTCGCTCGGCCCACTGTGACCAGTGCTCCACCACGAGTCCGGTGGAGTCGACCAGGACTCCGTCCATGTCGAGAAGAACGGCTTTCGCCGGCAGTCGCACGCTCGGGGGCTGGTCCACCCCGACATCATCCCAGCCACCGGTGCAGCTCGTGTCCGGTGGATCGGCACGGAGGTGTCACCGCCACCATGTTCGCGAAGATGGTGAACCAGCGCCAGCCCGTGGGTGCTGGTGCTGGTGCTGGCTCAGCCTCTTCCCAGCTCGACCGGGTCACCGGTTCGTACCCGTCCGGCAGCGGTCACCACCGCATCCACTCCGAAGTTGACCTCTCCGGCGGACAGGCGATACCCCGCGAGCTCGCGCAGGACGGGGGAGTCGCTGCGACCGGTCACCGGATCGAGATCGATCACGGCGCACCGGGGCACCACCGCCCGGACCCGGACGATGGCCTCACCGACCCGCAGGTCCCTGCCCACCCAGGTGTCCTCGACATGCGAGGCGGAGTCGCCGGTGTCGACAAGGAAGGTTGAGCGGAACCGGCTGCTGTCGACCTCGCGGCCCAGGCGCTGCTCGAGCAGCCGCATCGAGGCGGTCGTCACCAGGGTCACCGAGGCGCCATACACCACCTCGCCCGCGGTCGCGGCGCGGCAGAGCGCCACGTCGTACCCGAGGTAGGCGGAGTACGCCTCGGCCCAGGGGCCGACGCAGCACTCGACCGAGGCGGCCCGGCCCCAGTAGTCGACCCTGAGCAGCTCACCGCCGAAGGCCGGCACGTCCTGGACGGTCCGGCCGGGCAGGTCCACCGAGAGGACTCCGTCCTCCCATCGCGCGGATCCCCGCACCAGGGAAGGGTTCTCAACCGTTCGCAGGACCCGGCCCCTCGACCGGTCGACCAGGCAGAACACGCGGTCGCCCACCGGCCCGGAGGGGGTCAGGTCGACAAGGTCGTGGGTCAGGTGGCGAGCGCCCTTGACGGGCGTGAAGCCGATCCTCTCGATAAGCACCCGACCCACCCTGCCATCAAGGCGGTCTCGACCGTACTTGCGGTCGCGGGCACGTCCTGGACGTTCTGGAGCAGAGATGCCGGCGACCACCCGGGCGCGAGACACCCGGCGGGATCCCCGGGCCCGGGCCCCGGTCCGGCACTTCGACGATGTCGGTGGCACGTGCTTGGGTTCTGTCATGACGAACGTAGCGCTCTTCCACTCCGTGCTCGGTGTCCGCCAGGGCGTTCTCGACGCCGCCGAGCGGTTGCGCCAGGACGGCCACGAGGTGCTTGTGGTCGACCTTTATGACGGCCGCACCTTCGACGACTACCCGCCCGCCATGGACTTCGCCTGGAAGGAGATCGGGCAAGAGGCGCTCACGAGACGCGCGGTGGAGGCGGTCGCCGAGCTGCCAGACGGCTTCGTGTCAGCGGGGTTCTCGCTCGGCTGCGTGATGGCGGTGCACGTCGCGACGCAGCGCACGGTGTCCGGCGTCCTGATGATCGCCGGCGCCATACCGGTGTCGGCCCTCGGCGCCGACGTCCGGTGGCCGGCGGGCGTGCCGGCCCAGACGCACTCGACCCTCGCCGACCCCTGGCGTGAGAAGGAAGAGCTCGACCAGACCATCCTCGACGTGGAGGCGGGCGGCGGCATCATCGAGGTGTTCGACTACCCCGGCTTCGGCCACCTCTTCACCGACCCGACGCTGCCCGCCGAGTACGACCCGGTCGCCACCGAGACGTTCTGGAGCCGCGTCCTGCCGTTCGTCCGGGCCTGCAGCCAGACCTCTGCCGCCTGACCGTGAACGACCCGATGCCGACCGCAACTGCAGGAGGTGGGCGGGTGAGCGGCACGACGGGAGCACGCAGTGCGGAACCACCCCTCGGTCCCAACCGTCTCCGGGAGCGTCACACCGCCGGCGTGCGGGGCGGGGTGGGAGGGAAGGCGACGAGGTCGGGACTGTCACTCAGCGCGGCGACCAGGCGCGCTGCCGCGGTGGGGTCGTGCGCAGGCAGGACCACCAGCCCGGGCAGGGCGGTCCGGAGCTGGTTCACCAGCGCAGAGGTGGCATGCATCTGGCGTTTGTCGCCCACCCCAGGGACGATGCCGTCGATGAGGAGGCGGTCGTCGTAGGTGAGGTCCCCGACCATGAGCAGGGGCGGCCGGCCGGGCCTGCGGACCAGCATCGAGAGGGAGCCGGGGGTGTGGCCGGGCGTGGGCAGCAGCACCAGAGCGCCGTCGCCGAACAGGTCGTGCCCGAGGCTGAACGGCCGAAGGCCGGGGTCGGCCAGGTTCTGGGGCACTACGCGGTTCCAGCGCAGCCCCGGCAGGTCGATGTGGGATCGCATCAGGCCGCGTGCCTGCGGACGTGGTCCGGCCAGGGAGTCCCATTCCTGGCCGCTGATGACGATCTCGGAGCTGCCGAGCTCGGGCAGGCCGCCGATGTGGTCCTGATGAAGGTGGGAGATGACCGCCGTGTGCACGTCGGCGGGGTGGTGGCCGAGCCCTCACAGGCCGGCCGTGAGCGTCTGGTCGGGGCCGACCTCGAACTGTGCCAGCCGGGAGTACACGAACCCGGTCAGCCCGCCGGGGAAGTAGCCCGGGTCGGTGACCGATGCGCGATCCTGGCCGGTGTCGAACAGGACCAGGCCCTGATCGTGCTCGATGACGTACACGTTGATCGGTCGTGGCGCGGTCCAGCGGCGGGACGAGAACAACCAGACATAGGTGTTCTTCCGGGTGGGGCCGACGTGCTCGGGCCGGATGGTGACGCTGCCGGTGCTGATGACTGACACGCCGCGGACGGGATCGGGAGAGGTCACGGGGGAGTCCTTCCGTTGGATACATGACAAGACATGAAATTACACGACATCTACCCGACGTCCACCGTGACCCGGACCGGATCTCACCCTGATCCGGACCTGACCCTGGTAGATGCATGTCGTGTAATCTGCAGAGGCGACAGGCGACACACCGCGTGAACGGGAGGGAACGACGCCATGAGGCAGGTGGAGGAACTGCGATACCTGGTCCTGGCGATCCAGCGGGAGGGGAACCGCTTGTACGCCGCGGACCTTCGCCCCCTGGGGGTCACGCCGTCCCAGGCGGAGGTGCTGCGCGTGCTCAGTGATCACCAGCCGCTGACGCTGGTCGGCCTGGGGGAGCTGCTCGTGTGCGAGACGTCGACGAGCCCGAGCCGCCTGGTCGACCGTCTGGTCACCCAGGGACTCGTGCGGCGCGACCTCGACCCGGGAGATCGCCGGTTCGTGACGCTCTCGCTCACCCGGGAGAGCGCAGACCTCATGCGGGCGATCGTCGAGGCCGAGGAACGCCTGTATTCGACGCTCGAGCAGCTGACCGCGGGCCTGCCGCTCGGGGAGGGACTACGGCTGCTGCGGGGTATGGCGGGCGGGTTCCCCGCAGGGCAGGCGCTGGAGCGCCGCCGCGGTGGCGTCGACCATGGTCAGCGGCCTGGGTTGACCACCTGAGCTGACCCACCGCCGCGACGGGTGGTTTCGGCGGCGGCCTCGAAGAGACCGTTGCCGAACAGCCGGATCGCTGTCGCGGCGCCGATCTCGGGCACCGACTTGAGGTGGTGGCCCATCGCCGTGAGCGCTGCACCGTCCGGGCCGTTGACGATGGCCGGCTCGGCGTCGGTGGTCGGGCCGTTGCGAGAGGACAGACGCGCAGCGGCGATCGCGTCGACGATGTCCTGGTGCCGGTCGAGGTACCCGGTGAGCACCTGGGCGACCGTGGTGATGATGGTCGCGCCGCCGGGTGAGCCCAGAGCCAGGACCGGCTTGCCGGAGTCGAGCACGATGGTCGGGGCCATGGACGAACGGGGGCGTTTCGAGGCATCCGGGAGGTTGGGGTCCGGCACGCCCGCGGCGGTCGGGGTGAAGTTGAAGTCGGTCAGCTCGTTGTTCAGCAGGAACCCGTACCCGGGCACGGTGATGCCCGAGCCACCGGTCTGCTCGATCGTCAGCGTGTATGACGCCACGTTGCCCCAGCGGTCGGCCACCGTCAGGTTGGTGGTCCCATGGTCGTCGCGAGGGGGCAGCTGCGCCGCGACGGTCGAGCCGCAGGAGTAGGAACCGTCCGGCTGGCCGAAGGGGATCGGCCGGGCGTGGGCCGTCGCGGAGTCGAACAGCTGGCAGGCCCGCTCATCCGCGAACCCCTGGGAGAGAAGCTCCGTCGCGGGAACGCGCTTGACGTCACCGATCCAGCGGTTGCGGTCGGCGAACGCCGTGGCGCTGGCCTCGGCGAACCGGTGCAGATACTGGGTGCCGGACACCTTCGACAGGCTCGTGCCCGTGCGCTGGTCGTAGGACTCGAGCAGGTTCAGGGACTCACCGACGGTGATCCCGCCCGAGGAGGGCACCGGCATGCCGTAGACGTCCAGACCCCGGTAGGTGGTGTGGGTCGGCGCCTTGACCGGAGCCTCGTAGCGAGCCAGGTCGGCTCTGGTGATCTGCCCCGGATAGACACTGACCCCGGCAGCGGTGGCCGGGTGCCTGGCGGTGTCCACGACTGCGGCACCAAGAGGCCCCTGGTAGAGCGACTTCACGCCGTTGGTGCTTAGCTCACGGTAGGCCCGGGCCAGGTCCGGGTTGCGGAACACGCTGCCGACGTCGGGCGCCTTGCCGCCCGGCAGGAACACCCTGGCGGTCTCGGGGAACTTCGCGAAGCGGGCTGCGTTGTCGGCGGTCTGCTGGTTGAACGTCGCGTCGACGACGAACCCGCGGCGCGCCACCTCTTCGGCCGGCTCCAGCAGGGTCGAGAGCCGCTGGGTGCCCCAGCGCCGGGTCGCCTCGTTCCACAGCGCAGGTGTGCCGGGGACACCCACCGACAGGCCCGAGCTGACGATCGTGGCGAAGTCCAGCGCCTTGCCGTCCGGGCTGGTGAAGGTCGTGGGGGTGAAGCTCGACGGCGCTGCCTCACGTCCGTCAATCGTCTGAACGCGACCGGTCCCGGCGTTGTAGTAGACCAGGAACCCGCCGCCGCCGATCCCCGAGGAGTACGGCTCGGTGACGCCCAGCGTCGCAGCCGCGGCCACCGCCGCGTCGGCCGCGTTGCCACCCTTGCGGAGCACGTTGATGCCGACCTGGGTGGCAACGTCGTCGACACTGGACACGGCACCGCCACCACCGGTCATGACCGGGACCTTGGGTGCGCCGGGGCGGACCGGGGGTGCGCCGGCAGTCTGACCTCCGGAAGGTCCGGATGCCACCGCCGCCCCGATCGGTCCGGCAGCCAGGGCGGTGCTGGCCACCAGCGCGGTGCCGACGACGACGGCATACAGACGGGTGCGGCGCATGGGCACTCCTCAGATCAGGACGAACCGGATAGGGGAGGGTAACCATGTTGGGGTTCGAATCCCTAACGCAGGCAGGGGCTCGGTCCGGTTCCACGGACGTCGGCCCGAGGGTGCGGGGGACTTGCTCCTGCCAGGGTCGGGCGTGGGCCGGGCAGGCAGCGAGATGCGGATAGGTTGACCGCATGCCGGAATCGATCGAGGACTACTACGCGCGAGTCGAGGCGGCAGCCGACGACCAGGGCCGTTTGCCGATGAACGCCGAGATCCAGGCCTGGGAGATCTTTCCCTTTGAGTCAGAAGGCCTGCAGCTCAAACGTCTTGAGCCGCCCCCCCGGGCAGAGGCGCCCCGCAGCGGCGAGAAACCCGAGCGGTGCTACTGCTCCGGGCAGCAGCCGGATGACGACTGGGTGATCTGGGCCGATGACCACTGGGAGTTCGGCTGCAGGAGGAGTCCGGTGCTCCCCTCCTGCTCATGCTCTCGCCGAGGTCTCACCGCGACTTCACGGCGCTGCCGATGGACCTCGCCGCCGAGATGGGGCAGATCATGGTCGCCCTCGGCGCCGCCATCGAGTCCTTGCCCAGCGTCGCCCGCGCGCACGTCAGCAAGTGGGGTGACGGGGGAGCGCACGCCCACATCTTCTTCTACGCCCGGCCGGCCCGCATGCCGCAGTTGCGCGGCACCTTCATGGCGGTCTGGGACGACTACCTGCCACCGGTGCCGGGCGACGTCAGGGACGCGAACGCCCGTGCCGTCATACAGGATCTGGTCCGCTCGTATGGCGGGCACACTCTCGGGCGGGCAGCCGACCTTCCGGCGGGGAGCCGATCATGACCGCAATGGCAGACGCCGAGGAGACTTCACGGGAGTCGCCGCGAGGCCGCGTACCTGGAAGGTGTCTGACCGGTCGCGGCGCGAAAGTCGCGGACGAGGTGGGCCTGGTCGGCGTAGCCCAGGTCGGCGGCAACATCTGCCCAGACCGGCTGTTCGCCGTTGCGCACCGCTTCCGCGACATCGAGCAGGCGGTAGCGGCGAAGCACCCAGGTTGGTGAGACGCCGGCGTACTGGGTGAACAGGCGCTGCACAGTCCGTGAGGGGATACCGGTCCGGGCCGAAAGATCCCCCAGACGGCGCACGGAGCGGTCGGTCTCGGCGAGCTGGGCCACCTCGGCGACCTGCCGGGCGGTCGCTACGCGCTCGGGGATGAGCGCCGCCTCCAGCGCTCGGGCCAGCACTTCGACGCGTGCGACCTGGTCCGGCTCGCCGGCGATCCGGTGGAGCAACCCCGCTTCGTCCACGTCGATGACCCCGTCGAAGGGGACGACCCGGTCGGTGAGGTCCGCGACCGACCCGGAGACGAAAGCCCCCAGGCCGCCAGGGGTGGTCATCGCAGCCACCGCCCACCCCTGCCCGCTCAGATGCCGCGTGTTCAGAACGGTTTCGACCCCGTTGACCCGGGCCTCGAGCCGCTGGTCCACGGCGCACCCAGGGGGGTCGTCCGGATTCCCGGATGCGCTGGACTGTGCGTCGGGCTGGCCGACGCTGAGGTTCGCCGCAGGGTGGGTGAGCACCTGTTGGTGGTGAACGACGTCTGCGGGCAGGTCCCAGCTCACAGCCCAGAATCGGTCGATCAACCCGGCCAAGACTGCGCTGACGGGGTAACGGGTCAGCCTCACCCGCTGGTGAAACAGCAGGGGGTCGAGGATTCCACGGCTGTCCCGGTCGACCGGCTCCGGCTCACGGGTCATGACAGTGACGCTACCGCGATCGCGGCCGGGCTGGCGCGAATCTTCAAGCCTGCACCTCGGCGTTCGCCTACGGTGGCTGCATGACGACACAGACCGAGAAGACCGAGAAGACCGCTGAGCTCCTGCGCATCGTGCTGGCCGACCTCGCGCCGGTGGTCGATGGCATCGCCCAGGATCAGCTGCACCGGCCGACGCCGTGCGCCGACCTCGACGTGGAGCAGCTGCGCAACCACGTGCTTGGCTGGCTGACAACCTTCGCAGCCGGGTTCGCCGACCCTGAAGGCCAGGCGCCCCGGGCCGACCTCGAGGGCTACCGGGCGCCGTCCGACGCTGCGGGCGCTGTCCGGGCCGCTGCCGAACAGCTCGACAGCGCCCTTCGAGCCGGCGCAGCGGAGCGTCCCCTGCGCCTGGGGGACAGCGCCATGCCAGGCGGCCTCGCCCTGGACATGATCCTCTGGGAGTACCAGGTGCACGGCTGGGACCTCGCCGTGGCCACCGGCCAGCCGTGGATGCCGCCGGCCGAGGCCGCCGAGGAGTCCCTGGCGTTCGCGCCCGGGATGCTCACCGAGGACTACCAGGGCGAGGGCAAGGCCTTCGGTCCCCCTGTGGTTGTCCGGGCAGACGCTTCCGCCCTGGATCGCCTGATCGGTCTGTCCGGGCGCGACCCGGTCTGGCCCGGCTGAACGCGCCTGCCTGCCTCGGCGCGCGGCGTCCGTTCTGTCATGCCACCTCGGCCCCCGCTGTCCATTCGCAGAACAGCGGGGGCCAGTGGCCTCCCCCCGGAGGGACACGCCAAGTGCAGTCAGCACGCGAAACCATGCGGTATTCGACGTGCTGCGTACTCAGCGCGAGATGATTCCCAGGTCTTGCCTGGGGAGCCTGATGATCTTGGCGTTCTTCAACGTCTCGCCATTGGCGTCGCGCATCTTGCTGGCGGACGAACGACGCGGCTGGGGGGCTTCGAGCACGGCCCAGACGACCTTGCCGCCGTCGGCGGTGGGCAGGACCCCGAACGTGCGTGAGAGGCCAGCGACTGCCACGGTGAGCCCTCGCCCTTGCAGGTCGGGATCTGTTGGCCGCTGACCTGCCAGGGCGGGACCGTGGTCTGCAACGGTCAGGCGCAGGGCTCCGGCGTTCCAGGTGACGGACAGGTCAATGGCTGTGCCGGCACTGAGTGACGAGCTGGCCACGAGCCGGCTGACCACGTCGCCTGCGAAGGGGACGACCTGGTCCAGGTGCCAGTCCTTCAGGATCCGGGTGACGAAGTTCCGGGCGGCGCGCGGCGCAGTCGGGTGCGCGGCGAGCTGTAGCCGCTCAACGACCAGGGCGGGGGTCGAGAGCACCGCGGATACGGCGGAGAACGTCGACTTGGTCACGATGAGGTGACGCCCCAGCGGGTGGGTCTTCAGCGCCTCGCGAACCTTCGGGTCCGGGCAGGCCACGGCCACGGGGATTCCGGGCCAGTCGCGGGCGTGCCGTCCTGCCGTGGCCAGCATCTCGACCGCGCCCGGCTCGGCGCCGTTGAGGACCGACGACAGGTCGCAAACCACACCGCGCGGCCCCTCGGCAAGGGCCAGCTGGATCGCCCTGTCCAGATCCGCGACGACGTCACTGAGCAGGCCCGCCGGCTCCAGGACCGCTACCTGACGTATGGCGCGTGTCCTGGGCTGCCCGCGCCGGGCCGTACCAGGACGGCTGGCTGAAAGCACCGGGAGCCCGGGCGGGACGAAGGACGCGTCGCCGGTGGGCAGCAGAACGGCGCGATGGTCGAGGTCTTTGGGAAGCGTCTGCGGAGCGTGCAACTGCTGGACGATGGCGAAACTCGATTCGGTGGTCCCGGAATGTGCGGACACGGGCCACCGAGGTTCGGGAGTAGCGCGAGGCAGAGCACGTCACCAACGGTCTGGAGAGACGCAGCAAGATGGATGCTACGCCAGATACGTTCCGGAACCTATTTGCTCAGGTCACAGGACTGCCACGCTCGGACCGGAAGTCCCGCACCATCATCCCCTCGGCGACGATGCGCAGGCAGGTCGTGTTTGATGCGGGCGATGTCCCCCCGGTCCACGCCCGCGGTTCGGGCGTGCAGATGTTTCCCCGCGGCTAGAACGCGGGGTAGATGTCGAGGGTCTGGCCCCCTGTGCCGACATAGTTGTCGCCGGCGGAATAGGTCGTGTCGTTGATCAGAGGCTTGAACTGGAAGGTCGCTCCGGCGGGAACCTGTTCGAGCTGGAACTCCCAGACGTCAGCTGCCGAGTTCTGCGCGTCGACACCGCTGTCCCAGCGGAAGGGGTCGGCGTCACCGCGGACGGTGATCCGGTTGCCCATTCCGACGTTGTAGTGGACCCGGATCGGGGTGGGTCCCGACCGCCCTGCGGGCTTGGCCTGCTTCTTCGCGGCCTTGGCCGGGCTGGTCTTCGCGGCCTTGGTCGTGCTGACCTTCGCCGGCTTGGCCGTGCTGACCTTCGCGGGCTTGGCCGTGTTGGTCTTCGCGGGCTTGGCCGGGCTGGCCTTCGCGGGCTTGGCCGTGCCAGCGGATGGTGCCGCTGCCACGGCGGGGTCGGACTTGACCTTGACTGACCTGACGGCCATGAATTCCTCCGTGTTTGTGGTGATTTTGGATGCAAGCCAAGTGTTGTAGAGGTCGCCACTGCCCGCAACTCGGAAGGATGCCCCCGAACACCAGCACGTCACGCCAGACGTCGCGGCGCAGGCAGGCGTCCCGGCACAGCGTTCTCTCAGCCGACTCTCCTGGTCCTGTCCGTTGGGGTTGACGTGAGCCAGGTGACTTACTGAGCGGGCTGAGCGGGCTGAGCGGGCGCTCCGCCGGGCGGTGGAAGGACGCGGTCTCCTGTTCGATGCAGCCCGGTCTCAGCGCAGAACGGCAATCCGCCCAGGCCCAGGGCGTCGGTGAACCCGGGCGACTCCCGGATTGCGGTGTCAGGCTTGCGAGGGGGTTGGCTGGTCGACAGCCGGGGGGCGTCAAGCACGGCCCAGACGACCGTGCCGCCGTCGGCGGTGGGCAGGACTCCGTAGGCACGTGAGAGGCCGGCGACCACGGCAAGCCCCCGGCCGTGAAGGCCCAGGGCTGAGTCCCGCTGACGCGGGGAAAGCGGGCTGTAGTCCCGAACGGTCAGCCGCAGGACTCCCAGGTTCCAGGCGACCGACAGGTCGATGTCGGTGCCGGCATTCACTGTCGAGCTCATCACCAGCTCGCTGGCCACCAGTCTTGCGAAGCGAATGACCCGTCCCAGCCGCCAGTCCAGCAAGGTACAGGTGACGAAGTCGCGCGACGCGCGCATCGCCGTCGGGTGGGGGGCGAGGTGCAGCCACTCCGCGGTCAGCGCCGGGGCGTCCAGTACGGCGGATACCGCGGAGAACAAGGAGGCGGTCACGATCAGGTGTCCGCCCAGGGGATGAGCAGACAAGTCCTCGCGAGCCAGCGGGTCCGGGAGCACCATGGCCACCGGGACCCCGGGCCAGTCGCGGGGATGCCTGCCCGCCGCGGCGAGCGCCTCGACCGCACCCGGCTCAGCGCCCTCCAACACGGCCGACAGATCGCAGACCACGCCGCGGGGGCCTTCGGCCAGTGCCAGCTCGATCTCCTGGTCCAGATCCCGGACGACATCACCCAGCCGGCCGGTAACCTCAAGAACCAGAACGTGACGCATCACGCGCCGTCGGATCCATGTCGGCGGGTGTGCGGCCGAACGGCCGGCTGGCTGCGCCGGGAGCTTGAGCGCTGCCGGGCCGCCGACGTGGTGGTCAACGTCGGTCGGGAGATCGGGGACAGTGGTCGACGGCTGCGCCATGGCGAACTCGATTCGGTGGTTCCGCAATCAAGGAGACGGGCCACCGGGTGTCAGGAGCAGCACGAGGAAAAGCGGACGCCACGGGAGTCTGGGTGGACGTAGCACCTTGGACGTTACACCCGAGACACTCCTGAAGGGCTCTGAAATTGAGTCGCGCGCCTACGCGACCCCACTGAGAGGCTCGCGGACTCGTCCCCCGGTCGGCTGCCGGCTGTCGGCTACCGGTACCGCTCGTCCACCAGGATGGTGGCGCCGAAGGCGTTCAGTGCTTGCTCGAAGAGTGCGAAGTGGTGTGCGCACCAGAGCAGCGAGCCGCCGGGCATCCTCGCGGTCTCGACCACTGCGCGAGCCGGACAACGGTCACAGAGGTCAGCGGCTGTCAGGGTTCGGGCTGGTTCCCTGTCGAGCGAAGTCTTCATCTCGGCGACCCCTCCACATCCGTCTGGAGATCTGTGCGACACCACCTGCTGTACGGTTCACCGCGACAAGCGCCTCACTTGGGCTGGTCGTCGTACCGATCCGAAGAGCGACCCTGCTGCGACAACGACATCATCTCGCTTCGCGGGAGCTAAACACAGTCTTCGAGGAGATTCTCTTGGCCGTGGCGTGCCCCTGATGCTCTCGACCGCGTTGTCGTTGTTGACCGATGCCGCCCCATAGAGGCTGGCCATGGCCCTCATCCACAAGGCGACGCTGATTCCGGCCAAGCTGAAGCAGCTGACCACCTGAGGTTTTGTTGACATGTCATTTGACTTCCAGTCTTGTCTGAAAGGCGGACTACTCGAACTCAGACCGCTGCGCGAGGAAGATCGTGGAGATCTCTTTGCCGTCGCGGCGGATCCGCTCATCTGGGAGCAGCAGGTCTCACTGGGGCGGCACCTACAACCGGGAGCTGAAACGACTCATGCTGGGCCATGCGTTCAGGTTCGTCGGCAGCGTCATCTTTCTGGTCGACCCGGCCAACCTCCGCTCACAGCGTGCCGTCGAGAAGATTGGTGGGGTGCGATCGGGATCACGACAGGACGGGAGCGGACGGCCGTCCAACACCCACCACGGCTGGAACCACGACTCGCAGTTCGTGATCCGCGTGCCAGACCACTCGAACGGCGGCCTGGTCATCACCGGCGCGCCAGGCGTCCGCACGCAGTATGCCAACGACTTCATCGTGAGCGACTGGGTGCTGGCCCAGGGGTACGCGTTCGCCTCGACCGACAAGGGCAACAACGGCGCCAAGTTCTATCAGGACGGCCGTGAGCCGGGCGACGCGATCGCCGAGTGGAACGACCGCGTCACCCAGCTGACCCTGGCGGCAAAGGCCGTCGCGAAACAGCGCTACGGCAGCAAGCCCTCTCGCACCTTCATGTTCGGCATCAGCAACGGCGGCTATCTCACCCGCTGGCAGCTCGAGAACCAGCCTTCCCTCTACGACGGCGGCATCGACTGGGAGGGCACGCTCTTCACTCCACGGACCAACCTGCTCACCTACCTGCCTACGGCGCTGCGCAACTACCCGGCATACAAGGCCACTGGTGACGTCGCGGCCCACGAGGCGATGATCCGCGCCGGCTTCGCACCGGGCTCGGAGTTCCTGTGGGCATTCCACTATGGCTACTACTGGGACCTCACCCAGCGGATCTGCCGCGAGGAGCTGGACCCGAGGTGTGACGGCGATCTGCAGGCCGGCGTCCCCTTCTGTGCCAGCGGCACGCCGAGCTGCGATGCCGACTATGACCTGGCCCCCCGGCCACCGGCGGTGCGGCAGGCCATCAAACGCATCTCGCTCACCGGGCGGATCGGCAAGCCGATGCTGACCCTGCACGGCACCCTGGACACGTTGCTGCCGATCAGCACCGACTCCGACGTCTACGACAAGATGATCGAGCGCGCGCACCGCGGCAACCTGCACCGCTACTACCGCATCGAGGACGGCAACCACGTCGACGGTCTGTACGGCGCGTTCCCGACGCAACTGCGTCCCATGCTGCCCTGCGCGCGGACGGCGTTCACGGCCCTGGAGCAGTGGACTGGCAGCCCCCGCACGGCCCCGCCGGCTGATGCCACGATCGCGAACCCACGCAGCGGCGACCTGCTGAACACCTGCACGCTGAGGTGAGCTCGGGCCAGTAACAGTGTGGTGCGTGCGGGCCGATCACACCGGCCTGAGCAAGGTTCCGTTGCTCCCGACCCCGCACAATGGCAGACATGAACTCCGCATCGGGAGATGTGGCTCCCGTATCTCCAGACCTGGTGCCCGAACTGCTGATCACTGATCTCGCCACCAGCCTCGGTTTCTGGGTCACCCTCTGCGGTTTCGAGATTCTCTACGACCGGCCGAAGGAGGGTTTCGCGTACCTTCACTCCGGAACGGCGCACCTCATGCTCGAGCAGATCGGAGCTGGCCGAAACTGGGTCCCTGGCACTCTCGAGAGGCCGCTCGGCCGCGGTGTGAACTTCCAGGTCGCGGTGCCGGCGATAGCCCCCTTGGTCGAACGGCTGTCGTCCTGCGACTGGCCACTCTTCATGGATCCCGAAGACAAGTGGTACCAAACGGGTGACTCGGAAACGGGGGTGTCCCAGTTCCTTGTTCAGGACCCCGACGGGTATCTCGTTCGATTCGCCTCACGGATAGCCACTCCGGTGCGTTGATCCACCCGCAGGGCGTCCGACCAAAGAGCGTCCGGCCGCAGGGCGTTCCGTACGGGTCTCGGCGCCCTTCGCGGCGGGCCTCATGTGAGGATCGACTCGTGATCAGCGAGCGCGAACACGTACCCGAGCAACCTGTCGTCGTCTTGGTCGTCGGCGTCCCGGGGGCAGGCAAGAGCACAGTCGCCCGAGCTCTGGCGGAGCGCCTCGAACGGGCAGCCTGCATCGAGGGCGATCTGGTGCAACATCTCTTCACGGTCACCGGTCTGGTCGGCCCGGGTGACTCGCCGGCCGAGGAGTCACACCGTCAGATGCAGCTACGTTGGCGCAACTGCGCTGACCTGGCGAGCAACTTCTGGCGGGCCGGTTTCACCGTCATCGTCGAGCACGCCGTCTCACGTCGAGAGTGGATCGACCGATTCGTACAGGACACCGGCCCAGCGCCGGTCTCCCTGGTTGTCCTGGCGCCGTCCCTTGCGGTGACTCTGGAGCGGGACCGGCACCGCGACGAGAAGCAGGTGGCGCATCTGTTCACTCACATGGACGCTGAGCTGCGTGACGAGCTGTCCGGCGTCGGGTACTGGCTCGACACATCGGAACTCACCGTCGACCAGACAGTCGACCGACTGCTGGCCACCGGGATCACTTCTGGCTTGTTGACTCGCTACAGGCCTTCTTGAGCTTGCCGGCTGCCTCGGCAGGTACCTGGCCGCCCGAATCGGCGACCTGACGCAGCGCTGCCGTGAGCTCGACGGGCACCCCCGCGTTCTCGGCATCAGAGACCAGCCCCGAGAGCGCCTGTTTGTCCTGAGCGCTGATCTTCCCGTCGGTGACACGCTGGCAGATCTGCCGGCTCACCTCGTCCTTGGCCGCCTGTTCCACCTTGGACTGGGCCTGTGAGGCTGCCGAGCTCGCGGCGGAGGATGCGGTGTCCTGTATCTGGCTGCAGGCGCCCAGCGAGAGCGGAAGGGCTGTGGCGAGGGCAATGGCGGCGAAGCGGGGTTTCATCGTTCGATGCTCCCATGGTTTCGACGTGCCCTTGTCCGATCCGCTCCGCGGCCGGGTCCTGCCCAGGCGCCCGACAACCCGGGGGCCAGAGGGTGATGGGAAGCCGCTCGCGCGGCTCGCCACATCACCCTCGGACCGCCGGCTCTGGCGGCGAGACGGGTTCGTTCTCGTGACTGAGCCGCTACGAGGGGAGGGGCTCCGCATGCGACGCGTCGTGTGCGGCCGGAGCCTCAGCGTCCCGGGCATCGGGCGAGGCCGGCGCGTCGGGTGCGGCGAGAAAGAAGTTGACCTTGCCGTCCTCGAGCTGCGCGTCCAGGGTCTGCTCCTCGAGCAGCTGGGCGGCCTGGGGCTCCACGAAAACCCGCGCACCCCCGTCGTCAATGAGGGCATCGCCGGCCACCGGCTCAGCGACGAGCATGAGCTCGAGCCCTTCGTTGCCGGGTGTGATGCGCAGTCCTGCGCTCTCTGGGGCGTCGGGATCCTGCGTCAGGGTGCGCACTGCGGTCTGGGCGTGTTCGGTCAAGGTAAGCAAGGTTGCTCCTGTCTGGTGGGTCCTTCGGAAGCCATCAACCTTCTGACGCGCCGTGGACCATGTCAAACCGGGAGCACGGCCGTTGGCGTGTCGCGAGTGCCGGCCAACCACAAGCAGCGCTGGCCGCCGTCCGCTCTGTCCGAGAGGCGGCGCAGGATTGGGAGGCCGGGGCGGCCTCGGTGATGTCGCTGGACGTTTGCTAGCCTCCTGAAGATGGCGGATCTCGTTCAGTGTCATCGAAAAGTGCTGGAATCCAGCGTCGCGATCGTCAGCCAGGTGACCCCCCAGGATCCTCAACCTCTCCACACCGCTCGGCCGGATGGTCCTCCGGCAGTGCAGTGCCTCATTCCAGGAGCGCGGCAGTCCACCGCTCATGGTGCGCCTCGATGTAGTCGGCGGCCGGACCCCAGTGCTCGCCGTGGCCTTCGGCGTACAGGCGGGCCCAGGGCTGCTCCCCGGTCAGGGAGGCCGAGCGCAGAAGGTCATACATCCCGCGCGTGTGCCCGGCTATCAGGGCAGGAAATGCCCGTTGTTGCCGTTCGTCAAGGCCGTACCCGTCGGCCAGCGCGCGCAGCCGGGGGCCATCCAGGACGGGGTCGCCGCCAGCACTCAGCGGGACGAAGGTCGATGCGGCGTACGCCAGGTCCCACAGCCGCGAGCCCGGGCCTGCGCCATCCCAGTCGATGAAGACCCATCGATCGCCACTGCGGACGAGATTCCACGGGGCGAGGTCGTGGTGGCAGATCAGGTCCTCGCGATCGGGGGCGATCACCACGTTCCATTGCGCCGTCGGCGGAGGCTCGAAGCTCTCGGCGGCGTCATGGAGCTCGTGGATGAAGGCGCCGAGCCAGCGTAGCTCGCTCGCCGTGAGCAGCGGAAGTGAAACGGCCATCTCCCCGGGGACGAACTCCAGGACGTGGCGCCCGAGTTCGTCGAGCCCGAGCGAGCGGGGCGCACCCGGGAAGCCGACCTCGGCCAAGTGGTCAAGCAGCGCCTCGACAGCAGCGGTGGCAACGGTCGCCGGCTTGCGCACGGTCGAGCCGACCCGGACAGCCGCCTCCGCGACGTTTCCGCCCTCAAGGACGTGTTCGCCCTCAGGGACGTGTTCGCCCTCTGGGACGTGTTCGCACTCAGGGACGTGCTCGGCGGATGAAGGCATGGGCACCATCGTTCCGGTCACCCCGGCTGACCGCAAACGAGTAACAGTCACTGAGCAGCGGCTCATCTGCCGTCATTGGCTCGGGGCGTGCCAGTGCCACCTATAGGCGTATGGGGAGCTCAGCCTGCGCCATCCAGGGTCTGCTCGGTCCTGCCGCCGATCCATGACCAGGCGTACTTGCCGTCGTCGACGGCGCGCCCGGCCTCGCCGAGCTCGAGGGGCCGGAAGGTGTCGACCATGACCGCGAGCTCGTCGAAGTGCTCCGCGCCGATGGAGCGTTCATAGGCGCCCGGCTGAGGACCGTGCGCGTGACCGCCCGGGTGTACCGAGACAGAGCCCCTGCCGATGCCGGAGCCCTTGCGTGCCTCGTAGTCGCCGGCGACGTAGAACATGATCTCGTCGCTGTCCACGTTCGAGTGGTAGTAGGGGACCGGGATCGAGAGGGGGTGATAGTCGACCTTGCGTGGCACGAAGTTGCAGATGACGAAGTTGACGCCCTCGAACACCTGGTGAACCGGTGGCGGCTGATGGACCCGGCCGGTGATCGGCTCGAAGTCGCTGACGTTGAAGGCATACGGATACAGGCAGCCGTCCCAGCCGACGACATCGAACGGGTGGTGGGGGTAGGTGTAGATCGTGCCGGCCAGCCCGCCCGGCCCGTCGCCCCGGTGCTTGAGGTAGACCTCGGCCGGTTCGTCAGCGCGATCACCCGTGTCCTCGGCCAGCAGCGGTCCCTGCGGCAGGCGCAGGTCGCGCTCGCAGTAGGGGGCGTGTTCGAGCAGCTGGCCGTACTTGCTCAGATAGCGCTTCGGGGGAGCGATGTGCGAGCTTGCCTCGATGCAGTAGGCGCGCAGCGGCTCGCCGGCGTTGGGTATCCAGCGGTGGGTCGTCGCCCGCGGGATGACCAGGTAGTCGCCACTGGTCAGGTCAAACCCGCCGAACACGGTCTCGACCCGGGCACCGCCACTTTCGACGAACACGCACTCGTCGCCAGTCCCGTTGCGATAGAACGGGCTTGGCGTGTCGGCCACCACATAGGAGATCCGCACATCGGCATTGCCCAGAACCAGCCGGCGGCCGGTCACGGCATCGACCCCTCGCCACGTGTCATCGGCGAAGAGGTCGTGAAGCCTGAGGTGACGTGGCAGCAACGGGTGGTTCGGCGTCGTCGCCAGCGACTCCCCGAGGTCCCACGACCTCGCGTCACTGATCGCGGACGGCAGGCCCCGGTGATAGAGCAGAGAGGAGTCCGAGGCGAACCCCTCCTCGCCCATCAGCTCCTCGTAGTACAGACCGCCCTGCGGCGTCCGGTGCTGGGTGTGCCTCTTGTGGGGAACGTTGCCGATCCTCTGGTAGTGCGCCATGGTCGTCCTCGAGTCGATTGGCGTCCGTCGACCGGACGCGGGCGTACTTTCGGCCCCACACTCCAGTAACCTTCCTGCCATGTCAAAGCCCGGCCAACCCGTCGGCAGACGGGCCGATCGTCTCGCCGAGCGAGCCCTGTTCCGCGGTCTGTTCGACGACGCGGCGGTCTTCCCGCCCGGCCTCTCCCCGCTCCCGCAGGCCGTCGCGGAACACGTTGCGCGACAGTCGAGCTCGCACGCCGATCTGGTTGGTCCACTGCTTCTGCCGGCCTCTGCGATCGAGGACCTCCTGCGCCTCGGGGGTCGCCCGCAGGTGGAGGTGGCGCTGATCGCCCGCCCCGGAACCAACCTGGGACTTGTCGCCGAGGCGCTGTCTGGCCTGCAGGGACGCCCTGATGTGACCGTGACGGGAGTCGAGATCGGCTGGTCTCCAGAGTGGGAACAGGCGCTGGGCTGGAACCGGTCGCTCTTGTCGGTAGAGGTGCCACGCGGCCCCGGGCAGGAGCGTGCGTTCTCCGAGCTCCAGCCGTACGCCGCCGGACCCCACCCGGTCCAGGCCAAGTTCCGGACGGGGGCGACCCCCGAGGCTCCAGCCCCGACCCCGACCGAGCTGGCGACCTTCCTTCGCGCTGCCGTCGATCATGGCCTCGGTTTCAAGCTGACCGGCGGGCTCCACCACGCCATCAGCCAGACGACCGCAGAAGGCCAGGACCAGATCGGGTTCCTCAACGTCATCGCCGCCACCCGCTGGGCGCTGGCCCACGGCGCCGACGTTCCCGAGATGGAAACCCTTCTCTCCCAATGTGATCCGGTGCCGATCCTGGACATCATCACCCGGATGAGCGGCACGGACGCGAGCGTGCTGCGCGCCTTCTTCACGGCATACGGCTGCTGCGGGGTCATGGACCCCATCGGCGACCTTGCCTCCCTCGGCCTGATCAAGGAGACGACGACCGTATGACGGCAAGCTGGCTTGACCTCCCCGCCGACCACCCCTTCGGGCTGGCCACACTGCCCTACGGGGTGTTCTCCACCACCGATCCGGACCTGCGGCGGGTCGGCGTGCGGGTCGGGGACCTCGTGCTCGACGCCGGGGCGGCCGCCGAGTTCGTCGGCATGGAGTCAGGCGTCTGGTGGTTGCAGCCGAGCCTGAACCACTTCCTGTCGCTGGGGCGTCCGGCCTGGGCTGCCGCCCGAAGCTGGCTGGTCGAGGTCCTGTCCAACCCGGCCCACCGCGACGGGATCGAGCCGTTCCTGATCCCGCTCGCGGAGGTCACCCTGCACCTTCCCATCGAGGTCGCCGACTATGTCGACTTCTATGCCAGCGAGAACCACGCCACCAACATCGGCACGATCTTCCGGCCGGATGGAGAGGCGCTGACCCCCAACTGGAAGCACCTGCCCATCGGCTATCACGGTCGCTCCGGCACCGTCGTGGTCAGTGGCACCGAGATCCTCCGGCCGATGGGTCAGCGCAAGGCTCCCACCGATCCGGCGCCGGTCTTCGGCCCCAGCACCAAGCTCGACATCGAGGCGGAGCTCGCCTTCATCGTGGGCGGCGCCACCGAGCTCGGCCGGCCGGTGGCCATCGACGACGCAGCCGAGCATCTCTTCGGGGTCGCCCTGTTCAACGACTGGAGTGCCCGCGACCTCCAGGCCTGGGAGTACGTCCCCCTCGGTCCGTTCCTGGGCAAGTCGTTCGGCTCGAGCCTGGGCGCCTGGATTGTTCCGATGGAGGCTTTGGCCGCAGCCAGGGTGCCGCTGCCTCCACAGGATCCCGAGCCGCTCCCGTACCTCACAGCCTCCCCTCAAGACGGTTCTGGCACGGGCCTTTTCGGCCTCGACCTCCACCTCGAGGTGCGCCTCAACGGCACCCTCGTGTCGAGCCCGCCCTATGCCGGCATCTACTGGTCACCCGAGCAGATGCTCGCCCACCTGACGGTCAACGGTGCCAGCCTGCGCGATGGCGACCTGTTTGCCTCCGGCACCATCAGCGGCGCCGAGAAGAACACCCGCGGCAGCCTGATGGAGCTCACCTGGAACGGTCAGGAACCGCTGACCCTGGACGACGGCTCGACCCGGGCCTTCCTGCAGGACGGCGACACGGTGACGGTGACCGGCTGGGCTCCCGGCCCGGACGGCTCGCGGATCGGCCTGGGCGAGGTCGCCGGCACGATTGCCCCTGCACGCGGCTGATCACAACCTGACGCACGGTCCCGAGGTTTGCCGGGTGTTCGGGCGCACGGTCCCGAGGTTTGCGGGGTTAGAGGTTGCCGCGGCGTTCTTGTTCGCGCTCGATGGCCTGGAACAGGGCCTTGAAGTTTCCCTTGCCGAAGCCGAGCGAACCGTGGCGTTCGATCATCTCGAAGAACACGGTGGGACGGTCGCCGATCGGCCGGGTGAAGATCTGCAGGAGGTAGCCGTCCTCGTCGCGGTCGACCAGGATGCCGCGACTCTGCAGCTCCTCGATCGGGACCCGCACGTTGCCGATGCGCTCGCGTAGCGCCGGGTCCTCGTAGTACGAGTCGGGGGTCGCCAGGAACTCCACGCCCTCGGCGCGCATGGCGTCGACCGTGGCCAGGATGTCGCCGGTGGCCAGGGCGAGGTGCTGCACGCCGGGGCCCTGGTAGAAGTCGAGGAACTCGTCGATCTGGCTCTTCTTCTTGGCGATCGCCGGCTCGTTGAGGGGGAACTTCACCCGGTGGTTGCCATTGGCGACCACCTTGCTCATCAGCGCCGAGTAGTCCGTGGCGATGTCGTCGCCGACGAACTCGGCCATGTTCACGAAGCCCATGACCTTGTTGTAGTAGCTCACCCAGTCGTCCATCTTGCCGAGCTCGACGTTGCCCACGACATGGTCCAGCGCCTGGAAGAACCGCTTCGGAGCGCCATCGCGCCGGCTGAGGCCGGAGGTCCGCCCGACATAGCCGGGCAGATAGACGCCGTCATACCGGGAGCGGTCCACCAGGGTGTGCCGGGTGTCGCCGTAGACCGCGATGGCACCCGTCCGGATGGTGCCGTGCTCGTCGGTGATGTCCTCCGGCTCCTGCAGGATCGTTGCCCCGGCAGAGCGCGCCTGGTCGATGCACCTGTCGACATCCGGCACCTCCAGGGCGATGTCGGTGACGCCGTCGCCGTGGAGGCGGTGATGGTCCAGCAGCGGGCTGTCGGGGGCGACGCCGCCCTTGATGACGAAACGGCAGGAGCCGCTCTTGAGCACGAAGGCCTTGTGGTCGCGGTTGCCGGTCTCGGGGCCGCTGTAGGCAACCAGCTCCATCCCGAAGGCCGACTGGAAGTAGTGCGAGGTCTGCGTCGCGTTGCCGACCACGAAGACGAGGGCGTCCCAGCCGGTCACCGGGAAGCGGTCCGTGCTCTCGTCGTACTCCACCAGGCCGACGAGCTGCCTGAGCTGGTCGAGGTCGAGATGGGCGTGGCGCTCTTCGGGCGTGAGGGTGATCGACTGACTCATCACCGTACTGTGAAGCAAGAGGCCGCACCGCGCAACCAGGACCGCGCCGTCAGTGCCCCGGCCACTGGTCAGGAGTGCGGACCCAGCCGACTTCGCCGCGGCGAGTGACAAGGTCGACGTGTTCGAGATTCGCGGTCCCGGAAATCGGTAGTGAGGGGTCCGGGTTGTCGCTGACCACTACGGGGAGCACGTTCGAGCGTAGAATTGGCGGCTGGGCGCGGTGTTCTGCTCCGTGCCCGGCTGTCTGCCGCCCACAGGTCCTGGGGTACCACGATGTCTTCGAAGATGACCAGGTTCGAGAGCCTGCTCGAGGCGGTGCCTGATGCCCTGGTGGGGATGAGCCAGAAGGGCGTGATCCGGTTCGTCAACCGCCAGGCGGAGTCGCTGTTCGGCTATGACCGCGACGACATGGTCGGCCAGCGCATCGAGATGCTGGTGCCCGAGCGTCTCTGGCAGATCTATACGGAGCATCAGGAAGGCTACTTCGCAGACCTCAGAACCCGGTCCAGCGGAGTCGATCTGGTGCTGAGCGGGCGGCAGCGGGATGGCACCGAGTTTCCGGTGAACATCAGCTTGTCCCACATCGACACCGGGGACGTCCTGCTGGTGGTCACGGCGGTGCGAGACGTGACCAGCCTGCACCAGGCGGTGGAGACCGCCCAGCTCACGGCGGCGGTCGTCGAGTACTCCGACGATGCCATCATCGGCAGCACCCTGGAGGGCATCGTCACGAGCTGGAACCCGGCAGCCGAGAGGATGTACGGCTACTCGAGCAAGGAGATCCTCGGCAGGTCCGCCAGCCGCCTGATTCCCCTGGATCGCGCCGGCGAGCTCTTCGCCAACCTGGACAAGGTCAGGCAGGGCCAGACTCTTGAGCGCCTCGAGACCGAGCGCGTCCGCAAGGACGGGACGCTGTTCCCGGTCTCGCTCACCGTCGCGCCCATCCGCAACGAGGACGGCGCGATCGTCGGGGTGTCCGCGGTCCACCGCGACGTGACCGAGCAGAGGCGGGCGCTCGAGCTCGCCCAGCGCATCGAGGCGATCGTCGAGGGGTCGGACGACGCCATCATCGGCGAGACGCTCGAGGGCGTCATCACGAGCTGGAACCCGGCCGCGACCAGGATGTACGGCTACTCCGGCGAGGAGATCATCGGCAAGTCCGTCGGCCTCCTGATTCCCGGGGATCGGGCAGGAGAGGCCAAAGCCGTCGTAGCCAAAGTCAGCGCCGGCCAGCACGTCGAGCACCTTGAGACCTTCAACGCCCGCAAGGACGGAACGCTGTTCCCGGTCTCGCTGACCGTCTCACCGGTTCGCGGTGCGGACGGCGCGATCGTCGGCGCGTCGGTGATCTGCCGCGACCTGACCGCGCAGGAGCATGCGGCCCAGTACGCGCGGAGCCTGGTCGAGGCAGGACTGGACCCGTTGGTGACGATCAGCCTCGAAGGCAGGATCACCGACGCGAACCAGGCCATGGTCACGGTCACCGGGGTGCCTCGCGAGGCGATCATCGGGAGCGACTTCGCGCAGTACGTCACAGAACCCGACAAGGCTGCCGAGGCATACAGGCGGGTGCTCACGCAGGGGTCGCTCACCGACGTCCAGCTGACCGTACGCCACCGCGACGGCACGGAGACCGACGTCCTGTGCAATTTCTCGGTCTTCAGGGGCACGGGCGGAAACGTGCTCGGCGTGCTTGCCACCGGCCGTGATGTGACCCGACAGAATCAGGCGTTCGAGCTTGCCCAGCGGATGGAGGCGATCGTCGAGGGTTCGGATGACGCCATCATCGGCAGGACGCTCGAGGGCATCATCACCAGCTGGAACCCGGCCGCCGAGAGGATGTACGGCTACCGCGGCGAGGAGGTCATCGGTCAGTCCGTCGCCATGCTCATTCCCGAGGATCGCACCGACGAGATGAGGACCATCCTGGGTGGGATCAGGGCCGGTCAGCGGGTCGAGAGCCTGGAGACCATCCGGGTCCGCAAGGACGGGACGGTCTTTCCGATCTCGCTCACCGTCTCACCGATCCGCGGTGCCGGCGGTGCGATCGTCGGCGCGTCGGTGATCTGCCGCGACCTGACCGAGCAGGAGCATGCGGCCCAGTACGCCCGGAGCCTGATCGAGGCGGCCCTGGACCCGATGGTGACGATCAGCCCCGAGGGCCAGATCGATGATGTCAACGAGGCCGCGGTCCGGCTCACCGGCGTCCGCCGCGACGAGCTCATCGGGACCGGCTTCTCCGGCTACTTCACCGACCCCGGCAAGGCCGCCGAGATCCACCAGCGGGCGTTCGCACAGGGGTCGGTCACCGACTACCCGTTGACCCTGCGCCACCGGGCCGGGACCCTGACCGACCTTCTGCTCAATGCCTCGGTCTATCGCGACACCGGCGGAAAAGTGCTCGGCGTGCTCGTTGCCGCCCGCGAGCTGAACGGGCAGAAGTAGCCCTCACGCGACCCTCGTACGGCGGTCACCCTGTCCTGCGACGGGATGCCCGGGCCATGGTGATCTGCGCCACACTGGCGCTCCGGCGGGGGTGTCGACAGGCATCGGGCCCCTATGACGGTCGTCACAAGTGGCGTAGCGTTGCCGTAGGGGCAAGGGAGCGAGGCGACCGGGTATGAACCGCAATGGCAACTCCACTCTCGGTGGGGCGATCTTGGCGCAGGTGCGAGGTGTCACCTCCGAGATCCCACCGTGCATCGCCGACTTCGTCAAGGACGTCGTCTCGCCTCATCACGGGTCGAGGCCGGCCGGCTCGGTCGCGATCGACATCGCCTGCGACGTCCACAACGGTCGGCTGATGCGTCTGTGGATGGCGTACAAGGGCGACGACGTCACCTTCGGCGGCGAGGGACACAAGGGGGCCTGGGAAGCCGATGCCAGCGGTCGCGGCGCGGTCCTGGTGAGGTGCACCCGGCAGGGATGCCTCAACAGCGCACGCCTGACGAACGAGTGGCTGGTCGCCCATCTCGGCAAGGTCCGGCAAGACTTCGAGACCGGCAAGGGCCTGCCCATCGCGTGGTTCCCGCTCTCGCAGGTGGGCGCGCCGAGCAGCTGAGACTGAGCCGCCTGAGACTGAGCCGCCTGAGACTGAGGCGGCTCAGTGCATCCGTCAGCCGGGACCCGGGTCAGCCGAGCGGCTCGAACGTTGCCGTGAAGTGGCGCAGGGCCGGGGGCTCGTCCACGATCCGATAGCCCCTGAGCTCCTTCGCCTGGCCGGCAACGTGCTCGCACACCTCGATGACGTAGTCGATGTGGCTCTGCGTATAGGTCCGCCGAGGGATGGCCAGCCGTACCAGGTCGAGGGCGGCGGGCACCTCCGAGCCGTCCGGCTGGCGGCCGAACATCACCGTGCCGATCTCGATGCTGCGCACCCCGCCCGCCTCGTACAGGGCGACCGCGAGCGCCACGCCGGGGTACTCCAGCGGCGGGATGTGGGGGAGCAGGGCGCGGGCGTCCAGGTACACGGCGTGCCCGCCGATCGGGGTCAGCACCGGGACACCGGCCTTCACCAGCGCTTCGCCGAGGTAGCCGGTCGAGCGGATCCGGTACCTCAGGTAGTCGTGGCTGACGACCTCCTTCAGCCCTTGCGCCAGTGCCTCGAGGTCGCGGCCGGCCAGCCCGCCATACGTCGGGAATCCCTCGGTGAGGATGAGCACGTTGCGGCACTCGCGGGCCAGGTCGTCGTCGTCCATCGCCAGCCAGCCACCGATGTTTCCCATCGGGTCCTTCTTGGCGCTCATCGTCATGCCGTCGGCCAGCGAGGCCATCTCGCGGACGATGTCGGCCACGTCGCGGTCGCCGTGCCCCTCCTCGCGCTCGTGGATGAACCACGCGTTCTCGGCGAAGCGGCAGGCGTCCAGGAACAGCTTCTTGCCGTACCGGTCACACACCTCGCGGACCGCGTGCAGGTTGGCCAGCGACACCGGCTGCCCGCCCCCGCTGTTGTTGGTGATCGTCACGAATACGACAGGGACGTCATCCCCACGTTCGCGCAGCAACGCCTCAAGTGCCGCGACGTCCATGTTGCCCTTGAACGGGTGGACCGACTGCGGGTCGCGGCCCTCGGCGATGACCAGGTCGACGGCCGTCGCGCCCGAGGCCTCGACGTTGGCCCGCGTGGTGTCGAAGTGGGTGTTGTTCGGAACGACCTTCCCCGGCCCGCCCAGGACGCTGAAGATGATCTTCTCGGCCGCGCGGCCCTGGTGGGTCGGGAGGATGTGCTCGAAGGGGAACAGCTCACGCACGGCATCACGGAATACGAAGAAGGACGGCGAGCCGGCATACGACTCGTCCCCGTGCTGTATCGCGGCCCACTGGTCGCGGCTCATCGCACCGGTCCCGGAGTCGGTGAGCAGGTCGATCAGCACGTCCTGGGCGTTCACCTTGAACAGGTTGTACCCGGCCGCGGCGATCGCAGCCTTCCGCTGCTCCGGCGTGGTCAGCCGCAGCGGCTCCACGGAGTGGATCCGGAAGGGCTCGACGATGGTGGTGTATGTCGGTGCGCTCATGCTCACGATGGTGCTCCCTGACCGCCGGTCGGTGAAGGGCCGTTGACGCCGGGATCGGGGCCTGTACCTTGTGAAAGCAAGGTGTTTCCCGCGGAATGGCCACGATCGTGAGGAGGGCCCGTGGATCGGGTTGACTGGCGCATTCTCGCCGAGCTCCAGGCCGATGCCCGGCTGTCCTACAACGAGCTGTCCCGTCGGGTGAACCTGTCCGCACCAGCGGTCGCCGACCGGGTGCACCGGCTGCAGGACAGCGGCGTGATCACCGGCTACCACGCGCAGGTCGACCCGCTTCGGGCCGGCCGGCCGGTGCGAGCCCTCGTGCGGATGCACTGCTACGGCCCGACCTGTGTGCTGCGGGACCCGGCGGTGCCGGCCTGGCCCGAGCTGCAGACGATGCATCGGGTCACCGGCGACGACTGCTCGGTGCTGCTGGTCGTGGTCGAGGACATCCCCGCGTTCGAGGCCCTGCTCGACCGGCTGTCGATCTATGGGCAGTCCACCAGCAGCATGGTGCTGGACGACCTCCTCCCGTGGAGCCCCGTCCTGCCACCCGGCGCGACTGGCCCCGTATGACTGGCGCGTTCGGCCCCGAAAGCCTTGACCTGTCCCTAGTTCTTCCGCCAGTCTCAGCGCGTCGGGGCCGATCACCAAGGTAGCCAACACTTTCGGGCGGCGCGGCGGGAATCAAGGGGGAACGCGGTGTCAGCTCAGAAATGGCGCGTCCGGCGGTCGTTGACCGTCGCAGCGACTGTGGTTGCGGTCGTGGGCTCGATGGGGGCGCTGGCCCCCGCAGGGGCGGCGACGAAGTCCGCGAGCCGGGCGAGCAGCCCGGATCGCACCAGTGTGACGGAGGCGCGGCGGGTCGATCGGGTCCCCACTCCCAGGCTGGGCTGGTACGACTGCTACGACACCGGCGCCCAGTGCGCGACGGTCCGGCTCCCGCTCGACTACGACCAGCCGAACGGCGTCACGACGGAGGTGGCGCTGCTGCGGCGCCCAGCCGTCGACCGGGCACACCGGATCGGCAGCCTGTTCCTCAACCCCGGCGGCCCGGGTGGGTCAGGGGTGCAGATCGCGCTGTCCGCGCCCTTCTTCCTCAGCCCTGGCCTGACGGACCGGTTCGACATCGTCGGGTTCGACCCCCGCGGCACGAACTTCAGCGACCAGGTGAAGTGCTTCACCGGCAACGCCCAGCAGACCACGGCACTGAAGGGCTTCAACAACGCCTTCCCGGTGGGCAAGGTCGAGGAACAGGCTGCCATCCTCTCGGCCAAGAACCTGGGCAGGGGGTGTTCGCGCACAGGACGTCCCCTGTCCGCGTCCATGTCGACCGCCGAGGTGGCGCGCGACATGGACGTCCTGCGTCGCGCCGTCGGCGACCGCAAGCTCACCTTCCTGGGGTTCTCCTATGGCACCTACCTCGGGCAGGTGTACGCCAACATGTTCCCCGACCGGGTGCGCGCCGTGACGATCGACGGTGTGCTGGACCCGGTCGCCTGGGCCGGTACGCCCGCGACCGCCTCC
>DASVKO010000250.1:0-21822 GCA_036385355.1 Dermatophilaceae bacterium
CGAGTCACCCTCGTAGAGGAACTGAGCGACGTAGCCGAACATCAGGCTGCGGGCGAACGGGGACGGCGTCGGCGTCTCGACCTCGACGAGACTCACCGCCCGGGAACTGATCTGGCGCATCAGCGCGCTGAGACCCGGCACGTCGAACACGTCCTGCACGCACTCGCGCACCGTCTCCAGGATGATCGGGAAGGAGGCGTACTGGGCGGCCACCGTGAGCAGCTGGGCCGACCGCTGTCGTTGCTGCCACAGGGCCTGCCGACGATCGGGACGGCGACGCGGGAGGAGAAGGGCGCGCGCGGCGCACTCACGGAAACGCGCTGCGAACAGGGCGGATCCGCCGATCTCGGTGGTGACGAGCTCATGCACGTCATCGGCGTCGAGCGCGATCAGGGACATCAGTTCGTTCCCCAGTCCGGTGGACCCCCTGCCTGTCGAACCATGGCCGGTCGAACCCTTGCTTGTCGAACCCCTGCCTGTCGAACCATGGCTCGTCGAACCATTGCCCGTCGAACCACTGCCGGCGGACCCGTTGCCTGCTGGCCCGGAGTCCGTGTCGAACTCGAGGTCGGGCAGCCGGAACACGATACCGTCATCGCCGTGCATGGCCTGAACGTCCACGCCGAAGCGTTCGCGCATCCGGGCGGCAACACACAGCGCCCACGGTGCATGCACCTGCGCGCCGAAGGGGGAGAGCACGGCGACCCGCCAGTCGCCGAGCTCGTCACGGAACCGCTCGACGACGATCGTGCGGTCGTCGGGGACGTGTCGGGTCGCCTCGCGCTGCTCGTCCAGATAGGTGAGCAGGTTGTCAGCTGCCCAGGTGTCCAGGCCGGTGTCGGTGACCCTCACCCGGGCCTTCTCGGGGCCGAGCGTGCCGAGCTCGCGGACGAACTCGCCCACGGCGCGGCCAAGCTCGGCGGGCCGGCCCAGCGAGTCGCCCTTCCAGAACGGCAGCTTGCCGGGCTGACCGGGCGCGGGGGTGACCAGCACCTTGTCGTGGGTGATGTCCTGGATCCGCCACGAGGACGTGCCGAGGGTGAACACGTCGCCCACCCGCGACTCGTAGACCATCTCCTCGTCGAGCTCGCCGACCCGCCGCCCGGTGCCCTCGCCCGAGGCGAGGAACACCGCATACAGCCCGCGGTCCGGGATGGTGCCCCCGCTGGTGACTGCCAGCCGCTGGGCCCCCGGCCGGCCGGTCAGCGTCCCTGTCACCCGGTCCCAGACGAGACGCGGTCGCAGCTCGGCGAACTCGTCGCTCGGGTAGCGACCGGACAGCATGTCGAGCACCGACTCCAGGATGGACCGGGGGAGGCTGGCGAAGGGAGTTGCCTTGCGTACCAACGCTTCCAGGTCGTCAACGGCCCAGTCGTCCATCGCGCACATAGCGACGATCTGCTGGGCCAGGACGTCGACCGGGTTCGACGGAACCCGCAGCGACTCGATCGACCCCTGACGCATCCGGTCGACCACGACGGCGGTCTGCACAAGGTCTCCGCGGAACTTGGGGAAGACCACTCCGCGAGACACGGCGCCCACCTGGTGACCAGCCCGCCCCACCCGCTGCAGCCCGCTGGCCACGCTGGGCGGCGACTCCACCTGGATGACGAGGTCGATCGCGCCCATGTCGATGCCGAGCTCGAGGGAGCTGGTGGCGACGACCGCGGGCAGCCGGCCGGCCTTGAGGTCGTCCTCGATCAGGGCGCGCTGCTCCTTGCTGACCGAACCGTGGTGCGCCCGGGCGAGATCCCCCGGAGCGCCCTTGGAGGTCCCGGCCTGCGCCATCATCTCCGCGGGAGTCCGGGACGCAGAGCGAGGACCGCTCCCGTCCGTGCCGGTATGCCGGGTGCCTGCCGTCACGGGGACCGTCGCCTCCGGGTCTGCCCGGGCATCAAGGGAGGCGATCTCGAGCCGCTCCTGCCAGATCTCGTTGAGCCGGGCGGTCAGCCGCTCGGCCTGACGGCGGGAGTTGGCGAAGACGAGCGTCGAGCGATGCTGGGCGATCAGGTCCACGATGCGTTCCTCGACGTGCGGCCAGATCGAGGCTCGCCGTTCCGGGCCATCGGCCGCCCCGCCCCGGTCCGCGGGGGCGTCGCCGAGGGCGGACATGTCGGGGATGGGGACGACGACCTGGAGGTCCCACCGTTTGGTCGACGAGGGCTGGACGACGGTGACCGGCCGGCCGCCCGCCAGGAAGCGTGAGATCTCCTCGACCGGCCGCACGGTCGCCGACAGGCCCACCCGCTGAGCGGGCTTGTCCAGCAGGGCATCCAGTCGTTCGAGGCTCAGCGCCAGATGCGCGCCGCGCTTGGTGCCGGCGACAGCGTGGATCTCGTCCAGGATGACGGTCTCGACGCCGGCCAGGGCCTCACGTGCCTTGGAGGTCAGGATGAGGAAGAGGGACTCGGGGGTGGTGATCAGGACGTCGGAGGGCCGGCGGGCGAACAGCCTGCGGTCAGCCGCAGGGGTGTCGCCGGACCGGATCGCGACGCTCACCTCGGGCTTCGGAAGGCCGAGCCGGGAGGCGGCGTGGCCGATGCCGACCAGGGGGGACTGGAGGTTGCGCTCGACGTCCACGGCCAGGGCCTTCATCGGCGAGATGTACAGGACGCGGCACCTGCGCAGTGGCTCAGCGGGCGTGGGAGTCGTAGCCAGCCGGTCCAGCGCCCACAGGAACGCCGAGAGCGTCTTGCCGGAGCCGGTCGGGGCCACCACGAGGGTGTGGGCACCGGAGCTGATGGCATCCCATGCGCCGATCTGTGCGGCTGTGGGCTCGGCGAAGCTCCCGCTGAACCACTCTCGGGTCGCGGGCGAGAAGCGGTCGAGGACGTCGCCCTTCTTCATGACCAACCAGCCTGCCACTTCCCGCCGACAATGCCACCGGCCGGACGCCCGGACGTCCGGGGAGAGGGTCGTGGGAAGCGGCCAGTGAGGCGGGCGACATACCGCTTCTGATTTCTGTTGAAGTCCGGGAAACGGGTGTGCCTCGCACCATTTCCGCGTACTGTGCCGAGCAGTAGTCCTGACTTTCGGGGAGGATTCTGGTGGCTCTGGCACACAAGCTGGTGGGCAATGCGATGCAGATGGCGGTGTGCCAGCTCGCGGAGGGACAGACCGTCTACTGCGAGGCAGGCAAGTTCTTGTGGAAGACGGTCAACGTCTCGGTGGAGACGCGGCTGACCAAGCCCCAGGGCAACCAGCAGGGCGCGCAGTCGAGCGCCGGGGGGCTGTTCCAGAAGGCCCTCGACGTCGGCAAGCGCGTGCTCGCCGGTGAGAGCCTGGCCTTCCAGTACTACCGGGCAGACGGTGGCAGCGGCCTGGTCACCTTCGCGGGCGTCCTGCCGGGGGAGATGCGCGCCCTGGAGCTGGACGGCACGACCGGCTGGTATGCCGAGAAGGACGCGTTCGTGGCAGCCGAGTCCACCGTGGACTTCGACATCGCGTTCTCCGGCTTCAAGACCGGTCGCAAGGGCGGCGAGGGCTTCGTCCTCGAGCGGTTCAGCGGGATCGGCACGGTGCTGATCGCCGGAGCCGGCAACTTCATCGAGCTCAACCCCGCCAAGTACGGTGGCAAGATCCAGGTCGACACCGGCTGCGTCGTGGCATTCCAGGACACCGTGCGGTACGGCGTGGAGCGCGTCGGGGCGCTCAACACCCAGACGATGATGACCGGGATGTTCGGCGGCGAGGGACTCTCGCTGGCGACTCTGGAGGGCGACGGCCAGGTCATCCTCCAGTCCATGACCATCGAAGGACTGGCCCACGCTCTCGCCAAGAACATGGGCGTGGGCAACGACAAACAAGGCCCGCTGGGTGGTTTGCTCTCGGGCAGTCAGGATTAGGACATGGGATTCATGGACAAGGCGCGCGAAGCCGCGCAGCAGGCCAGTGCCAAGGCGCAGCAAGGTCTCGCCCAGGGTCAGGCCAAGCTCGATGAGGCGCAGACCTCGCGGGCCGCGGACGGTTTGTTGCGCGACCTCGGGCGCGCGTTCTACGCCGAGCAGCGCAGCGGGGGCTCGCGCGACGACGTCGTGGCGGCGCTCGGCGCGGTGGACGCCCACGTCGCGGCGCACGGTCCGCTCGGGCAGACCGGGCAGGGGTCGACGGAAGCTGCGCCGCAGTCGCCGGCACAGCAGAGCGCGTCGTCTGCCACGTCTCCGACAGAGCCCGCCGCAGGTCCTTCGGCAGGATCGCCTGCAGGTACACCGGCGGGGTCGCCTTCAGCAGGTCCTCCGGCACCGCCGCCCGCAGATCCTGCGGCGTCCGGCGGTTTCACCCTGGACGACATCTGAGTGAAACGGCTCGCCGCCACCAGGAAGGGATCAGCCGAAAGGCGGGGTGCCGGTCGAGAGGGGCACCGGCTTGTCGCGTGACCCGTCGATGACTGCCCGGTTGCCCAGCAGGGCGGTCATCGAGATCCGGACGAGCTTGGCACCGTAGTCGGACGTGCAGGCACGGTCCGCCGGCATGGCCGTTCGGGTGAGGGTCACCACGACCCGGCCGGGCTGCTGGACGACGGTGTGGCGCACCGCCACGCTCGGGCAGCTGCTCGAGTCGCCATAGCGCGCGACGAGCACCATCGGGTCGGGGTCGGCATACGCCGCGTCGAACCCGAAAGCCTCGCGCTGGGAGGCGGACGGTTCCGCCGCACGACCGCCGGCCCACACCAGGGAAACGCCGATGAGCACGGCCAGCGCTGCTGCGCCGGCGGCGACTACGACCCATCGCTTCCGGTTCACAGTGGTAGGACGTCTCCGGGTGCAGGACGGTTCCGCCACCCGGCGAACCGTTCCGGGTGCGGCGGCGTGATGAGGCACCGGTGCCGTGAGTCTTCGGGCAGACTGACGGCGTGACCTCCGCGGCCGAGACGGCGAACCCACCCGTGCGGCATCGCGGCGTCGAAGTGCTCGCGGTGCTCGGCGTCTCGCTCGGGATGTCCGGCATCTACGCCCTGCTGGCCTACCTGAAGGCCGAGCTCACCGTGCGGGGTGGCATCTCGGCGACCACGGCAACCGTCGCCTCCGGTGCGAAGACCGCGCAGATGTGGCTGAACATCGCCTACGACCTCACGGGCGTGGTCCAGGGACTCATGCCGGTCCTGCTGGCGCTGCTGCTGCTCTCGCGCGACCCGGCGACCGCGGGCTTCGCGATCGGCTTCCGCCGGCCCACCCGCACGGACCTGCTGCAGGGCGTTGGCTTCACCGCGCTCATCGGCATACCGGGCCTGATCCTGGTCTGGGCCGCCCACCAGCTCGGGGTGAGCGCCAACCTGGCGGTCGTGGACGTCCCCGACACCTGGTATCGCGTTCCGCTCCTGCTGCTCCAGGCTGCCCAGAACGGGCTGCTCGAGGAGGTCGTCGTGGTCGGCTACCTGCTGACCCGGTTGCGCCAGCTGGGGTGGTCGAACGGTCGCGCGCTGGGGGCGAGCGCCGTGTTGCGGGGGAGCTACCACCTCTACCAGGGCCTCGGCGGGTTCGTCGGCAACATGGTGATGGGGCTGATCTTCGCCTGGTGGTTCCAGCGCACCAAGCGCGTCCTGCCGCTGGTCGTCGCCCACTTCCTGCTCGACGTGTTCGCGTTCATCGGCTTCCTCTATCTGCGCCAGCACCTCAGCTGGATCTGAGACCCGGGTCAGCGAGACGGCCGCGGGGAACGAGCCTGCGGTGACGGTCGGGCAGGATACGGCCTGGCCAAGGACCCGCCCAGAACCCGGACCTGCCCCTGACGGGCTGCCCGTCCGTCCCCGACCACTGGCTGGCGTCATCAAGGCGGCGTCAACCGGGTGGTGGACCCCGGGCAGGACCGGCTGGTGGACGACGCGCCCCGGCCCGGGGGAGCAGGATGGCGGGCATGACACAGACAGACGCACTGCAGGGCGTTCCCGCGAGTCGGTCCCGGCAGTGACGGTCCCGGCGGTGACGGGCCCGGCGATTGTCGTACGCGGCCTGGTCAAGACGTATGCCGGACGCCGGGTGGTCGCCGACCTCGACCTCGACGTCGAGTGTGGCGAGGTCTTCGCGCTGCTCGGGCTCAACGGGGCCGGCAAGACGACGACCACCGAGATCATGGAGGGATACCGCGCCCGCGACGCCGGTGAGGTGTCCGTTCTCGGCGCCGACCCGGGCCGTCCCCCCGCCGGCTGGCGGGCCCGGATCGGCATCGTGCTCCAGTCGGTTAACGACCTCGGGGAGCTCACCGTCGCGGAGGTGCTGCGCCACTTCGCCGTCTACTACCCCGACCCTCGTGACCCCGACGAGGTGATCGACCGGATCGGGCTGGGGGACAAGCGGTCCTCGCGCACCCGTCAGCTCTCCGGGGGCCAGCGCCGCCGCCTCGATGTGGGGCTGGGCATCCTGGGCCGGCCCGAGCTGCTCTTTCTCGACGAGCCGACCACCGGCTTCGACCCCGAGGCTCGGCGTCAGTTCTGGGACCTGATCACGGACCTGGCCGCCGAGGGCACGACGATCCTGCTCACGACGCACTACCTCGACGAGGCCGAGCAGCTCGCCGACCGGCTGGGCGTGATCGCTGCGGGCCGCCTGCTCGACGTCGGTACGCCGGCCACCCTGGGCGGTCGCGACGAGGACGAGACGGTGGTCTCCTGGCGCGACCCCGAGGGCGTCCGCACCCTGGCGACGGCCGAGCCGACCCGGGTCGTGGCCGAGCTGGCGGCGCGCTTCGGAGGCGAGGTGCCGGGCTTGTCAGTGGCCCGGCCGACCCTGGAGGACGTCTACTTGCGGATGATCGCCCGCGCAGAGCCGTTGCCGGCGGTCGCAGTGAAAGCCCCGACGTCGCATGCCCTCGTCCTTCAAGGGGGACCCCGATGACCGCCGCCACGCTCGGACCGGACGCCGCACGCACGACCGAGCGCCCCCGTACGCCGCGCGCAGCTGGCCGTCCTGCTCGCGGTGGCGACGCTCTTCTACGACGTGCCGCTGCCCGACGCCTCGGGGTGGGTGATCCTGGCCTGGGCGTTCATCCTGGGGATCTCCGCCTGCTCGCTGCTGGGCATCGCGTTCAGCGCCGTGGCCCGCAGCGGCCGGAGCGCGTCGGCCGGGGTGACCCTGCCGTTCCTGATCCTGCAGTTCATCTCCGGGGTCTTCTTCGTCTTCAGCGACCTGCCCGCCAGGCTTCAGGAGCTCGCGGCGCTGTTCCCGCTCAAGTGGATGTGTCAGGGGCTGCGCTCGGTGTTCCTGCCCGAGTCCTTCGCGGGGGCCGAGCCCGCCGGAGGCTGGGAGCTCACCACCGTCGCCGGGGTTCTGGCGGTGTGGCTGGTGCTGGGCCTGGCCATCTCGCTGCGGACCTTCCGCTGGACGCGGCGGGGGGAGGAGTGACGGCCGGGCGGCCGGCGCCGGCCACTGCGCCAGTCGATGCGCCAGCCGTGGTGCCGGCGCCAGCGGTGGTGCCAGCGCCAGCGATGGTGTCAACGGCCACCGCGACCGGCGTTAGCCTCGCGCCCAGCCGGCCGGTGGCCACAGTCGAGAACCTGTGGTGGACCCGGACGGTCGTGTGGTGGCATGTGGCGTTCGTCGGGGTAGTGGCCGTCGTCGGGTTGATCTTCGCCCTGAACCACCACTCGCCGGTCGGGTTCGTGCTGCTGGCCGTGCTGCTCGGGTGGTACGCCCTCACCGGGGCGCGCGCCCTGCACACCGACAGGGAGTGGCTCGGCGTGGCCTATCTCGGGCTCGCCCTGCCCCTGCTGGGCGGCCTGACGCTGATCAGCAGTGACGCGGGCCTGCTGCTCTTCGCCCTCTTCCCTCAGGTGTTCGCCCTGTTCGGCCGGATACGCGTCGCCGTCGCCTCCGCCGCCGGCGTGGCCACGGTGTACTCCCTGGCCCTCATGGCCGGGGCGAACTGGACCGGGGAGGCAAGTTCCGATGCGGTTGCCAGTGGTGTGCTCAACCTTGCCATTGCTCTGCTCATCGGGCTGTTCGTTCGCACGATCTTGCGGGAGAGCGAGCGGCGGGCCACCCTGATCGAGGAGCTCCGGGCGACCCGGGCCACCCTCGACCTCGTCCAGCACGACCGCGGGGTGCTCGCTGAGCGCGAGCGGCTCTCCCATGAGATCCATGACACCCTCGCGCAGGGGTTCACGAGCATCCTCATGCTGGCGCAGGTCGCGGGCGCCGCCGTGGCAGGGCGGGATCCCGCCACAGCGCAGGAGCGGCTGGGGCTGATCGAGAGCACCGCGCGGGAGAATCTGGCCGAGGCGCGAGTCCTCGTGGCGGCCCTGGCCCCGGTTGACCTGCAGAACTCCTCGCTGGCGGAGGCAGCCGGACGCCTCAGCGAGCGGTTCGGGCGCGAAGTCGGTTCGCGGGTCGTGCTGCAGTGCACGGGGACGCCCCGGCGGCTGCCGGTCGAGCATGAGGTGGTGTTGCTGCGGGCGATGCAGGAGTGCCTGAGCAACATTCGCCAGCACGCGGCCGCGACGCACGTGGGCGTACGCCTGGACCTCGGCAGCGATCCGGGTGACCCGACCCTGATCGAGATCACCGACGACGGGCGGGGCTTCGATGCGGCCGGCCTGCCTGGTGGCGGTTTCGGGCTGGCGGGCATGTCTGCGCGAGTGGAGGAGGTCGGCGGCACTCTCGAGGTGATCAGCCGGGTGGGGCACGGCACGACCGTCAGGGTGTGCGTGCCGTGAGCGACCCGTCCACGCCGCCGGAGTCCGGGCCGTCCGGCGTCGTGCGGGTGTTGCTCGTCGACGACCATCCCGTGGTCCGCGAGGGGCTCCGCGGACTGCTCACCGCCGAGGTCGACCTCGAGGTGGTGGGTGAGGCCGGCGACGGCGAGGTCGCAGTCCGCCTCGCCATGGACCTGCTCCCCGACGTCGTCCTGATGGACCTGCGAATGCCGGGGACCGACGGTGTGGCCGCCACGAGCCGCATCACCCGAGAGCTGCCCGGTGTTCGCGTGCTGGTGCTCACCACCTATGACACCGACGGCGACATCCTGCGCGCGGTGGAGGCGGGCGCGACCGGCTACCTGCTCAAGGACACCCCCGCCGCGCAGCTGACGGCGGCCGTGCGGGCGGCCTCGCGCGGGGAGACAGTGCTGGCGCCCCCGGTCGCGGCGCGCCTGGTGTCCCGGATGCGCGCGCCGGCGCCCACTGAGCTGACGCCGCGCGAGCGCGAGGTGCTGGTGGAAGTGGCGCGTGGGTTCACCAATGCCGAGATTGGCCGGGTGCTGTTCATCGGCGAGGCAACGGTGAAGACCCACCTGCTGCGGGTCTTCGCCAAGCTCGACGTCGACGACCGCACCCGAGCCGTCACCAGGGCGATGGAGCTTGGGATCGTCGCCGCCCCCGACGACGGTGAGCACCGCGCATCCCGGGTGGCCGGGCCGGAGCCGCCGCCGCGATCACCTCGACAAACCCCTCTGAAGTGCCGACGTTCGTGCGGCTTGACCGCCACCCCGACCTACCCGGGTGAAGAGACCGGACTGGGCTGCTTCGTTGACTGTTTGCGGTCCATCTCCTTCCACTCCGGCCGAAGTCCTGGGACGAGGGTTGCCGTCAGATAGATGCCACCGGCGATGAAGAGGGCGGGGGCGAGGCCGAAGGCAGCGATCGCGGCGGCGGCGCTGATCCCGCCCAGCGGCACGCCTGACCAGCAGAGGGAGTCCTCCAGTGCGCTCACCCGGCCGATCAGGTGGGGCGGGACCCGCTCGTAGAAGATCGCCCCCAGGACGGGATTGATGAATCCGGCACCGGACCCGCCGATGGCGACGGTCACCAGGATGGCCCACATCGGCATGTCGAGACCCAGCATGACGAACCGCGGAGCGCCGCAGAGCAGGAAGCCACCGAGGAAGACCAGTCGTCTCGGGAGCCTGCCCGCGAGGGCTGTCGCCACCAGGCTTCCGCCGGCCGCGGTGAGGGCGAAGGTCATGCCGATGAGCCCGAGCTGGGTCGTGTCGTACCCGTGGTCGTGGATCCACACCGGCAGCAGGACGGCAGCGTATGCCGCGTCCAGCCAGTTCGTCGTCGCGACCATGGCAACCACCGACGAGAGCAGCCGGTCGCCCTTCAGGAATCGGGCTCCTTCGGCAAGTCGATGCAGGTATGCCGCCTCGCTCACCTGACCAGGTTCGCCGCCGGGGGGCCTGCGGGAGACGGTAACGGCGAGGGCAATCGCCGCAAACCCGAAGCTGGCCGCGTCGACGATCACCGCGTTGATGGGGCCCACCAGTGCGACCAGGCCGCCGGCGATACCGAACGAGATGATCGAGGTCGTGCGGTCTGCGGTGCCCTCCAGGCCTGCGAGCCGTTCCAGCGACATACCGGACTCCCGGGCGACCTGCGGCACCAGGGCGTACTTGGCGGCGTCACCAGGTCCCCGAACCGTTCCCAGAACGGCGACCAGAACCAGCAGGACGGGGAAGGACAGCTGCCCCGTCAGGTGCAGCACCGGGATCAGCCCGGCGACGACCGCGCTGACGACATCCGCGCTGATGCTGACCGGGCGCGGTCCCCGGCGGTCGATCAGCGGACCGCCAAGGGCCTTGACGACGACGTAGGGAAGCATCTCGAACAGGGTGACGAGCCCCATCTTCGTCGGCGACCCGGTGGTGGTGAGTACGAACCACGGATCGCGATCGCCGAGATGCGGGTGCCCGCGACGGAGATGACTGACGCGGTCAGAAGACCGTAGAGGCTGCGCCGTGACCCGTGAATGGCGTTGGTGCTGCTCATGTCTCGTCGCCGGGGGTGCGGAACGCCTCAAGCTGCAGCGAGATCCGGCGGGCACTCTCCGGAGGTTCGGCGGCGTCGTCTTGCGTGCGGTAGCGCCCCACCACCCCGTAGAGCTCCTCGAGCATCGCGCTGGTCTCCTCCGGTGTGAGCAGGAGCCAGTAGTCGTTGAGCGCCCCGACATCGCGCCACTCATCCGGCAGGGAGGGCATCTCCTGCACCGCGCGACGCAGGGTGGCGGCGTGGACCTCGGCGATCGTGGCGAGATACGCGCCCGTCTCCTCAACGCCGAGCTCTCCGCTATCGAGGTAGGTCCTTCGGTGCACCGCCTTCCACCACCGGTCGCGGGCGTTGCCCTGAGCCTCGTCCTCGACGATCATCCCGTATGCCGCCAGCTGCCTCAGGTGGTAGCTGGTGGCTCCGGTGTTGAGCCCGAGGCGCTGGGCGAGGGTGGTTGCGGTAGCAGGGCCGTAGCGTCGCAGGAGGCCGACAATCTGGACGCGCAGGGGGTGGGAGAGAGCCTTCATCGTCGACGTGTCGAGGACGAGGTCCTGATCCGGGTCGGGGACGTATCGGTTGCTCATGCCCTGACCCTAGACTGCAAAGGAACTTATGCATAGATACTTTTGCAAAGGTTTCCGGCCGATGGAGCTCCCGCGTCATTGATGGCGCACGAGTGCGGGTGCGCGATCACTGACGAACCTGCGCCCTGACGGTCTGGGCCGTCGCGTGCAAGACTCCCCGAATGCGGATAAGCGACTTCTGGCGGCTGATGGACGACGAGTTCGGTGCTGCCTACGCACGCTCGCTGGCACGTGACCACGTGCTGGGAGCGCTCGGCAACCGCACACCCCAGCAGGCGCTCGAGTCGGGGACCGGGCCCCGTGAGGCCTGGCTGGCCCTGTGCGCCGATATGGATGTGCCGCCGGACCGGTGGCTCGGCAAGGAGATGCGGGACCACACGAAGGAGATGCGGGACCTCAGGAAAGGGGGCTGAGGGGACCGGAAACCTGTTGCGGCGGGGGGATAGCGTTGGGTGTGTGACTCGTCCTGACCCCGAGCTTCTGCTCCACGCAACCGGCCTGACCAAGAGCTTCGGCGACTTCATCGCCGTGGACGGCATCGACTTCGCGGTGGAGCGGGGCGAGTCGTTCGGGTTCCTGGGGCCCAACGGCGCCGGCAAGTCCTCGACGATGAAGATGGTCGGCTGCGTGTCCCCAGCGACCGGTGGCGAGCTGCGCGTGTTCGGCCAGGACCCGGCAACCCACGGCCCCCAGATCCGGGCGCGCCTGGGCGTCGTCCCGCAGAAGGACACCCTTGACGAGGAGCTCACCGTCGAGGAGAACCTCTGGATCTATGGCAGGTACTTCGGCCTCTCCAAGAGCGAGGTCCGTTCCAGGACAACGGAGCTGCTCGACTTCGCCCAGCTCACGGACCGGGCCACCACCAGGGTCGAGCCGCTCTCGGGTGGCATGAAGCGGCGGCTGACGATCGCCCGCTCGCTGATCAGCCGGCCCGAGATCCTGCTCCTGGACGAGCCGACCACCGGGCTCGACCCGCAGGCCCGGCATGTGTTGTGGGACAGGCTGTTCCGGCTCAAGCGCAGCGGCGTCACGCTGGTCCTGACGACGCACTACATGGACGAGGCCGAGCAGCTGTGCGACCGGCTCGTCGTGATGGACCACGGCAAGATCGTGGCTCAGGGATCGCCGCGCTCGCTGATCGCCCAGTACTCGACCAAAGAGGTCCTCGAGCTGCGCTTCGACACCGACGACCATGCCCAGCACGGCGTCGCCGTCGCCGGGATCGGCAAGCGCGTCGAGGTCCTGCCCGACCGCCTGCTGGTGTATGCCGAGGACGGCGACGCTGCCGCCGCGGAAGTCCACGAGAGGGGGGTCCGGCCCATGTCCTCGCTGGTCCGCCGCTCGACCCTGGAGGACGTGTTCCTGCACCTGACCGGACGCAGGCTGATCGACTGATGAGCGCCTCGGTCAATGCGACAGCCCCTGGGGCGACCCCGCCGGCGGCTGCCAGATGGCGACCGGTCTTCGGGTCCTGGGTCACGGCATACAAGCGGACCTGGCGGGGGAGCCTCTTCGGGCGGTTCCTCTCGCCGCTGATGTTCCTGCTGTCCATCGGCCTCGGCCTGGGCAGCCTCGTGGACTCGTCCGCCGGAGGCGTCGGCGGGGTGCCGTACCTGCAGTACGTCGTGCCGGGAATCCTTGCGGCACAGGCGATGTGGGTGGCGATGGGGGAGTCGACCTATCCGGTGATGGGGGCGATCCGCTGGAACGAGAAATACCACGCGATGCTCGCCACGCCGGTCGGCATCAACGACGTCCTGCTCGGCCACCTGATCTATGTCGCGATGCAGATCACCGGCGCCACGGCCATCTTCATCGGGGTGGCCGCGCTGTTCGGGTCGTTCAGCTCGTGGTGGGTCGTCCTGGCCCTGCCGATCACCGTGCTGACCGGGATGGCCTTCGCGGTACCGGTGTTCGCGTTCTCGGCCGGGCAGGAGACCGACGGAGGGTTCAACATCCTGTTCCGCTTCGTCATGACGCCGCTGTTCCTGTTCTCCGGCATCTTCTTCCCGGTGAGTCAGCTGCCTGCCTTCATGCGACCGGTTGCGTGGCTCACCCCGTTGTGGCACGGCGTCGAGGCCAACCGCTCGCTGGCCCTCGGCTCGCCTGACTTCGTCGGCATCGCGGGCAACACGGCATACCTGCTGGTCGTGATCGCGGTCGGCGGCTGGCTTGCGCGCCGCGCCTTCACCACGAGGCTGGTCGTATGACGTCCGCGGCCTCCTCCCGCCCCGCGCCTCCCTCTCCGGTCAGGGGGGGCACCTCGCGGATTGCGCGGATGGTGCCGATGCCGGCCGGCGCCGGGATGGCCCGGATCCTGGTCGAACGCAACATCATGAGCTACCGGCACGGCTGGATCGCCATCCTCACGGGCTTCTTCGAGCCGGTGTTCTACCTGTTCTCCCTGGGGATCGGGCTCGGCGGGCTGATCAAGATGGTGACCACCGACGGCGGTCAGAGCGTGCCCTACGCGGTTTTCGTCGCGCCGGCCCTGCTGGCCACCTCGGCCATGAACGGCGCCGTGTTCGACTCGACCTTCAACGTCTTCTTCAAGCTCAAGTTCGCCAAGCTCTACGACTCGGTGCTGGCCACCCCGCTGGGGCCGCGGGACGTGGCGGTGGGCGAGATCGCCTGGTCGCTGATCCGCGGTGCCCTGTATGCCGCGGCGTTCCTGCTGGTCGCCTGGGCGGTCGGGACCGTGCACTCCTGGTGGGCGTTGCTCGCCCTGCCGGCGGCGACACTGATCGGCTTCGCGTTCTCGGCGGTCGGCATGTTCGCCACCACGTACATGCGCTCCTGGGTGGACTTCGACTACGTCAACCTGGCGATCCAGCCGATGTTCCTGTTCTCCGCGACGTTCTTCCCGCTCGCGCTCTATCCGGAGTCCGTGCAGTGGATCGTCCAGGCCACGCCGCTCTATCACGGGGTGGCTCTGGAGCGGGCGCTGATGCTGGGCGAGGTGGGGCCCGCGCTGCTGGTCCACGTGGCCTACCTCGCGGTCCTGGGGCTGCTCGGACTGCTCGGGGCTGCCCGCCGGCTCGAGAAGCTGCTCCTGTCCTGACATGTTGCGGGGGTTGCGGCACCGCGGTGTTGTGGCACTGCGGCACTGCGGCAATGCGGCAATGCGGCAATGCGGTGCGCGGCGGATGGCCCTGGCGGGCGGAGAGCCGCCCCGGTCGCAAACTCGCGGCGTGTCCTATGTCCGATGGTTGTCGAATCGAACATCTGTTCGGGTAGTGTTTCCACATGGGTTGCCCCGGCATTCCCACTGTCCACAGGCCTGCGCCTGATGAGCAGGGGCTGTCGGTGGCCGCTCGTAACGTCTGACTCGACACGAGATGCATACCGCATAGGTGTCGGTCGCAGGTAGACGGCGGACCCTATACAGAAACGGCAGGTGAGGGACATGGCTGGACCAGATCGCGTGAAGTCGCTGGATGCGGTGATGGCGCAGATCGAGAAGGCACACGGCACGGGTGCAGTGATGCGGCTTGGCGACCAGGTCCGCGTCCCGATCGACGTCATTCCCACGGGGTCCATCGCCCTGGACGTCGCCCTGGGCATCGGCGGGCTGCCCCGCGGGCGGGTCGTCGAGATCTACGGCCCGGAGAGCTCGGGCAAGACGACAGTGGCCCTGCACGCGGTGGCCAATGCCCAGAAGGCCGGCGGCATCGCGGCCTTCATCGATGCCGAGCACGCGCTGGACCCGGACTACGCCCAGAAGCTCGGCGTCGACACCGATGCCCTGCTGGTCAGCCAGCCCGACACCGGCGAGCAGGCGCTCGAGATCGCGGACATGCTGATCCGCTCCGGGGCCATCGACATCATCGTGATCGACTCGGTGGCGGCGCTGGTTCCGCGCGCCGAGATCGAGGGAGAGATGGGTGACAGCCACGTGGGCCTGCAGGCCCGGCTGATGTCCCAGGCCCTGCGCAAGCTCACCGGCACGATCAGCAGCACCAACACGACGATGATCTTCATCAACCAGCTCCGCGAAAAAATCGGAGTGATGTTCGGATCGCCCGAGACCACCACCGGTGGCAAGGCGCTGAAGTTCTACGCCTCGGTCCGGCTGGACGTCCGGCGCATCGAGACACTGAAGGACGGCACCGACCCGGTGGGCAACCGGACCCGCGTCAAGGTCGTCAAGAACAAGGTCGCCCCCCCGTTCAAACAGGCCGAGTTCGACATCATCTACGGGTTCGGCATCTCCCGTGAGGGCGGACTGATCGACATGGGTGTCGAGCAGGGCTTCGTCCGCAAGGCCGGCGCCTGGTACACGTACGACGGCGACCAGCTGGGGCAGGGCAAAGAGAACGCCCGGTCGTTCCTGAAGGACAATCCCGACCTCGCCGACGAGCTCGAGAAGAGGATCAAGGAGAAGCTCGGCATCGGCCCGCGGGTCGACCAGCAGCCGGAGCCGGTCGCCGCCGTGCCAGTCAGGGCCGTGCCGGCCAAGAAGGCGTCGTCGGTGAAGACGGTGCCGATCAAGGGCGCGTCAGCCAAGACGGCGCCGGTCAAGCGTGAGCCGGTCAAGGACCTGCCGACTCATGGCACCTCAGCTGGTGGGACCTCAAACGGTGGTCTGCCGGGTGGTGACCCATCATTCGTCGGCGCACCAGTGGGTAACACCTCAAACGGTGGCGCGCCTGTCAGGGCCGTGCCGGTCGACTTCTGATCCCCAGGACGATGGAGACGCAGGAAGAGGCTGCGCTCGCGGCGGCTGCATCGGCCGACGCACGCGCTCTCAGCGTTGTACCCGATCCGGCTCCTGAGGTGCCAAAGCAGGACAGGGAGCCGGATCCGTACCAGGTGGCGAGGCAGATTGTGCTGCGCCAGCTGGCCATGGCGCCCCGCAGCCGTGCCGAGCTGATGCAGAAGCTTGAGCAGCGCGACTGCTCGGCGGACGTGGCGGCGACCGTGCTGGACCGGTTGACCGAGGTGGGCCTGATCGATGACCAGGCCTACGCCGAGATGCTCGTGCGCTCTCAGCAGGCTGGACGCGGTCTGGCCAGGCGCGCGCTCGCCCGTGAGCTGCGCACCAAGGGCATCGAGAACCACCTGGCCGAAGAGGCGCTGGCCTCGATCACCGACGAGGCCGAACGAGATCGGGCTCGCGCGCTGGTCGACAAGAAGCTACGGGCGATGCACGGCTTGGGCATCCAGGTGCAGACCCGCCGGCTGGCTGGCATGTTGGCGCGCAAGGGCTACCCCCCGAGCATGACCTTCTCAGTGATCCGTGAGGCCATCGCGGATGCCCCCGAACACCTCCCCGACTAGCGGAGACGTCTGACCAGAAGACCGGCGGAGCCGGTCCACGAAACCTGTCCTGTCAGAGCGCGTTTGACCCGGGGCCCAGCCTGCAGAGCGTGGTCACTTTCCGGGACAGTTCTTGCTGACCCAGATGGCGACCTTCGCAATGTCATCCGCCTTGGTGGCCATGCCTTTGGTCAGCTCCTTCTGCAGGGTCGGCTGGTCCATGGTGCCGGACTTCGCGACCTTCCCGAGGTCGTCGATCATCGCGGCGTAGGTCTCGGTGGCGGCCTTGATCTCCGTGGGCGCGTAGGCATGGAGGTCGGCGGCTGCGGAGCTGAAAGCGGCACCGGCGGCGGCCACGTCGGGCGAGTCCTTCGCGCTCTCCAGCCTCGTGACGGCCGCACAGAACTTGGTGGTATCGCTGCCCGAGCCGCCGGCCACGTTCCCTGATCCGGAGGAGCACCCAGCAAGCAGTGCCATGAGTACGAGCAGCAGAGGAGATCGTCGCATCGTCGGGCACACTCCGTCAGTTGATTGGTCGCGCCGTCGCACCCTCCGTGGCGGAGAACCTCTCGCCAGCAACGAGAAGGACGGTCCCTACCTCTTGCAGTTCTTGCTGACCCAGATGGTGACCCTCGCGAGGTCCTTGGTCGTACCGCCCATGGCGGCTGGCAGGGTGCCGGATTTCAGGGCCTTCCCGGAGTTCTCGATCACGTCGGCATAGGACCCGGCTGCGCTTTTGATGGCAGTGGGGGCATATTTGCGCATCTCGGCCGAGATGGTCTGGTACGCGGCACCGGCGGCGGCCGCGCCGTCGGAGGCCTTCACGCTCTGCATCTCTTTGAAGGCCGCGCAGAAGCTGGTGGCTGTTCCGACGGTCACCTTGACCGCTGCGGCTGACTTGCGGGTTGCCGGAGCGGCCTTCGACGCTGCTGCCTTGGGGGTTGTCGACGTGGCTGCCTTGGGCGTCGCCGACGTGGCGGACGTGGGGGTCGCCGACTTTGCCGAGCTGGCCAGTTTGGTCGATCCGGAGGAACACCCGGCAAGCGCCCCAACAAGCACGAACACAAGGAGGAGTCGTCGCATGGTCATCTACACCCCGTCAATGGTTGGTATGCGTCATCGCAGAATATCCGGGTCACCCACATGGCGCCACAGATAGCGAACCGTTAGTTCACGCTGTGTGCTGACCGGTCAAACGTGACCGGGGCGGGAGCACGTACGCTGGTCGATGCGATGAAGACCTACCAGGTGCGCACCTACGGGTGCCAGATGAACGTCCACGACTCCGAGCGGCTGTCCGGGCTGCTCGAGTCAGCCGGCTATGTCGACATCGCGGGGGTCTCCGACCCGCCGGAGACCGCGGACGTCGTGGTGTTCAACACCTGCGCCGTCCGGGAGAACGCCGACAACAAGCTGTACGGCAACCTGGGCCAGCTGCGCCCGGCCAAGATCAAGAACCCTGCCATGCAGATCGCGGTCGGTGGCTGCCTGGCACAGAAGGACCGTGCCACGATCGTGGACAGGGCGCCCTGGGTGGACGTGGTGTTCGGCACCCACAACATGGGCTCACTTCCGGCCCTGCTGGATCGCGCCCGTCACAACAAGCAGGCTCAGGTCGAGATCCTGGAGAGTCTGGACGTCTTCCCTTCGACATTGCCCACCCGACGCGACTCGGCATACAGCGCGTTCGTGTCCATCTCGGTGGGGTGCAACAACACCTGCGCGTTCTGCATCGTCCCGACCCTGCGGGGCAGCGAGAAGGACCGTCGTCCTGGCGCCATCCTGGCTGAGATCAGGGCGCTGGTGGCTCAGGGCGTCATCGAGATCACCCTGCTCGGGCAGAACGTCAACACCTACGGCGTGGAGTTCGGCGACAAGCTGGCGTTCGGCAAGCTGCTGCGTGCCTGCGGGCAGATCGACGGACTGGAACGGGTCCGCTTCACCAGCCCCCACCTGGCGGCTTTCACCGACGACGTCATCCTCGCGATGGCGCAGACGCCAAACGTCATGCCGAGCCTTCACATGCCGTTGCAGTCGGGCTCGGACAGGGTGCTCAAGGAGATGCGTCGTTCCTACCGCAGTGCCAGGTACCTCGGCATCCTCGACACGGTTCGTGAGCACATTCCCGACGCCGCGATCACCACCGACCTGATCGTCGGTTTCCCGGGCGAGACCGAGGAGGACTTCCAGGGGACCCTGGACGTGGTGCGGGCGTCGCGTTTCGCCAGCGCCTTCACCTTCCAGTACTCCATCCGCCCCGGCACCCCTGCCGCCACCATGGCCGACCAGATCCCCAAGGCCGTCGTCCAGCAACGCTACAACCGCCTGCTCGCCCTCCAGGAAGAGCTCTCCTGGGCGGAGAACATCAAGCTTCAGGGGTGCACGGTCGAGGTTCTGGTGGCTCAGGGCGAGGGTCGCAAGGACGCCGCGACCGCCCGGTTGTCCGGACGGGCGCGCGACAACCGTCTCGTGCATTTCGCGGTCCCTCAGGACGTCGAGGCTCCGCGTCCCGGTGACGTCGTCGAGGTCAGCGTGACCCGGGCCGCCCCGCACCATCTGGTAGCCGACTCCGGCGTGCAGGGTGGCCTCTTCACCGTCCGTCGAACTGCGGGCGGCGATGCCTGGGAGGCCCTTCAGGACGTGCCCGGTTCGGGTCGTCCCGCGGTCACTCTCGGTATGCCGTCCATCGGCCGGCCGGCAGTGCGAGAAGTCGCGGCCGGGGTCTGCCGCTGAAAGACTGAGCGCCGTGCTCATCACCGCTGTCGTTGTCCCCGGACCTCCGGCGTTCGTCGCCGAGCTGATGGGGTCTGCCGCTCACGAGCTGGACGACCTGCGTCAGGTCGCGGACCAGGTGGTGTCCGGGGCCCTCTCCGATCTGATTGCGGCGTCACCCGGCTCGCCGTTAGCAACTGTTGGTTCGCCGTCGAGTCCGAGTGCAGGTTCTGGTCCGGACTCGGGTTCCGGCTCGGGCTCGGGTTCTGGTCCGGGTAGGGGGTCCGTCTCGGGGCAGCGGCAGGGTTCGGGGCCGGTACAGCTTGTCGTGGTGGGCCCGGGGGAGCCGGGGGAGTTCAACGCCGCCGGGCCGGTGTCGTTTGCGAGCTTCGGGCGGGATGTCGTCCTCCCAGCCCTGGTTGAGGGGCAGCGAGGCGACCGCGACCTGCCGACGCCGATCATGGTCGCCCGCTATCTGGCAAGTCGTGATCTTGCGGCACACCCGGACCATGGTGACCTGTGGGCATCCGCCCGGTGGATCACCACCAGCGGCAGCGAGGCTGCGGTTCTGGGCGCCAAGCTGGGTGCGGACGGCGCCCGGGTGGCTCTGATCGTGGTGGCAGACGGGGCGGCCTGCCACGGGCCCAAGGCACCACGCTCAGAGGATGCCCGCGCACAGGAGTATGACGACGGGGTGTGCGTGGCGCTTGCCTCGGGGCAGCCGCGCAGGCTGGCCCAGGTTGATGTCGACCTCGGTGCTGAGCTGGGGGCGACCGGACCGCAGGTCTGGCCGCTGCTGGTTACCGCGGCAGGTGGCGACATGATCGGCGAGGTGCTCTGGGCGGAAGCGCCCTACGGTGTTGGCTGGGCCGTTGCAAGCTGGCGTCGATCAGCAACGGGCGACAAGGTGACCACCGCCTGAGGGTGGTGGCGCGGGCTCCGTCCGCTGCGGCGGCACCTGAAGAAGACGTTGACCTGGGACCAGGGCAGCAGCGATTTCGCCTCCTCACGACCAGCGGGCGCACAGTCTGCCGAAGGACCTCTGGGGTCTGATCCGGTAGGTGCTGACCCGCTGGCCGCCCGGAATGATCTGGCCAGATCCGGTGGGGCGGTTGGAGTCCTGCGGATATGTTCGTGACCCGGCCCCCGGGCTAGCCTGTGACCATGACGCGGATGGTCGACACACTGATCATCGGGGCATCGGCTGCAGGCCTCGCTACTGCGGCTTGTCTGAAGGAGTCGGGTCAGCGATTTGAAGTGCTGGAGGCAAGCAACGTCGTCGGGCAGGCGTGGCGTCAGCACTACGACCGGTTGCATCTGCACACCCCGAAGTCCTCGTCTGCTCTTCCGGGGCTGGTCGTGCCGTCGGAGTGGCCGCGTTACCCGACTCGGGATCAGGTGGTGGACTACCTGGAGCGCTACCTCGTCCACCACCGGCTCGAACCCCGTTTCGGGCAGAAAGTCACTCACCTCGAGCGCCATGACGATGAGTGGGTCGCCACAACCAGTGACGAGGAGTGGCGGACGCGCAGCGTGGTGATCGCCACCGGAGCGAACCGCCGACCTGTTCGCCCGACCTGGCCGGGACTCAGCACCTTCCGGGGGCAGGTCATGCACTCCAGCGAGTACCGCAACGGCGACCCGTGGCATGGCCGACCAGTACTGGTCGTGGGCTTCGGCAACTCGGCATGTGAACAGGCGATCGACCTGGTGGAGCGAGGCTCGCAGGCTCACCTGGCCGTGCGCTCCCCGGTCAACGTCATCCCGCGGGACTTGTTCGGGGTCGTCCCGGTGCTACAGCTGGGCGTCCTGATGCAGCACTTACCGCCTGCAGTCGCTGACGCCCTGGCCTGGCCGATGATCCGCGCCAGCATCGGCGACATCCGAAAGGTCGGCCTGCGCAAGCTCCCCTACGGGCCAAACACACAGATCGCGCGAGACCGCCACATCCCATTGCTGGACATCGGGACCATGGACCATATTCGCGCCGGGCGCATTCGGGTGCACGGAGACATCGAACGGTTCACCGAGGACGGCGTTGTATTCACCGATGGCGAGACCTTGGTCCTGGCCGCCCTCGTTCTCGCCACTGGATACTCCCCCGCCCTTGACGAGTTCCTCGTGCAGTGGCGCGAAGTGTGCGACCCCAATGGCATCCCCGTGACATCCGGGAGTCCGACCGCTCTGCCGGGGCTCTACTTCTGCGGTCAGTTCGTCTCTCCGGCCGGGATGCTCCGTCAGATCAGGATCGAGGCGGGCAGGATCGCCACGCACATCGCACGCGCCTAACCGTCGGTCATCCAGACGCGCACCCACAGCCGGCGACGACGGCGTCGCCCAGGTGCTCGAACACATGCTCCGAGGAGTAGCCCCGCCGCCGGGTCGGTGACCCGTCACCGATCCGCCAGCGGCATCCGACGCCTCTCGTCCTAGGCCGAAGTTACGGACGGTTTGAGGGCTGATTGCCCTGTTGACCTGTGGTGTTGCTCGGTTTGCGCTTGATATATGTAGCCAGCGAATATGGTGTGTCGCGCATTGGCGTTGCGCGGGACTTCGGTATGATTACTGGCATGA
>DASVKO010000251.1:0-11565 GCA_036385355.1 Dermatophilaceae bacterium
CCCACGAGAACACCGCGACCGTAACCAGGTTGACCCCTGCCTCTTGCATGAGCCGCACGTCCTCGAGCCATTTCTGCTCGGGCCACTTCTCCGGGTTGCAATCACCGCCGAAGGCGATCTGCCCCGACAGGGCGCTCGTGAGCTCACACATCCGTCCCTTGCGCACCGAGTCTCCTGCCGTCATGTTGCAGCAACCTAGCTCTCAAAACCCAACAAAACAAGACATGACTCACCTACTGTCACTGTCCAGGCTGGTCGCATCTCAGCATGGACAGAAGCCAAAATCGACTCCGGTTGACTCTCGCAACCAGGCACATCCAACATGTGATGATAAATGTCTTGAATTGTTGAAGGACCGTCGATCGGCGACTCCGGGTCACTGCTCAACACCTAATAGGGCGTCATCATCGCCAACGTGGGGTTCCAGGTGGGCTTCTGCACGTTCGTGCTGTCGAACTACGTGAAAGCCCTGCCATCCGAGCTGGGCGAGGCAGCGCGAGTGGACGGCGCCGGTGTCTTTCGCCAGTACCGGCAGATCATCATGCCGCTGACCAGACCTGCTCTCGCGGTGCTGGCCACGTTGGAGTTCATCTGGATCTACAACGACTTCTTCTGAGCACTGCTGTTCATCCAGAGCGGCGACCGGCTCCCCATCACGACCGGCATCAACAACCTGAACGGCGTCTTCGCCCAGAACTACAACCTCATCGCGGCCGGGGCCATCATGACGGCCGTCCCCACGCTCGTGGTCTATCTAGTGCTTCAGAAACAGTTCGTCGCCGGGCTCACACTGGGCTCGAGCAAGGGTTGAGTGCGTCCGGTCGCAAAATCCGGTCGCAGAGATCCAGTCGAAGGAGCTCCAGCCGAAAGATCTCCATCCGCAGAACCAAGGAGTGCTCTCCCATGCCTGAGATCGAGCCGGCACTGATCCACTGGCGCGGTGGCGGTGTCAGCGTCCTCATCGACTGCCAGGGCGATGGCCTGCCGGGGATTCCCTACTGGGGGGCCGACCTCGGGCCCCTGGATGGCGAGGACCTGGCGTCGGTGGCGCTGGCCGGCCTGCCGCAGCAGGGGTCCAACCAGACCGATGACCGGGTCGAGGTCAGTGTGCTGCCCGAGCAGTCCCGCGGATGGATGGGAACGCCGGGGCTCTCGGGCCACCGTGACACGGGGGCGTGGTCGTCGCGCTTCGTCACCCGGAGTCGGGACCTCACCGGGCCTCCGCCACCAGGCGGGCCTTCGATACCAGGCGAGCCTTCGATACCAGGTGAGCGCTCAGCATCGGGCGAGCGTTCGCCAGCGGGTGACCCGCCGATTGCGCACCGGCTCAGGGTGATGGCGCAGGACCCGGCCCTCGGCCTTGACTGCCTCTGGGAGCTGGAGATGACGCAGTCGGGGCTGCTCCGCCAGCGTGCCACGATCACCAACAGCGGGACCGACGACTTCCGGCTGGACTGCCTGCTGCCCACCTTTCCCGTGCCGCCCCGGGCAACCGAGCTGTGTGACCTGACCGGGCGTCACCTGCGCGAACGTTCGCCGCAACGCAGCCCCTTCACCCTCGGAAGCCATACCCGCGAGAACCGGCGGGGTCGCACCGGGCTCGACGCCAGCCTGCTCTTCTTCGCCGGGACCGCTGGATTCGGCTTCGAATCCGGCGACGTGTGGGCGACTCATCTGGCCTGGAGCGGCAACCACCGCCTGGTGGCCGAGCGTGACAACGCCGGGGTCAGCTGGCTCGGCGGCGGTGAGCTGCTGATGCCGGGGGAGGCACGGCTGGGCCGCGGTGAGTCGTACTCCAGCCCGTGGCTCTACGGCTCGTGGGGCCGTGGCATCAACGAGCTCAGCGGGCGGTTCCATGCCCACCTGCGGGCCCGGGCCGTGCACCCCGTCTCGCCACGCCCGGTGACCCTCAACACGTGGGAGGCCGTCTATTTCGACCACGATCTCGGGCGGTTGTCCACCCTGGCAGATCTGGGGGCCGAGGTCGGCGTCGAGCGGTTCGTCCTGGACGACGGCTGGTTCGGGGGCCGGCGCAGCGACCGGGCCGGGCTGGGCGACTGGGTCGTCTCCGCGCAGGTCTGGCCGGACGGCCTCGAGCCGTTGATCAGCCACGTGACCGGTCTGGGCATGGAGTTCGGCATCTGGGTGGAGCCCGAGATGGTCAACGCCGACTCTGACCTGGCCCGCGCTCATCCCGACTGGGTGATGACCGCCGATGCCCACCGGGCGCCGATGACCTCCCGCAGCCAGCAGACGCTCAACCTGGCGATTCCGCAGGCGTATCAACACATCCTCGCCCAGCTGGATGCGCTGCTGCGCGACCACGACATCAGCTACCTCAAGTGGGACCACAACCGCGATCTGCACGAGGCCGGGGACTCCCGGACGGGCCGTCCGTCCGTGCATGCCCAGACCCTGGCCACCTATGCCCTCATGGACGAGCTGGAGCGACGCCACCCAGGGGTCGAGATCGAGTCCTGCTCCTCTGGCGGTGGCCGGGTGGACCTCGCCGTCCTGGAGCGCACCCACCGGGTCTGGGCCTCGGACTGCATCGATGCGCTGGAACGACAACAGATTCAGCGGTGGACGGCCGCCCTCATCCCCTGGGAGCTGATCGGCTGCCATGTCGGATCAGCCGTTGCGCACACCACCGGCCGCCAGCATGTGCTGGACTTCCGCGCCGGCACGGCGTTCTTCGGCCACTTCGGGATCGAATGGGACCTGAGCACGGCGAGCCAGGCGGACCGCACCCGGCTCGCGGCCTGGATCACGGCCTACAAGCAGTACCGCGGACTGCTGCACACCGGTCGCAGTGTTGTCGGTGACCATCCTGACCCGGCCCTCTGGGTCCACGGCGTCGTTGCCCACGACGGAAGCGAGGCGGTGTACTCCCTCGCCCAGGTGGCCACCGGCGTCGCCTCGCCGGCCGGCCGGGTCCGGCTGCCCGGGCTGGACCCCGATGCGACGTATGACGTGCGCCCGCTTACTCCCGGGGAGGGTATCCCGGCGGCCGGCGGCCCGTCGCTGCCGTGGTGGTCCGGCGGGATCCGGCTCAGGGGTTCGGTGCTCGGCGACATGGGGGTGCAGGCGCCGAACCTGTTGCCCGAGAGCCTCGTTCTGCTTCGCGCCGTCCGGGTCGCCCGCGGTGCCGATTCCCCGTGAATGGCACAGTGGGGCAGGTCGACGCCCGCGATCGATGCCTCACCGCTCACCGTCCACACCGCTCACCGTCCACACTGACGAAGGAACCCGATGCACTATCGCACCCTCGGAAACAGCGGAACTGTCGTCTCGACGTACGCGCTGGGAACCATGACCTTCGGCGCGGAGGCCGATGAGGCGGTGTCCCACGCCATCCTCGGCGCCTACGTGGCGGCCGGCGGCAACCTGATCGACACCGCCGACGTGTACGGCAGGGGGGCGTCGGAGGCGATCATCGGGCGCTGGCTCGCCGCCCATCCCAGGGGCAGGGAGCAGGTCGTGATCGCCACGAAGGGGCGCTTCGCGATGGACGATGGCCACAACGACCTCGGCACGTCCCGTCGCCACCTCGGTCGAGCGCTGGACGCGTCGCTGCGGCGGCTGGGCGTGGAGCAGATCGACCTTTACCAGATGCATGCCTGGGACGCCGTGACCCCGCTGGAGGAGACGTTGCGATTCCTGGACGACGCCGTGCGCAGCGGCAAGATCGCCCACTACGGGTTCTCCAACTTCCTCGGCTGGCAGCTGACCAAGGCCGTGCACGTGGCGCGCGCCCACGGCTTCACCCCGCCGGTGACGCACCAGCCGCAGTACAGCCTGCTGGTGCGGGAGATCGAGTCCGAGATCGTGCCGGCCTGCCGTGATGCGAACATGGGCCTGCTGCCGTGGTCGCCGCTGGCGGGCGGCTGGCTCACCGGCAAGTACCGGCGTGACGCCGGCCCGACCGGCGCGACCCGTCTGGGTGAGGACCCGCAGCGCGGGATGGAGGCGTGGGAGCCTCGCAACAAGCAGGAACGCACGTGGCGGATCCTTGACACGGTCGAGGAGATCGCGACGTCCAGGAGGATCAGCCAGGCTCAGGTGTCGCTGGCCTGGCTGGAGGCGCAGCCTGCTGTCAGCTCGGTGATCCTGGGGGTGCGCAACACCCAGCAGCTCGCCGACAACCTGGGAGCTGTCTCCGTCGAGCTCACTGCCCAGGAGCTCGAACGCCTCGACACCGTGAGCGCACCCGTCGTCGCGGACTACCCGTACGGTGCGGCTGGAGCTGACCAGCGCCACCGCGCCATCGGCGACTGAGCCGGAGCCGGGCCCCGTCGGTCATGACCAGTCAGAGAAGGCCGGCCGCCACCCGCAGGTAGTGAGCCGCGGTGTCGGCCACCGACTCGCGCGCCCTGGCTGCGTACTTGCGGGGGTCGACCGCGGTCGGGTTCTCGGCCAGCCACTGCCGGATGGCGCCGGTGTAGGCGATGTTGAGGGCCGTCCCGATGTTGATCTTGACCATCCCGTTGCGGGCGGCCTCGGCGATCGAGGCATCGGGCACCCCGCTCGAGCCGTGCAGCACGAGCGGCACCGGCACCGCGGCACGCAGGCGCTGGATCAGCTCCTGATCGAGGTATGCCGTCTTCTCGACCATCGCGTGCGAGGAGCCGACAGCCACCGCCAGCGCGTTGACGCCGGTGTCCCGGACGAACTGGGCAGCCTGTGCGGGGTCGGTGCGCACGCCCGGCGCGTGGGCGCCGTTCTTCCCGCCGACCTCACCTAGCTCGGCCTCGATCCAGATGCCGTTGGCACGGCCCCAGTCGACCGCCTGGCGGGTGAGGTCACGGTTGGTGTCGAAGTCGTGGTGCGAGCCGTCATACATGACCGAGGAGTACCCCAGCTCTGGCGCGAGTCGCATGAGGTCGAGGTCGGTGATGTGGTCGAGATGCAGCGCGACGTCAGCTGAGGACGCGCGGGCCACCTCGACGGTCGCCGCGGCGATCGCCTGGGCCCTGCCGTGGTACTTGATGGCGTTTTCGCTGAGCTGCAGGATCACCGGCAGCCCGGCCCGTTCGGCGCCGGCCACGATGCCCTCGGCATGCTCGATGGTGATGACGTTGAAGGCGGCGACGGTGTTCTTCGCGGGCGGGCCCATGAGCTCCTGGATCGCAATGATTGGCATAGCCAACATCTTGACGCAGGCCCCAACTATACGCAAGGATCCCCAATCAAACGCGAGGAATGTTCCAACTGAACGCACGGTCTTCACAGCTAAAATCATCGCAAAGGCCATGATTCACCGCGTATGTCGTATTCCGAGGCAAGGAGGCCACGGTGACGAAGGGGAGCATGTTGCTGGTGGCTGAACGCCGTCAGGAGCTTCTCAACACCGTTCGCACCCACGGTCGCCTCGAAGTGGCCAGGGCAGCTTCCGAGCTCAGAACCTCGACCGAGACGATTCGCAAGGATCTCGTTGCCCTGGAGTCCCAGGGGCTGCTGAGACGCGTGCATGGTGGCGCCCTCCAGGTGCCGTCGATGACGTTCGAGCCCGACGTCGTGAACCGGACCGAAGACCTCGAGGAGAAGCGCCGAATTGCAGCGAGGGCCCTGGACGAGGTCCCCGACGAGGGTGCCATCTTCATCGACGCCGGGTCCACGACCCTGGCCTTCGCCGAGCTCCTGGAGGGCAGGGCAGGCCTTCGGGTGTTCACCAACTCGCTCACGGTGGCCCGGATCGTCGCCGGCAAGCGATTCCTGAGCTGTCACACCCTGGGTGGGCGGGTTCGCCCGAACACCCTTGCCGAGGTCGGCTCCTGGACCGAACGCCTGCTGGACGACTCCCACTTCCACTTCGACGTCGCCTTCGTCGGCACGAACGCCATCTCCTTCAGCCGCGGGCTGTGCACGCCCGACCCCGAGGAGGCGGCCGTCAAGCGGGGCATGATCGTCAACTCCGAGCGGGTGGTGCTCCTCGCCGATCACACCAAGTTCGGCCAGAACTCGCTCGTCAAGTACGCCGACCTCGCCGAGATCGACCTGGTCGTCACCGGGGTCGAGACCGAGGACGCGCACCGCAGGGCGCTGACGGACGCCGGCGTGGGGACGGAGCTCGCATGATCGTCACCCTCACGCCGGCGCCCGCGATCGACTGGACCATCGAGGTGGACTCCTTCGAGCTCGGGGCGGTCAACCGCGCGGTGCGGTCCAGCCGCGAACCGAGCGGCAAGGGGGTCAACGTCTCATGGGCGCTGCACCGTGCAGGCGTCCCCACCCGCGCGGTCTTCCCGGCCGGCGGTTGCACGGGCAAGCTCATGGCCAGAATGCTCACAGAGGCCGGGCTCGAGCACCTCGTCGTCGACACCGGGCGAGAGGTGCGCACCAACATCACCCTGATCAGCCCGGGAAGCGCCACCAAGCTGAACGAGCGGGGAGCCGCCCTGTCCGAGGAGCAGTCCGGCCGGCTGCGGGAGGCGATCATCGGTGCGAGCGTCGATGCCTCGGTCGTGCTCATCTGCGGCAGCCTTCCCGCCCGGGTTCCGGCCAGCTTCGTCCGCGACATGGTGGGCACCCTCAAGGCGACCGGGGTCGACGTGGTCGTCGACGTCTCCGGAGATGCCCTCGAGCTGGCCCTTGCGGCCCGGCCCGACCTCATCAAGCCCAACGTGCATGAGCTCGCCGAGCTCACCGGCCGCCGGCTCGGCACCCTCGGCGAGGTCGCCGACGCCGCGGAAGTGGCCCGCGAGCGTGGCGCAGGAGCCGTGCTCGCGAGCCTCGGGGCTGATGGCGCGCTCCTGGTTGACGGTGATGGCGCCCTGTACGCCCACGCCGCCGGCGTCCCCTTCGTCAACTCGGTCGGCGCCGGAGATGCACTCCTGGCCGGCTTCTTCGCCGGCGGGCAGACGCGGCAGGCGCGACTCGCCACGGCGATGCTGTGGGCCTCCAGCGCAGTCGCCCACGGCACCACGCTGTTTCCCATCAGGGAGGATCTTGCCGGGCGAGTCGCCGTACATCCGCTGACGACACCCGGGCAGCCGCTGTCCGAGCCCTCGGCGGCGCTGGTGAGGTTGAACGGCCATGACGATGGGTGACAAGGTCGCCCTGGGCATCGACGTGGGGACCACCAGGATCAAGGCTGAAGTGGTCGGGCTGGACGCTTCGGAGCTGCACTGCGAATCGGCCCTCACCCCGTGGCAGCAGCGGGCAGACGGCACCCAGGCCGACCTCGACGAGCTCGCGGACGTGGCCGTCGCGGTCGCTGCCGCGGCAGCCGACTGGGCGCAGGCCCAGGGGCACAGCGTCGTGGCCATCGGGGTGACCGGAATGGCCGAGACCGGCGCCCTGCTCGACGCCCACTCGCGTCCGCTCGCTCCGGCCTTCGCGTGGCACCACACCCTGGGGGACCCGGTCCGGGTGCAGGAGGCTCTGGGCCGTCAGCACTTCATGCTGACCACCGGGCGGGACTGCTCGATCTCCCCGTCCATCATCAAGCTCGACATGCTGCGCCACCGCGGGCACCGTTTCACCCGCGGCCAGCGCTGGCTGAACATCCCCGACTACATCGCCTGGCGGCTCTGCGGGGTGCAGGCCGCCGAGATCTCCACCTCCTCGCGCACCGGTCTGGTCGACATCGCGGCGCGGACGTGGTGGGACGAGGCTCTGGAGTTCCTCGGCGCCGGCCGGTGGCTGCTGCCCGGAGAGCTCGTGCCGGGCGGGACCCTGCTGGGGCGCACCCTGGCCTCGCTGCCTGCCTCCCTGCAGCAGGCAAGCGTCGCCACCGGGGGTCATGACCACCCGGTCGGGGCACTGGCAACCGGGGACAGCGCGCCCGGCTTCCTGGGGCTGTCGCTCGGCACGGCCGAGGCACAGGTGCGCATCATCACCCCCGACCTGACCCCCGAGGACATGATGACGGTGGTGCACGGTGGCGGCACCGTCGACTGGCACCCGCTCGGCGACCGGTGGACCGTCCTGGGGGCCCTGCCCACCGGCATCACGCTTGCCCGGCTCGCCACCCTGCTCGGTTGTGAGACCGTCGCGGACCGGATGGCACTGAGCAGGGCAGCCCTCGACTGTCCGGACCCCGGCACCGAGCTCCACCTCGACAACGTCACCTATGACGGCTTCGACCTGTGCGGGATCACCGACGGGGCGTCCCGGCCCGCCGTGTGGCGTCGTGCCGTGCAAGAGCTGGTTGACAGCTCCAGCGCGCTGATGGCCCGGATGGAAGCCGTTCTCGGCCCGTACGCCCACGCCGCGGCTTTCGGCGGCTGGCTCAACGATCCGCTCATCTCACAGGTACGCGTCGCCCAGCTCGGCCCCGAAGCCGTCCTGGCCAGCGTCCTGGAGCCCGGTGCGGTGGGCGCCGCGCTGCTCGCTGCCCGGGCGGCACAGGAGATCGACAGCCCGCCGGGCTGGTCCCAGGCATGAATCCGCTACGACAGTTCTCAACAAGGCAGAAGGGAAACGGCATGTCAAAGAACAGCGCGAAGGCTCTTGCGGTCACGGGAATCGCGGGGGCGCTTGTCCTCACCGCGTGCAGCGGCGCCAATACCTCGGGGGGCACGGCTGCCCCCGGCAAGAGCAGTGGCGGCGGCGAGCTCAACGTCCTGATGGTGGGCAACCCCCAGATGAAGGACCTCGAGAAGCTGGCTGCCGCCAACTTCACGAAGAAGTCCGGAATCAAGGTCAACTTCACCATCCTCCCGGAGAACGAGCTGCGTGACCGGGTCGCCCAGGACGTTGCCACCAAGGCCGGTCAGTACGACGTGGTCACCATCGGCGCCTACGAGGGCAGTGTCTGGACTGCCAACGACTGGCTCACCAACCTGCAGCCGATGGCTGACAAGGACACCGCGTTCGCCGTCGGCGACATCCTGCCGGCCATGAAGAGCGTGCTGTCGAAGGACAACAACTTCTATGCCATCCCGTTCTACGGTGAGTCGGCGTTCACCATGTACCGCAAGGACCTCTTCGCCAAGTACGGCCTGACCATGCCGGCCAAGCCGACCTGGGCCCAGATCGAGACCCTGGCCGCCAAGCTCAAGGGGAAGGAGGCAGGCGTCTCTCCGGTCTGCCTGCGAGGCCTGCCCGGCTGGGGCGAGAACATGGCGGTCGTCGGCAGCATGATCAACTCCTTCGGCGGAACCTTCTTCAACAAGGACTGGAGTGCCCAGATGAACTCGGCGGGCACCTCCAACGCCCTCAAGTACTACGTCAACCTCGTCACCAAGTACGGCGAGAACGGCGCCACCCAGGCCGGATTCACCGAGTGCCTCAACAACTTCGCCCAGGGAAAGTCGGCCATGTGGTTCGACGCGACCTCGGCCGCCAACTCGGTCGAGTCTCCGGCCTCGTCCAAGGTGGTCGGCAAGGTCGGCTACGCCGACGCCCCGCGCGACAAGGCCCGGGCCGGCTGGGTGTGGGCGTGGGCATGGGCCGTCCCGAAGACCACCAAGAACGTGGACGACGCCTGGAAGTTCATCTCCTGGGCATCGGGCAAGGAGTACGAGTCGGAGGCCGGCGCCCAGCTCGGCTGGACTCGCGTCCCTGACGGCAAGCGCCAGTCGACCTTCGCCATCCCGCAGTACAAGGCAGCCACGAAGGCCTACAGCGCCCAGATGCTCAACGCCCTGGAGCAGTCGGACCCGAGCAACTGTGGTGTGCAGCCTCGTCCGGCCCCCGGCTGCCAGTACATGGCCATCCCTGAGTTCGCCGACATGGGAACGAAGATCGGTCAGGAGGTCAGTGCCGCGCTGGCCGGTCAGAAGAGCGTCCAGGAGGCCATAGACGCGTCACAGAAGCTGGCCGAAGCGGTTTCGGCCAAGAAGAAGTAGCAGTCACCGGTAAGAACAGTTCCTGAAGGTGCGGGGCGGACGCCCCTGCGGTTCCGCCCCGCACCGATCCACGGAGGCCCCACATGTCCACCGCCACCAGCACGCCCCCCGCAGCCCCGGGCAGCACTGCCGCAGCGCGCACGAAGGTTGAAGCCCGGGAGAAGATGCTCGGCCGTCGTCGCCGACGCCCCCTGCTGCCTGCGCTGATCTTCCTGGTCGTCGTCACCCAGATCCCCTTCGTGGTGACCATCGGCATGTCCTTCCTCAACTGGAACATCCTGTATCCGAACGACACTGGTTTCGGCGGCCTCTCGAACTACGCGGAGGTCCTCAGCGACCCCCGCATGCGGGCGGCGATGTGGAACACGGTTGTCATGGTCACCTCGAGCGTGTTCTTCTCGCTGGTGATCGGCACCGGCCTCGCCCTGTTGCTCAACCGCAAGTTCTTCGGACGCGGCGTCGTCAGGACGTTGCTGATCACGCCCTTCCTGATCATGCCGATGGCGTCGTCGCTGATGTGGAAGCACCTCATCTACAACCCCGAGTACGGCATGTTCAACGGCATGCTGGCGTGGCTCGGCCAGACCTTTGGCTTCGATGCACCCCAGCCGGTGTGGGTGAGTGTGGCACCGATGGCCGCCATCGTGGTCACCCTGATCTGGACCTGGACCCCGTTCATGATGCTCATCACCCTGGCCGGTCTGCAGTCCCAGGACTCCGACATCACCGAGGCCGCCACCGTTGACGGTGCCGGCGCATGGCAGCAGTTCCGCTTCCTGACACTGCCCCATCTGCGCCAGTACCTCGAGCTGGCCACCGTGCTGGGGATCATCTACCTCCTCAACACCTACGACCAGGTGTTCGCGATCACCCAGGGAGGTCCGGGGTCGGCCACGACCAACCTGCCGTACGAGATCTACCTCACCGCCTTCCGCAAGTACGACTACGGCCAGGCTGCGGCCGCCGGCGTGATCATCGTGATCATCAGCGTCATCGTGGCCAACTTCGGCATGCGACTGGTCAGCTCGCTAGTCACCACCCAGACGGGAAAGAAGCGATGAGCACCGAGACCGTTACCCAGCCGAAGCCCGTGCGCCGCAAGACCCGGCGCAAGCCCGGAGAGGGTGGTCCGCTCGGAGTCCTGGCCTGGGTGCTGGCGCTGTGCGCCTTCGCGCCCATCGCCTTCCTGGTGCTGACCTCGTTCCACGCCGAGGTCGATGCGGCGACCTCGCCGCCGAACCTGCTGGCTCCGCTCACCCTGGACCAGTACCGGCTCGTCTTCAGCCGCAACATCACGCCGTACATGCTCAACTCGCTGATGGCCGCGGGGTTCTCGACGCTGCTGGTCGTGGTGCTGGCCGTCCCTGCCGCGTACGCCACTGCCGTCAAGCCGATCGGGAGCGTGCGGGGAGTGCTGGGGTGGGTCCTGTCGACCAAGTTCCTGCCGATGATCGCGGCCCTGCTGCCGGTGTACCTGACGTTTCAGTGGCTGGGTCTGCTGGACAACATCATCGCCCTGGTCATCTTCTACACCGGGATGAACCTGCCGGTGGCGATCTGGATGATGCACTCGTTCATGGCGGAGATCCCGAAGGACGTGCTGGCGGCGGCCGAGGTGGACGGGGCCTCCCTGCTCCTCATCCTGCGCAAGATCGTGCTTCCTCTGGCCAGCCCGGGCATCGCCGCCACGGGACTGATCTGTTTCATCTTCGCGTGGAACGAGTTCCTCTTCGCCCTCAACCTGACCGCGACCAAGGCCAGCACCTCGCCG
>DASVKO010000252.1:0-1770 GCA_036385355.1 Dermatophilaceae bacterium
CGGAGCCCGCCAGGCCTGGTGGGGCCTGGGTGCGGCGACGATTCCATTGAGGGAGACCAGCCCGAACGCGTCACGCGATCGGTAGACCTGGGAGAAGCCCCAGGCACTAGGACGTTGATGACGTTTCGCCAGGAACAGCGCGAGCCGCATCACCGCGTAGTTGCGGATCTTGTCGAACGCCTGGGCGGAGTTCCCGTATCGGAAGTACCCAGCCCATCCGCGCAGGAACAGGTTCAGCTCCTGCACGATTTGCTCGACCGGCGCAGCCAACCGGGCCCGCATCGTCATGAACCGGATGCGGTCCCGGGCATGCTGCATCGCCTTGCGCGATGGCCAACGGGCTAGGAAGGTGAACTGGCTGGTCCCATGCACCAACCTGGGATGCACGAGCCGATGGTGGAAGCCGAGGAAGTCCAATCCCTCGCCACCGTCGGTCAGGTGCACGATCCTGGTCTTGGCCTGTTTCGGTTGCAGGCCGAGATCGGCCAGCAAGCTGGTCAGCCGCGCCAGCGCGGCGACCGCCTGCCCCTGGGACCTGCAGAGCACCACCAGGTCATCGGCGTACCTGACCGGCGTCCCGTACGCGCCACGCCATGCCCGGTCGAGCCGGTGCAAGTAAACGTTGGCGAGCAGCGGGGATACCACCCCGCCTTGCGGGGTACCGGTCACGGCCCGCCGGACCGTGCCCTCGTGCATCACCCCAGCGCGTAGAAACGCGCGGAGCAGCCCAAGTAGGCGACGGTCGCTGACCCTTTCCTGTACCGCGGACATCAACCCGGAGTGCGGAATCGCTTCGAAGCAGTTCGCGACATCCGTCTCCACCACCCACCGCTTGCCCTGGAAGGACTCATCAACGAGTACCTGCAAGGCGTCGTGCGCCGACCGTTTGGGCCGGAACCCGAACGAGCACGGCAAGAAGTCCGCTTCGAAGATCGGCTCAATGACGATCTTCACGGCAGCCTGCACAACCCGGTCACGGATCGCGGGAATCGACAACGGTCGCTGCTCAGCCGAACCGGGTTTAGGGATGAACACCCGGCGGGCAGGCAACGGCCGGAACCGCCCCGCTTGTAGTTCCGCGGCCAGTTCATCAAGGAGGCGGGCCACCCCGTACTCCTCGACGTCGGCAATGGTGATGTGGTCGATGCCTGGCGCGCCTAAGTTACGACGCACCAACCACCACGCCCGCGCCAAGACGTCCCTGCGGTGGACCTTGTCATACAGCGCGTGGAATCTTCGTCCGGGATCAGCCTTGGCCGCCCGGTAAAGCGCATGCTGCAAGGCACGGACCGGGTCGAGAGACTCGACCCCGAGGGTGGGACTAGCCACGACGGCACTCACCGGCCACTCCTTGTCACCAGACGCATGGACGAAGCAGCGGCCCTTCCCTCCCCGGCGGTTGTGTTGTCCGTCCGGGTCGATCAGTACTACGGCCGCCTCCGACGCCGTCCCGGCTGGTCGTCCACTTCCCGGCTCCTCACCGGTTATAGGACGCCACGCTCCGATGCTGTTCCGCAGACACCGGACCGGGGACGGCCTCCCCAGTTCCCGCCATCACCTTCCGAACGTTCCGCGCCCTCTACGCCGGGGAGTTCCTGACGGTTGCTCTCCAGGTTCTTCACCGCTTCCATGGCCTTCACCCTGAAGGACGGGGCTCGGCTCTCCCTTATCCCGCTCACACGGGCACTTTCACGGCGCGGCAGACTTCGCTTGACGCTGCGGACCGCTCGGTCGCTCCCCCTGAAGGGCTCTTGACACTGCACTTCGACG
>DASVKO010000253.1:0-2002 GCA_036385355.1 Dermatophilaceae bacterium
CGACTGCCCGGGCAACTTCCAGGCCCGGTACCGGTCGAACCCCGGCCACGACCACCCGCTCGGGGAGCTCTGCGGCTTCGACTGCCCGGGCAACCTTCAGGGCGGGTACCGGCAGCCAAACCAGGCGGGCCACAACCACCCGCTCGGGGAGCTCTGCGGCTTCGACTGCCCGGGGTTCCACCTGAGGGGCTACGGCTACAACACCTGAGGAACCGTCCAGCAGAGCCGAACCCGTACGCGCCCTGTAGGTCCCATTGGTCGCCGCACGGTCCGTATTGCGCGGGTATCGGCCAGGGCGCCGAGATGTCAGTGTGGTCGGCGTGTGTGGCCGGTACGCCTCGGGCCGGGATCCGCGCGACCTCGCCGGTCTGTTCGGGGTCGACCGGATCGACCCGGTCGACGAAGCGGCCGACGGTGCCGGGAACTCGGACGCTCCCGCGGCCGGCGACCTGCCGCCGGACTGGAACATCGCCCCGACCAAGTCCGTGTACGCGGTGCTCGAGCGGACCGACCGCGGCCAGCCGGCGGCCCGACCGGTCCGCCGGCTCCGCCCGGTCCGCTGGGGACTGGTCCCGTCCTGGGCGGCCAGCCCCAAAGTGGGCACGACGAGCATGATCAACGCCCGGGTGGAGACGGTGGCGACCAAGCCGGCGTACCGCGCGGCGCTGGCTTCCCGGCGCTGCCTGCTGCCGGCCGATGGCTACTACGAGTGGGCCTCCGGTCCGGACGGCGCGAAGACGCCGTACTTCCTCGCCCCCCGCGACGGCGGGGTGCTGGGGATGGCCGGGCTCTACGAACTGTGGCGCGACGCCGCAAAGCACCGCGACGATCCGGCCGCCTGGCTGTGGAGTGCCGTCATCCTCACCACCCGGGCCATCAACGAGCTCGGGCACCTGCACGACCGGATGCCGGTGCTGGTCGAGCCCGCGAACTACACCGCCTGGCTGGACCCCCGCCGTACCGACCCGGTGACCGCCCTGGCGTTGCTGGCTCCCCCGCCAGCTGACTGGCTGAGGTACCACCCCGTGTCCCGGGCGGTCGGCAACGTCGCCAACAACGGCCCGCAGCTAGCCCAGCCGGTGTCGGTGTTCGGCTGACCAGAGATCAGGACATCGTAGGACTCGCGACCTTCACGGGGCCTTCCCCCTTGACGGGGTGGCAGCCTGGACGGTGATCGGCCCGTCACTATGAGGAGCGCCATGAGCGACGACATGCACACAACTCCGGCGCCGGCTCCCGAGGTCATCAAGTCGATCACCGACGCATTAGCGACGTGGGATTCGCAGGATGGTGGGCGCATCGGCCAGGCCGAAGACCTGCGTCAGCAATTTATCGAGCAATTCCCCATCAGGTCGTGGCCCGAGCTACCACTGGAGTCCTACGCGCTCGGCCAGCAGACTGACGGCGGCACAGTGTGCTGGTGGATGGAGTGGAAGACCAAGCCTATCGCGAGCATGAGCGGGGGGTCGGCGGCCAAGCACCTCATCTATCTTCGGAAGAAGGGCCAAACGTGGCGTTACCCTAAGGAGTACGCCTCCGTCGGTGATGCCTGGGCAGCTGTCCGTTCCGGATTCGTCGAAGCCTTAGCGCTTGCAGCGGCGGGCGAGTTTGACGAGGCCGACGACATCAACGCGCTGCGCGGCGCGCACGCGCTTCGAACGAAGCTGCTCTACGTCTACTTCCCGAATGATTTGCTTCCGGTCACGTCGAAGGCGCACGTCGACCACTTCCTCGAGCGGCTCGGGCAGCCGGCCAGCAGCTGGTCGGTGATCCGGGCCAACCGCCAACTTCTAACGGCACTCCGCTCGATCCCTGCACTTCAACCGCTCTCGACGCTTCAACTCGGATTCTTCCTATACCACTGGGCCGCCCCGCGCACCTCGGTCCGCGTCTTCAAGATCGCCCCCGGTGAGCTCGCGGCGAAGTGGCGGGACTGCCTCCAAGGCGGGTTCATCTGCATCGGCTGGGATCTCGTCGGGGACCTCTCCGACTACGACTCGAA